>JBLMZM010000153.1:0-4934 GCA_050258815.1 Ignavibacteriales bacterium
TATTGTATACTCTTACTAAATTCTAGGACGTCAGGGTGTATTACGATTATCTGACTACATTATAAACAAAACCTGTTTTGTCTCTCCCGCTCATAATAAGCATTGCTGGGATTGCACAAAACACATTAACGAGGCATATCAGAAAAGCCTGATCAGCAGAAATCTGCTTCGGCTGACATATAAACAGTACCTGATAAATCAAAGTTTTTCGAATATTTCAGAAAACCATATGTCTTCAGTTAAAGAAAACCTTGGAGTTATAAATACGGCCGTTCCAAAAGCAATTGCTGGAACTCCCGATAAGGATTATTCCCCTGTAACTGCAGAGCATGCTTTCAGCATAAAAAAAGCCAAAATTGACGCACTATTTCATGAATATGAGACTATAAGACAGGAGAGCCTGGATTCGATAAAAAACCGCAGCCAGATTCTGTCCTTCGGACTGGCCAGCATTGCAGGCCTGCTTACTGTTGGAGGTGTGGTTATTGACAAGCTCCCAGACTATGAGTTTCCCCTGGTCGCCATTTTTTATTTCGGCATTCCTGTCATAAGCACTTTATGCCTGCTCATCTGGCTGGGAGAGGTCCATAGAATGATGCGCGCTGGTTTTCATGTAAAAGAAATAGAAAACAGAATCAACAAATTACTAGGCGATAATATTTTAACATGGGAAAATAACTTGCGGAACAGAATTAAATCAGAAAAGAGACAGATGAAATATCCTTATGTTGCTGTAATAGCATTATTTATAGGTTTTGTGGCAGTGTCTCCTATCATAGGATTATTAATTACATATAAGTCATTATTTTCAAAGTTTTATATTCTACCCGATTGGAAATTAGTACTGGCAATCTTTCCCTGGATATGCTGCCTTCTAATATGCATTTACATCGTAAAGCAACAAATGAATTTTAGATAGTGGAATTTTTTGTCAAAAATAGCAGAGTTATAAATGACAATTTATTCATGATATAATATCCTGCAGAATTGAACATCAAATTTGTTTATGAAAGCGAAATACTTAGAACAATATTTTATTCGGGTGATTTTCCAGATTTGAAGATGATCTACAAGGCCCCCACAGGAAAGATCGCTCATTATAAACCGGACAGTGTTTATCCACAATTCTTATCGGGAATATTATTAAGTAAAAGGATCCTTTTCATGAAAAACCAGAGCGTTAAATTGCACGATATCTCATTACTTTCAAAGCATTCTGGGAACGTTTTTAATATATCGTTATTTTTATCGGCTTCTTTCCTGCTGCTTATTTCTGCCTTATCCTCTGCCCTGGGCCAAACACACAGGAAGATCATCCTTAAGGGACCTGGTGTGATAAGAGGCGTTGTTGTTGACAGCCTCACAGGCCAGCCGGTTGAATATGCCAGCTTTGTAGTTAATAAACTCACAGATTCAACACTATTTAACGGCACAGTTACAGATTCTACAGGCAGATTCATTCTGGCAAACCTCCCCGTAGGCAATTATTTCACCAGACTCTCTGCAATTGGATACAAATCCCGCAAAAGAGATAAGCTTACAATAAGCAGCATAAACACTGAAATAGATTTCGATACGATCAGACTCGTCTCAAAAAGCCTGTCAACATCAATTGTTAATGTAACAGGAAAGAAAGAAAAGCTTGTCTTTGAGGATGACAAGATCATTTTAAATGTCGACCGTTCTTTTGGAGCCAATGCCTCTGAAGTGCTTGAGAACACTCCCATGGTCAACGTTGATATTGACGGCAGAATAAGCCTTATGGGCAGCCCCGGGTCTGTAATTTACATCAATGGTGTTCCCGCCAGGTATTCAGGAATTGAAAACCCTGATGACCTGAAGCTTATTTCTTCAGGCGATATTGAAAGAATTGAGCTGATCCTAAACCCCTCAATTGAGTATAGCGAAAGATCCGACGCGGGCATTATAAACATAATCATGAAGAAAAAGCCCGGCGCAAAAATATCAGGATATATAGACCTTACAGGTGATACTAAGAACCACCTGAACTCCAGTATTGGCCTTGGCTTCATGTATAAGAGCATCTTCACACGGGGAAGTTACGTAAATAACTATTCCAGGTATAACAGCGCCAGCAGCATGATGAAGACCATTGCTTTGGATGAAGGGTCAAACACACTCGGGCAGTCCTCCGATTCGGAAAATAAAACCGGCTCTGACCGTGTGGTGCTTAATCTTGGCTTTAATCCCGGCAAGGAAAATATTTTTAATGCAGCATATTCTTATTACATAAGAAATACTGATATCCAGACTTTACTCACTAACCAGCTAACCGGAGATAAAGCAAACTACCTTGATAACTTCAAAAGTGATAACATGACCAATACAAGACAGAATTTTATTACATACTCTCTGATGTACAACAAACAATTCCCTGAAAAAGGAAGAAGCCTGTCTGCCATGGTATCCTATATTAAGAATTTCCTGGACATGAACATTAAAACCGATAAGAGATTATTGTACTCAACTGAATATCAATTAAAACAGCATAACACTTCAGGGAATTCCAATAATACATTATTATGGAATCTTTCATATGTACACCCTCTTGGCCGGAGCACGAAATTTTCATCCGGCTACAGCGGTGAACTGAAAAAACTGGCGATGGATAATTTCTATAATAATTTTGACACGAATGAACAAAAGTTCATTCATCTGCCGGCACAAAGATTTCAAAGTAAATATTATGCCTTCATGAATAATGTCCATGCAGAGCTTTCAGGAATCATCTGGGACATACATTATAACGCCGGTGCTGCTGTTGAAAAGTTAAACCTGAAAAATGAGGAGATAATTTCGGGGAATGCTTTCTCGAATAGTTTTACCAGTGTTTGCCCCGGGATCGGTCTATCAAAAGAAATCTTTAAAGACCATAAAATAAGCCTGGGGCATTCCCGCAGGATAAATTACCCGGAGAACAGAGAGTTAAATCCTTACATTGATTACACCGACTCGACAAATTTAACGATGGGGAACCCGAAGCTGAAACCTTCCTATTCATCAGCATATGGCTTTGGTTATGTAGTTACTAAGAAAGATCTTTTTATAAGAGCCGGTGTATCCTACTACAAAATGAAAGATGTTATTGAAGAAATAACAACACAGGGGGATGCAAGAACCGCAATAACAACCTATAAAAACCTTGCAAGTTCAGGCAGTATCGAGGGAAATCTGTACATAAGCAAAACTTTTTACGGCTGGCTGACAGTTGAACCTATGATAAGATTTAATAAAAGGAATTATGACGGGAGCAGCTTAAATAACCGCACATTTTCATGGAATACCAGTCTCAGGTCCGGTGCCTCATTCAGCAATTTAAGACTGCAGACAGAATTCAGATATTCGTCACCCGAGTACACTTCACAATCAAAATCCAAAGCAGCATATTATGCAAATACTTCGGTGAAAGCACTGTTCTTCGATAAGCAGCTTTCACTCACGTTAAAGATCCAGGATATATTTAACACTCTCATTAATGACCGTAATATATATGGCACCGGTTTCTACAGTTACAAGAGCCTAAGGGAAACCAGGCGCGTGATTTCACTCGGCATTTCATATTATTTCCAGAGTAAGGCAGATGATACAATAGAAGAACCTGACGCGCCAGAAGAATATGACGATTTTTAATCCTCATTAGAATGTTGGGAAATAATATTTTTTGTGTAACGTAAACAGTCTTTATGCTCCTTTATGCGAAGCCTGCCATATTTATGTTGAAAATTTTAAAATAATCAAACATTCAGGTGGCAGGTTTTCCTGGCCTTTTTTTACCCAAAGCAGCGGGTTTTCGTAGCCCTCTACAAACTGATTTATATCTTAATGATTGAAACTGCTCTTGCCGCTTAACAATAAGGTAACATTTACTTAACAATTCCTTAACACCCCGGAGATCTATTAATCGTACTTTTATTGTACGCATTAATAATTAAAGGAATCGTTATGAAAACTATAGTACTGATCTTGTTTGCCGCACTTTTTTCAACTGCCGCATTAGCACAGGAGCAAAATGCTCCCAAATTCGGCGGCCTCATGTTCGGCGATTATTTTTATAATATAGACCAGAGGGACACTACGAAAAAAGACCTGAACGGGTTTCAGTTCAGGAGAATTTATGTTACAACCGACTATGCCATCTCGGGCTCATTCGACGCGAGATTCCGCCTGGAGGCCGACCAGTCCGCATCCTCGCTTACCTCCGGCGGCAAAATAGGAGTCATGGTCAAGGACGCATACCTCAAATGGAAAAATATCTTCCAGGGCAGCGACTTTATCTTCGGACTTTCACCTAACCCCGAGATTGACGTGGCTGAGGCATTCTGGGGATACCGCCCGCTCGAGAAAACCATCACCGACCTGAACGGCATCGTGCCCTCACGCGACCTGGGCGTCGACCTCAAGGGCAAGCTCGATGAGGCCGGTACGGTTAAATACTGGGTCAAAATAGGCAATAACTCGGGCAACGCACCCGAAGTGAATAAGTATAAACGCTTCTACGCTTTCCTGCAGTTTGCACCCCTAAGCTTTTTCCAGTTTACTGTCTACGGCGATTATGCATCCTATGCTCCTAAAACCGACCCACTCGATAAACAGAAGAAAAACAACGGCGCTTTCATCGGCGCTGTAATGCTTAACTTCTTTCAAAAGGACGCCTATTCTGCAGGAATCGAATCATTCTACAAGACCCAGCAGAATAACTTTGCACCCGGTTCATCCGCCGCACTCCGGTCCCAGAACGGCTATGGCGTTTCTGCCTACGCATGGTTAAGGGTAGCTGACAAAATCCGCATAGTCGGAAGATACGACAGGTACAGCCCCAATACAGACCTGGATAAGCACGACAGGACAAACCTCCTGCTGGGAGCAGTGGATTTCCAGTTGGATAAAAGCGTAAGCCTGATGCCTAACATGGA
>JBLMZM010000154.1:0-2908 GCA_050258815.1 Ignavibacteriales bacterium
CATGCAGCGGATGCAAAGCCTACAATGTAAATTACGAAGGATCACGCCATGACTGCCGGTTGGGCTTTTCAATAGTGTGCATTGGAATGGAGAAATATATTCAAACTCATTTATATGGGCCCAAAGAAAAATGCCCCAGGCCGCTTACTGATGAGAGATTTGAGCAGATAATACTGCCCCCTCAAAAAACAGCATCTGAATAATTAATATTTAAGTATAACAATGACACGGATATTTTATTATTTCCCATCCAAATTAACTGATAATTCTTTTCATACCGGAAAATAAACCTGACAGCCTCCTGTCCCTGTTCAAAACATCATTCCTGCGAATTTGGCAATATATCGCATTGTTGTGAAGCATTCTTTCCTTATCTTTGCCGGGTAATATTCACTAAATAACTGGACCCGATGATTAAATCCCTTTTGCTATTCTTTCTGAATTCCTTCAAAACCAAAGCTCAGCTAAGGCTTGAAAACATAATCTTAAGAAAACAGATAGAAATCCTGCAAAGAACAAATCCTAAATTACGAATTAAAAGGTCAGATCGGTTAGTCTTCAGCATAATGAAAGATTTACTTTCAGACTGGAAAGATAAAGTCTTTATCATAAAACCTGAAACTGTTATCAAATGGCACAGAACAGCTTTCAGAACTTACTGGAGAAGAAAAAGCAGGCATAAAGACGGTAGACCAAAGATCGGCAAGGAAGTAATAGATCTCATACGGCAGATTGCAAATGAAAATCCTCTCTGGGGAGTGCCACGTATTCATGGAGAACTAAAGAAACTTGGATTTAATATTTCACAGTCAACAGTTCAAAGATATATTCCAAAACGGCATGGAAGAACAACAGGTCAGAGATGGAAAACATTCCTTAAGAACCATTCTAAAGAAATCATATCAATTGATTTTCTTACTGTGCCGACAATTAATTTTAAACTTATTCATGTTCTGGTTGTAATAGACCACTCTAGACGGAAGATCGTTCACTTCAATGTAACGAAGAACCCGACAGCAGAGTGGACACTTCAGCAGATAAGAAACATGCTCTTTAATTACGATACTCCCAAATATTTAATTCGTGACCGGGATCCAAGATATGGCAATGTTTTTTCAAGTGGAGTAAAGAATCTGGGAATTAAACAGATTGTAACATCCTACCGCTCACCATGGCAGAACGGATATGTGGAAAGGGTAATCGGAAGCATAAAAAGGGAATGCCTGGATCATGTAATCATAATGAATGAAGATCATTTAAGATCTGTTCTTTCTGGTTACCTGTCCTATTACAATAAGTATAGAACTCACATCGGGATCAACAAGGATTCACCCGAAGGAAGGAAGGTTCAGTTTGCAGGAAAGATTGAGAAAGTTCCTGCTGTGAACGGGCTTCATCACGTCTATTACAGACAAGCTGCTTAATCGCATTTATTTTATTCAAAAATTTATCCTGAATGGGAAGGGGATAGCTATGCTCTATGCGCTCTGATTCAGATGTTTTTAGAAAAATGCCGACTGAGTTGCTTGATGGGAAAATGCAGAATATGCTTTATTGATGAAGGATTAGTAGTTATTTCGACAAAATTTCAGCTCAGATCGAGTATTGAATATGGACAACTATTGTAAGTGTCATAGATTTGTCATAAATCTGTCATATTCTGTGAGAAAGTAGGTGGATTTAGGTCAGTTTAGGATGCACTATATAAACAAAAAAGCTCAAAAACGGCTTGTATTCGCAGTTCTTGAGCTTTAATGTATGTGGGCGGAGAGACAGGGATTCGAACCCCGGAAGGACTTGCATCCTTAACGGTTTTCAAGACCGCCGCATTCAACCACTCTGCCATCTCTCCAGAGAATATTTTGAGCTCTAAATATATGAAATCTTTCCCTTTTTCCAAAAGGAATTAATATCTGTCCCTTATTTTTTCTACCACTTCTTAAATATAAAAAATACAGCCAACGCTATCAAGCCGAACCCTACGGCGTAATTCCACCTGAAGTCTTCCTTTAAATATAATACCGAAAATACACTGAATACTACCAGCGTTATTACTTCCTGTATCGTCTTTAACTGCGCCGCGTTGAACTGCCCGTAGCCTATACGGTTCGCCGGCACCTGAAAAATGTACTCCAGCAGCGCAATGCCCCAGCTTGCCGCAATTACTATAATTAAAGGCTTGTCCCGAAACTTTAAATGCCCGTACCAGGCAAACGTCATGAATATGTTAGAAATCGCAAGTAATATTATAGTCCTCATTTCATCCCGGTCTTTCTCAAATTTAATTGCATAACTTAATTCTTTCTTCAGTAAATTTAAATATAATTATTCGGACATTTTTGACCAATACTTAACCTAAACCCTAACTTTATCTATGGAAGACTTAAAAAAATTTGCCAGACTCCTGGCCGATAAAAGCGGCGAAATTATCCGCTCCTATTTCCGCACCGAAATAAAAATTGAATCCAAAGGCGATATGTCACCCGTCACTGTGGCAGATAAAAAAGCTGAAGAAATTATGCGCGAATTGATAATGAGGGAATTCCCCGACCACGGCATCCTCGGCGAGGAATTCGGCAGCCATAACGTGGACGCCGACTACCAGTGGGTCCTCGACCCCATAGACGGCACGAAAAGCTTTATCTGCGGCACCACTACCTTTGGTACACTCATCGCCCTTATGAAAAACGGCGAACCCCTCATCGGCGTCATTAACCAGCCGGTGCTCAACGAATTCCTTATCGGCGATAACTTAACTTCCGAACTTAACGGCCGCAGGGTTAAAGTGCGCGAGTGCAGAAGCCTCTCAGAGGCGGTGCTCCTTACTACAGACCACCTCAATATAGAAAAGTACCAGAACATCCAGGCATTCGAACACCTGATGCATAAGGTGAAACTCTACCGCAAC
>JBLMZM010000155.1:0-8149 GCA_050258815.1 Ignavibacteriales bacterium
AGTCGGATTATGCGACATTTGTTGCAGAGATAGCTTCAACATTGAATGAGAATCTTCTGAATTCTTATATGGTAAAACATGCTAAGACCAATGAGGAAAAACTCTACCTGCTGGGGACTTATCTGGAGCTGCTGAGGACTACAATTTTCAGACAGGTGCTGTTTGCAGAGTTTGAATGGGAAATTCACAAGCGTATTGAAAAGGGTGAATCGCTTACGGGTGAAGTAATGAGTGATATTTATTACAAACTGGTAAAATATTATTATGGTAACGATGAGGGTATTTGCAAAGTTGACCCCTACATTGCTTTCGAATGGGAGTATATACCGCACCTTATTAATTACACCTATTATGTATTCCAGTATTCGACGTCTCTGATTTATTCTACCGCATTCGCTGAGAAAATACAGACTGAGGGCGAACCCGCAGTTAAAAAATATAATACAATACTTAAAGGCGGAGGTTCGGATTATCCAATTGAGCTTATAAAAACAGCCGGGATTGATCCTCTCAGTTCACAACCGTTTCAGCTAGCCATGAAGAGGATGAACGAGGTGATGGACCAGATTGACAATTTATTAACATTAAAGAAATAAATTCCTGCCGGTTTTAATGGAATGCCTTAACTGTCATGCAACGGTTAAGGCATTTAATTATTAAGACTTGAAACTCCAGGTATACAATTCATTTGAAACATTATCACTGAAATTTTTATATTATATAGAGTCTGTTTCTATAAACTAAATATTGAGATTGAGGAACTGGGATGGAATTTAAAAACTATTATGAAGTTCTCGGTATAAATAAAAATGCCTCCACTGAAGATATAAAAAAAGCTTACAGAAAACTGGCAAAAAAATATCATCCGGATAAAAATCCTGGCGATAAGGCAGCCGAGGAAAAATTCAAAGAGGTTACAGAAGCAAATGAGGTATTGAGTAATCCTGAGAAAAGACAAAAGTATGATAACATTGCATCCAACTGGAATGCATATCAGCATACCGGAGGAAACAGTGCTGATGATTGGTACCGTAATTTTACTTCCAGTGATCAGGGTAGGGAATACCAGTATTCGGGAGACTTCGAAAACATATTTGGGAATATGGGAGGCTTTTCCGATTTCTTTCAGGCATTTATGGGCGGCGGACAAGCATTTACAAACAAAAGAGGTGCAAGGCAGAGAGTTAAAAGGGGTGCGGATTATGAAGCCATTTTAAATATATCACTTGAAGAAGCTCATAACGGGGCAGAAAAACAGTTTACGGTTGACGGCAGAACCATCAGGGTGAAAATTACTCCTGGAATGGAAGAAGGGAAAAAACTCAGGCTTAAAAACCAGGGCGCACAGGCACAAGGAGGCGGTGAAAGGGGAGATCTTTATTTAACCATTCATATTGAAAAACATCCCTTGTTTGAGCGGAAGGGTCATAATCTTCATTTCAAACTGGATACAGATATTTTTTCTGCTATACTTGGAGGCAAGAAAGCAATAAGGACCATTGATGGTACAGTTATAAATCTTACCATTCCGGCTGAGACAGATAATGGGACAATTCTAAGGCTGAAGGGACTTGGTTTAAGGAAACCGGAAAACCCAAATGAAAGGGGCGACCTGATGGTAGAAATATCAGTGAGGATTCCCAGAAATATTACTCCCGAAGAAAAAAGTCTTTATGAAAGACTGGCCTCTCTTCGAAAACATTAAAGATAGCTCCCCGCTACATGGGATTGAAGAGATGCTTCTATATAAATGAGCGGGTAAATCTCTCCCCCTATTGTGACATCTATCAATATTCAAAATCTAATATTGACAAAATCATTTATAATAAATAATATTATAAAGAGTTTGATTTTGAAATGATTTTGAAAATTCTTACATATTAGCATAATAAATAGTCTCTTATTAAGATCATTGCTTGTTCTCATTTATCGTTTTCATCTATATTACTGTATCGTGATTTAATGTATTGGATTGAATGTAATTATTGCTGAGTATATTATTTAACAAGTAGGATACGATGAAGAAGATTTTAATCATTGAAAACGATGATTCATTCAGAGATACTATTAAGGACCTGCTCGAAGATTTTGGATATAAAATAATATCGGCTGAAAATGGCAATGCTGGCATCAAGATAGCCAAGCTGACAAAGCCTGATCTAATTTTATGTTCAATTGAACTGCCTGATCTGGATGGATTGGCAGTTCTATCCGAAATATCAAAACAACAAGACATATCTACAATCCCTTTCTTCCTTTGCACTTCTGAAAAAACGGAAATGACGGATCTCCGTTCTGCTATGGAACTCGGAGCAGACGACTATTTTATCAAACCGATAAAAGCCGGCCAATTAATCAGGTCTATTGAAGCGAGGCTGAAAAGATTCGATAAAATAGCAGGGAAGCAGGATAATCAGGTAAAGAAGAATAATAACATCGGCAATAACAACGGTAAAAAACTGAGTACTGATGACCGGCTGTTCCTAATGGTCGGCAACCGTCCAGAGATACTAAAGATCTGCAATATAGTATATATATCTGCCGCTGAGGAATATAGTAATGTTTATACCGTAGAAACTAAACATCTGCTGGTGCAGAAACTTCTTAAAGAATGGGAGAAAATTCTTCCTGCCAAGGTGTTTGTGCGTATTCACCGTTCCACAATAATCAATCTCGACTTCGTAAAAAAAGTAGAAAAATGGTTTAACCATTCATTCCGTATTTACCTGGAAGACGTAAGCGAACCGTTCATTATCAGCAGGAGGTATAGTACAAGGCTAAGATCCCTGCTGAATACCACAAAATGGTGAAATAAGACCCCTGATTCCCTGAAAATTTTTATTGTATTTTATTGCCAGATGAGATAAACCTGTTATACTGTATAAATAACCTTTAACTTAAAAAAGTAACCGTTCATTAATTTTTGTAATACAAAAAACACATATTTTATTATTATTGTTCAATGCAAATTGACCCCAGCACCGGAAAGTAAGAGTTCAAGCCAGAAATATGTTGCTAGAGAAATAGAACTGACAAGCATTAAATATTTTAAAAAGCAGGACAATTATGAATTATGGCAAACTGGATTCTCTTGGGCTGAATCTGAAATCATCTACATTTGTGGATATCCTTACGCAGCATGCGGCCAGAAATGGTGACAATGCAATATTTACATTCATAACAGATAGCGATAATAAAAGGGAAAGCATCACATATGCCGAACTTGACTATCAGGCAAGAAAGATTGCATCCTTTTTGCAGTCCAGAAATCTTAAAGGTAAAAGAGCACTTCTACTTTATCCTCCGGGACTGCAATATATTGCGGGGTTCTTCGGATGCCTTTATGCCGGAGTTATTGCTGTCCCTGCCTATCCTCCAAGTCCTGCTGCGCTGGAACGTTCACTTCCCAGACTTGAAACCATATCAAAAGATGCTGAGGCTTCACTGGCACTAACGACAGAAAAGATTATGTCTCTAATGCAGATATATTTCAGGCACTCATCCGAGGCGACACAGCTTAACAAAACAATAAGGCGATGGAACGAATCTGATGCAGCTGCCAATATCAGTAATTTATTTTGGGTGGCAACAGATTCCAGAGAAGTAATGGAAAGCGAAGAGTACAAAGATGAAAGGATTGCTCCTGATTCGATTGCTTTCCTGCAGTACACTTCCGGTTCAACAGGATCGCCAAAGGGTGTCATGGTCAGCCATAGAAATCTGGTCCATAATTCGGTACTAATAAAAGAGGGGTTCAGGATCTCTCCTGAAGAAAATGAAGCTGTTATATGGCTCCCGTTTTACCATGATATGGGATTGATAGGGGGTATTTTGCAACCTATTTTTTCAGGCTTGCAGACTACTTTAATGTCCCCTATCACATTCCTGAGCTGGCCGCAGAAGTGGCTGCAAATTATATCTTCAATAAAAAACAAGAATGTTATAAGCGGGGGTCCTAATTTTGCCTACGAACTTTGTCTCAGAAAGCTTTCAGTTGAACAAATAGAATCACTTGATCTAAGGAACTGGACAGTAGCATTTACAGGTGCAGAACCTGTAAGGGCAGAGACTCTTGATAATTTCTCACAGACATTCCAGCCGGCCGGTTTCAGGAAAGAAGCCTTTTATCCATGTTATGGAATGGCAGAAACAACCCTATTTGTGACCGGGAAAAATTTTCCGGGATTACCCGTGATAGAAGTTTACGATAAAAAATCAATGCAGGGAAAAATTCCGGGAAAATCAATTGATACCAGCAGCACGGGATTGAAATTAGTTGGTTGCGGAAGAGTAATAGGCGACCAGAAAATTATAATAGTAAATCCGGAGGACAAGACTGTCTGCGCTAATGGGGAAATCGGGGAGATATGGGTTGCGGGTGCAAGCGTTGCACAGGGATACTGGCGAAAAGGCGAGGAAACTGAATACACGTTTTTCGCATTTACTTCGGATACCAATGAAGGTCCTTTCCTGAGGACAGGGGACCTGGGATTCATGGATGAAAACCAGGAGCTGTTTGTGACAGGTAGATTAAAGGATCTCATAATAATCAGAGGAAAGAATTTTTATCCGCAGGATATTGAAAATACTGCGGAAAAATCTCATCCGATTTTAAGAGCTTCCTGTGTTGCTGCGTTTTCAATTGAAGAGGAGAGGGAGGAACGGCTAGTGATTGTGCAGGAAATCCAGTCGGGCGCAGGAGACCTGGAAGAGGCAATCATGAAAATAAGAGAGGCAGTAAGTGAAGAACACGATATACAGGTTTATTCAGTAGTTTTAATAAAAGCAAAAACAATCTCTAAAACGTCAAGTGGGAAAATCCAGCGGCAGGCAGTTAAGAACCAGTACCTCTCAGGAACTTTGAATATTATTAAAGAGACCCGGCTTTCCCAAAATATGGCAGAAGGCGAACAGGTAACGGAAAATGAAGTCCTTGATCTTACGTCGAATATTAAAAATGATCCAGATATAAGTAAAATAGATAAATGGCTGCTTTATGTACTTGCTTCAATATTAAAGGTGAACGTAAAATCCATCTCACCAGGCCGTTCTATTGCCAGTTTTGGGATGGATTCACTTATGATGGTAGAATTAAAAAATGATATTGAATCAAAACTCGGAATTTCCATTTCGATTTCGGAGTTATTTCAAAATTCAAATTCTTCCTCACTGGCAAACAGAATATTCGAACAGCTTGCAAATGGAAATAATAATAATTCTCTTCCCGTTATTCCGGTACTAAAATACAGAAATGAGGGACCTTTATCTTATGGTCAGAAATCTTTGTGGTTCATGCAGCAGCTGGAACCAAACAATACAGCATATAATATCTTTTTTGCTGCCCGTATCCAGTCAGAACTGGATGTACACGCACTCAGAAAATCGTTTGACCTACTGATTGACAGGCATGCCTCACTAAGAACCACATATCATAATGGTGAAAATGGTCCTTATCAGAAAATTCAGATAAAAAGCAGAAGCTATATGTCCGAAATTAATGCTGTGGAATGGAAGGAAAGCAGGATTAATGAAAAAATCATAGCTGAGGCACACAGACCTTTTGACCTGACACAGGGACCAATTTTCAGGGTGACATTACTAAAAATATCAGAACATGAGCATATCCTGTTAATGAATTTTCATCATATAGCTGTTGATCTCTGGTCAATCGTAATATTATTATCGGAATTGAGGCAGCTCTACCCGGCGATAAAGAAGGGGGAGAAGGCTGATCTTGAGTTTTCTGATCTTCAATATTCAGACTTTGTAAACTGGCAGGCAAAATATCTTGAAGCTGCCGACGGCAGAAAAAGCTATGACTATTGGAGGCATCAGCTCGCTGGTGAAATACCGGTACTAAATCTGCCAAATGATAAAACCAGGCCTCAGATCAAAACCTATAATGGCGCGGTGTTTTCTTTCCAGATTAACAATAAAATTACCAACAGACTAAAAACTATTGTCAGGGATGAGAATTCCACTTTATATATTGTACTGCTGGCTGTATTTAACATTCTTATGAACAGGTATTCACACCAGGAAGAAATTATTATCGGATCCCCGGCTTCAGGAAGAGATAGGCCAGAACTGGAAAATATAGTCGGGTACTTTGTCAATACGATGGTGATAAGAAGTAAAGTCCAGGATAATATTCTATTCAGGGACTATCTTGCAAACCTTAGAAAAACTGTGCTTGACGCCCTCGATCACCAGGGTTATCCCTTCTCCTTACTCGTAGAAAAATTACAACATCATCGCGGGGCCAGCAGGTCACCATTCTTTGATGTAATGTTTGTTTTGGAGAGACCTCATCTCCTGAAAGAACTGGGGCTTGCTGGTTTCATCCTTTCTGATTCAGGAGCAAAACTGAATCTTGGGGGATTAAGACTGGAGTCCTATCATATAGAACACAAAGTTGCCCAATTCGATCTGACGCTCAGCATTGTTGAAAAAGCTGATTCCTTATCTGCGACTTTACAATACAATACAGATCTGTTTGATGCGGGGACTATAAAACAGATGGCCGATCATTTTAAGACATTGCTTGAAAATGTTTCAAGTAATCCTGAAAGAAAAATCCGCGACTATTCACCGATCCCGTTGAACGAAATGAAAACACTGATGAATCAGTTGAATTCAACCGCCGGGGATTTCAGGAAAAACAACTTTATTCATGAACAGTTCGAGAATCAGGTGCTGCTGACTCCTAATGCGATTGCAATAATTTCAGAAGGACAACAGGTGAGTTATGCACAGCTTAACAGAATGGCGAACAGAATCGCATTTCTGTTAAAGAGCAATGGAATTCGCAAGGAAGATTCAGTAGGTATCTTCAGTAAGCGTTCAGCGAAAATGATCGCCGGAATACTGGGTATATTTAAGTCAGGTGGAACCTACGTTCCTCTGGATCCTGAATATCCTGAGGAACGAATTAATTTTATGAGAAATGATGCAGGAGTTTCCATAGTACTTACTACCAGAGAATTTGAATCTTCATTAGAGAAAAGCGGGATAAAAGTTATTCTACTTGAGGAGTCAATTAACGACACGCTTCAAAGTGAAAACCCACAATTAAGCATTGAGGCTGAAAGCACAGCTTACATTATTTATACTTCAGGTTCAACGGGGAAACCCAAAGGGGTAATGGTTCCACATACAGCATTAGGAAATCACTGCAGAAAAATTAAAGATTATTATAAGATTGAAGACAAGGACCGTGTGCTGCAGTTTTCTTCCATGAACTTTGATGCTTCTCTGGAGCAGGTGTTTGTAACGCTCATATCAGGGGCTGCTCTAATATTAAGAGAGGAAGAACTATGGAGTGCAGAAGTATTTCTGAATAAAATATCACAAATGGGATTAACGGTCATTAATTTGCCGCCTTCATACTGGGAGCAGCTGATAAGTGAATGGAGCAGATTTAAAAATCCGGATTTTCATCAGCTCAGATTGATTATTATCGGTGGTGACGTAATTCACTATTATATGCTAAAGAAATGGTTCTCACTAGAAGCTGATCAGGTAAAACTGATTAATGCTTATGGACCGACAGAGACTACTATTACTTCGGTAACCGGTGAATTAAAAGAAGAACACCTTAAAGGTGGCGAAAGGAATTTACCTATAGGAAAGCCTCAGGCAAACCGTACCGCTTATATACTGGATGAAAACGGAGAAATTGTGCCCCGGGGCGTGATAGGGGAATTGTATATCGGCGGAGACTGCCTTGCTTCAGGTTACAAAGGACTGGCAGATCTTACTGCCGAAAGGTTTGTCCCTGACCCCTTTAATAAGAAAGAAGGACAGCGGCTGTACAGGACAGGAGACCTGGTGCGTTATCTCACGGATGGAAACCTGGAATTTATTGGCAGAGTCGATCATCAGGTTAAAATAAGAGGATTCAGAGTTGAGCTTGGTGAAATTGAATCAGTCCTTCGCATGCATCCTGCGGTAAAAAATGCTGTCACTGTTCTAAATCAGAATAGCCTGGGTGACAAGAGTATCATTGTTTATGTTGTACTTCAAAATAAATGTGAAATATTTGAACTGAAGAATTATCTCAGTCAGAAACTGCCTGGTTTCCTTATCCCTTCGTCAGTGATAATCATGGATTCCTTCCCGATGACACCAGCCGGTAAAATAGACAGAC
>JBLMZM010000156.1:0-3212 GCA_050258815.1 Ignavibacteriales bacterium
TACAAGACAGGAGACCTGGTCAGATATCTAGAGGATGGAACGATTGAGTTTTTGGGAAGAATAGACAACCAGGTAAAAGTCAGGGGATTCAGGATTGAACTTCAGGAAATAGAATCACAGAGGAAGTCGTATGTAGGAATACAGGAAGCAGTTGTGGTCCTGAGAGAGGACCGTCCATCAGATAAAAGGCTGATCGGATACGTAGTAATGGGAGATGCAAAGCAGTTCGACTCACTTGCACTTCAGAGATACCTGAGAGGCAGGCTCCCTGACTACATGATACCTTCATTTATAATGAAACTTGATGCACTTCCAATGACTCCCAATGGCAAAATCGACAGGAAAAAATTACCTGCGCCTGATCGGGAAAATATTAATGGGGGATATTCAGAACAATTGACAATGACTGAGGAAGTACTGGTAAACATTTGGGCAGATGTTTTGAATATGAAAAGTATTGCCAGGCATCAGAATTTCTTTGACCTGGGAGGGCATTCACTGCTCGCAACACAATTGATTTCCAGAATACGGGATGCTTTTAATATTGAATTGCCATTGAACAGTTTATTTGAGTCAAAGGATCTTGCATCGATGGCTGAGATTATTGATGCGAGTATAAAGAAAGATACCATCCAGGTGCAAAAGGTTCACAAATACCATAAAAATGGTAACGTTCCATTATCATTTGCCCAGCAGAGACTATGGTTCCTGGACAAACTGCACCCGGGACTGACAGCTTATAACATTCCAACCGCCATAAAAGTTAAGGGTAATTTTGACCTTATAAAGTTTACAGGAGCTGTGAAAACCATTATTAGGCGTCATGAAGCATTAAGAACCATATTTGCAGAATCAGCTGGTAAACCGGTTCAGATTATAGCGGATGAGATTGATCCTGATATAACAATTATAAATATAAATGCCGGATCCGAAAGTCAGAAGATTACAGAAGCATATAAAATTGCTCATGAAGAAATTCAGAAGCCTTTCCAGCTTGATAAGGGGCCATTATTCAGGATTTCCGTAATGATGTTGTCCGGCGAGGAATTCGTGCTCCTTTTTGTATTACATCATATAATCGCAGATGGCTGGTCAATGGGAATCCTAATTAAGGAAATTACGGATATATATAATGCCTATACTGATAATGCAATACCGGTTCTCCCTGATTTACCCATCCAGTATTCAGATTATTCACTTTGGCAGCATGAGCAGCTGGAAAATGGAATATATGAGGAACAGTTAGGTTACTGGAAAGAGCAGCTAAAAGATGTCCCGCCTCTGCTGGATCTGGTTACAGACCATCCCCGTAAGGCAGCCCAGCCTTTAAAAGGCGGCAATCTCTCCATATACGTTCCCAAATCATCCATTAATGGATTATACGAAATCAGCAGGCGAGAGGGAGTGACGCTATTCATGACATTGCTGGGAGCATTCAATACATTGCTATACAAGTATACGGGACAACATACTATTGTTGTGGGGACCCCAATCGCAGGCAGGGTGCAATCTGAACTGGAAAATCTGATCGGCTTTTTTGTCAATACATTGGCATTAAGAACTGATTTCGAGATTAACCCGTCATTTAAATATCTGTTAGCGTCAGTAAGAAAGATGGCTTTGGAAGCCTATGCAAATCAGGATGTTCCATTTGAGAAAATTGTGGAAGAGCTGCAGCCTGTAAGAGATATGAGCCATTCGCCATTATTCCAGATAATGTTTGTGTTCCAAAATCTGAAAATAAAACCGTTGGAATTGTCGAATCTGCAAATATCTTCTTTCCCGTTGAAACCAAATAGTCCCAATTTTGACATTTCAATGACAATAATGGAATCAGAAGAAGGGCTGATGATTAATGCTGATTTTAATGCTGAATTGTTCGAATCTGAAACTATTGAAAGAATATTAAATCATTACCGCTACCTGCTCGAAACCCTGAGCAAAGATCCGGAAATAGGGATAGATGATCTCCAGTTGTTAACTGGTTCTGAACAGAAACTGATTCTCGAAAAATGGAATGAGACCGGAACCGGTTTTTCTCCGGAGAATTCAGTTATTAAATGTTTCCAACATATTGCAGAAAGCCTGATAGATACGCCGGCAGTACAATTTGCAGATAGCCGCAATGTTAAAATTGAAGTGACTTATGGAGAATTGAATATAAAATCTGATATCATGGCAGTTCAGTTGAAAAAAATGGGCCTGGGTCCTGAGAAAATTGCAGCTATAGCGGCAGAACGTTCTGTGGATATGATCGTAGGAATACTTGCGATACTGAAAACAGGCGCAGCTTTCCTCCCAATTGACCCGTCATATCCTCCGGAAAGAATCCGTTTCATGATTGAAGACTCCGGGTGTGAAATGATTTTAACGCAATCAGGGCTAAAAAATATCGCGGGTGGATTAGGGAAGGACGTAGTATGTATAGATACCCTGGAAGAAGTTGCAGATAGAATGGGAACAGATTTCGCGATAAATCATATATCCTCTGATAATCTTGCATATGTGATTTATACTTCAGGATCAACGGGAAAACCGAAAGGGGTCATGCTTAGTAACAAAGGTGTGGTGAATTTAGCCGGTGTGCAGAAGAGTGAATTTAATTTGTTCCCAGGTAGAAAAGTAATGCAGTTCTCTTCGCTAAGTTTTGATGCTTCCATATGGGAGATATTTATGGCGCTCCTGAATGGAGCAACACTTTGCCTGTGCGACAGGGATACCGTAATGTCCGGAGAAAAATTACTAGGGTATTTGAAAAATAACTGTATAAATGTGGTTACATTACCGCCCTCGGCTCTATCCTTTATTCCAGATGATGATCTTCCTGATCTAGATATATTGATAACAGCCGGAGAACCAGCTACATGGAGTCTGATAGAGAAGTGGTCAAAAGGCAGGAAGTATTATAATGCATACGGACCTACGGAGGCGACGGTCTGCTCGGCATTTCACCAGTGCAGAATAGAAGAAAGCATTAAGAGGCTGACACCACCAATCGGTAAGGCCATATCAAATTACAAGTTATATGTGCTGGATAAGAGGATGCAGCCGGTACCGGTTGGAGTATCAGGAGAGCTTCACATAGGAGGAGTAGGTCTGGCCAGAGGATACCTGAACAGGCCGGAACTGACAGCAGAGAAGTTTGTACCGAATCCATTTGCAGTAATTAAGGGAGAGAGGCTTTACAAGACAGGAGACCTGGTCAGATATCT
>JBLMZM010000157.1:0-52113 GCA_050258815.1 Ignavibacteriales bacterium
AGATACTTCATTTTCAGCTCCTCTGAACCACCAATAAGGATGGAATTTGCACCTATCGACTGGTGTGCACCAATAAGCGCAGCAGTTGAACCGCATGCGCGCGTCACTTCCTCCTGTGCGATACAGAAGCCAATTTCTCCAAACCCGCCGCCGCCATATTCTTCAGGAAAAGCAGTTCCCAGAAGGCCAACTTCAGCCAATTTTTTAATTAATCCCTGTGGGATACTTTCTTCACTATCGATCTTAGAAGCCAATGGTCTGATTTCTGCATCGGCAAATTCCCTGACCATACTCCTAAGCATCTTCTGATCTTCAGTAAAATCAAAATTCATATGACCTGATACGCCTGTTTTGTCAAAAAAATAATCAATTTAAGCATGATAACAAACAGCCAATACTATCTATCAGTAAGATATAAATATTTTATATAGATTGAAATTATATTCTTTATAATCAAATATTGA
Organism: Ignavibacteriales bacterium; assembly: GCA_050258815.1. Lineage (GTDB taxonomy): Bacteria > Bacteroidota > Ignavibacteria > Ignavibacteriales > SURF-24 > JAAXKN01. Next base: position 465 of record JBLMZM010000157.1, read on the forward strand.
GCAGAGAAGAGTCTATTTTATACCTTTGTTCTTACCTTTATGCAGCAATGAAAGTACAACTGCGGCAACCAGGCATAAAATTATAAATGCAAGTGAATATTCTGTAGGAATATGATAAAAATCAGAAAGAACCATTTTTAATCCTACATAAGCCAGAATAACAGCTACACCATATTTTAAATACATGAACAGATCAATTATTCCTGCAAGAGCGAAATATAAAGCTCTTAAGCCAAGAATTGCAAATATATTTGAAGTAATTATTATAAAAGGATCCTGAGTAATTGCAATTACTGCAGGAATGGAATCTACAGCGAATATGACATCGGCAGATTCAATCAGCAGAAATGTTAAGAAAAGGGGAGTAAGGAATATTTTTCCGCCTTTTTTCAGGAAGAACTTTTTACCTTCGTACTGTGAGACTAAATTGAACTTCCCTGATACGTACCGGATAACAGGGTTTTTTTGAAAATCGATGGCCTCCTCTTTGCCAAAGGCCATTTTGTAAGCAGCATAAAAGAGAATTATCCCAAACACATAAATAACAGGATGGAAAAGATTAATCAGCGCCACTCCGGCAAGAATGAACACTATTCGCATAACAATTGCGCTGAATATTCCCCATTTCAGGACGTGCGGTTGGTTTCTATCCTCTACTCCCATGACTTTAAATATCATTAGGAATACGAATAGATTGTCTACTGAAAGTGATTTTTCGATTATATAGCCAGCGAGGAATTCAACAGCTTTTTGGTGTCCGTCAACCAGGAAAAAGTAAATGGCCAGGTTAAATAGCAAAGCGGCACCTATCCAGATGCCGCTCCACACAAGACTTGCCTTAATTCCGACCACGCCTTTACGATGTTCTGTAGCATAAAGATCAACGTAAAACATTATCGAAACCAGTACTGTGAAAATCACCCAAAATAAAAAGTGATTATCCATTTATTTATATAGAAATTATTACGGTAATAAAACTGCTGCAGCGATAACAGTAGTCCAAAGACCTGTTTTTTCACCTTCAGCAGACTGAGTTATATTAAATGTACGAACTATTTTACCAGACATCTTAAACACCTGTTCTCTCTCGTTCCAATCGGTATCAGCATTAAAATCAACGCCCAGAGTTGTTGCAAGCATTTGAGCGGCAAGATCCTCCGCATAATCACCGGCATTTTTCTCAGTTTCACCATAAGGATGATGTTCTGACAGATAACCATATTGTGAAGCATCTGCTGGTAAGGCAGCACCTAAAGAAGCTGCTACAAGCCTGTTTGGTTCATTAGTAGAATTACGGGCCATCACACAAAATGTAATCTGACCAGGTGCAATTTCCTTTATGCCATCTTCTTTTGAGATGCGTTTACATCCAACCGGGTAAATACTGCTAACGGTTACCAGATTGCATTTTTCAATTCCGGCACTTCTCAGGGCTAATTCAAACGAGTTCAGATACTCTTTATGTCTACCTACCCCTTTGGTAAAAAATATTTTTGTTGGTACATACAAATTGTCATCTCCTTTTTAATTAGTTGTAGTTAATTTAATAAATTTTCTTTTCCCTACCTTCAGGATCTTTTCGTTATCAAGTCTAATCATTGAAGAAATATCATCAATTTTTTCTCCATCAATAGTAACTCCTCCCTGTAGAACCAGTCTTCTTGCTTCCTGTTTTGAAGGAGCAAAATTGACCGTAAGAATCAGGTCAAGAATATTAATTTCCTTTACATCTCTGCTGAACTTATATTCCTCAAGTTCATCAGGTAATCCTTTATTTATAAAGATTCTGTCAAATTCTCTTTCAGCTTCCTCGGCCGCCACAGCATCGTGATACATGCTAACCAGAGTTTTTGCAAGCTTGCGCTTTGCATCCCTGGGGTTGTTGTTTTTATTATCCAGAAAACTGTCAATTTCAGCCAGTTCAGCATTTGAAACATCAGTGGCAAGTTCAAAGTATGTATAAATCATATTATCCGGTATTGAAAGTGTTTTACCGAAAATTTCTTTTGCCGGCTCACTGATTCCTATATAATTACCATATGATTTACTCATTTTTTCCACGCCATCGGTTCCAACCAGCAAAGGCATAGTCAGAATAACCTGAGGTTCCATGCCAAATTCCCTTTGAATGTCTCTGCCGACAAGCAGATTAAACTTCTGGTCGGTTCCTCCAAGCTCCACGTCGCTTTGAATTGCAACGGAGTCCATTGCCTGAGCAAGAGGGTAAAGGAGTTCGTGAAGGCTTATCGGCTCTCCGGCCCTGAATCTCTTAGTAAAATCATCTCTCTCAAGCATGCGGGCAGTGGTATATTTGGAGGCAAGCTTTATTACATCCTCAAAAGACATTTTCCCAAGCCAGGCAGAATTATGAACAATTTTGGTCTTATCCTTGTCCAGGATTTTAGAAGCCTGTTCAAAGTATGATTTACCATTTGCCCTGGCTTCTTCCAGAGAAAGAGGGGGGCGTGTGGTGTTCCTGCCTGTGGGGTCGCCTATCATACCGGTAAAATCCCCGATAATCAGAATAGCCTGATGGCCGAGCGACTGGAATTGAGCTAATTTCCGTAATACTACTGAATGCCCCAGGTGAAGATCAGGGCGGGTAGGATCGCAACCAAGCTTAATATTTAAAGGTTTGTTTTCCTTAAACGATTTTTCCAGCTTTTTAACCAGTTCATCTTCGGGAATTATCTCAGATGCACCTCTTTTAATAAGGTCCATCTGCTCATTTAATGAAGGGAATGTTGTTTTTTCTATCATCTTTCCGAATTTGTTAAAAAATAATTACCCGCTATAGAATAATTAAGTCGTATAAAATATAATTGTAAAACTTAAGATAAAATTCTAACCAAAAATATTTAAAATGAATCTAAATATAGTTATTAATATTTAATCTTTCTATCCATATCTCTTTTAAAATCACGTTTGGCAATATCTTCGCGTTTATCATATACTTTTTTGCCCTTTGCCAGCGCAATTTCCACCTTTACCTTCCCGTTTTTCATGTAGAGACGCAAAGGTATAAGGGTCAAACCCTTTTCCTTTACTTTCCCTATCAGCTTGCGTATTTCGCTCCTGTTCAGCAGAAGCTTCCGTGGGCGCAAAGGATCATGATTATTAATATTGCCCTGCTCATAAACACTAATGTGCGCATTAAGCAGCCACAACTCTCCTTCTTTGATGGCAGCATAACTGTCCAGAAGATTGGCTTTTCCCTGGCGAATAGATTTAACTTCGGTGCCTTGGAGGACAATACCAGCTTCATAAGACTGGAGAATTGAATATTCATGCCGTGCTTTTCTGTTAACGGCGATGTCTTTTTCTTTTGAAATATCAGTCATGTTGAAAAATAAACCTACAAAATTATTCTAATTATAAACTAAATGCAAGAAACATCTGAGAAATAATGTAATTTTTACGCTTCAGGAAATCCTGTTAACAATTGAAAATAGCGCAAATATTCCTTATTTCAAATATCCAGGCTGTTAATATACGCTGGAATATTTATCTTTGATTATTAAAATTCATTCCATATTTTTAGACACTTTGATTAGACTCAATTAAACGTGAGGATATAATCCCATAAAAGCCGAATAATAATGCGGAATTTTTTTTTGCCCGATCATCAAATATAAGGGGATTTTATGTTAGGAATCCAAAAAAAATTAAGTAATTCATTTTATGCCATTCTTAGCCTGCCCTCTACTGCAATGGGATTTGCACTTTCTATCCAAATCTCGGCTTTAAGCTGGATTTTGTCGACAAAATACAATTTGCGGATTGATGAAGTCGGTTTTGTTTGGGCAGCAGGCCCTCTTGCCGGAATACTTGGGCAGGTCATCATAGGTATTATTAGTGATAAGGTTTGGTTGTGGGGAGGTAGAAGGCGTCCATTTATACTCATCGGGGGTACACTGGCGGCATTAATGCTGCTGGCATTGCCAAATATTGATTTTATAGGAAAAACCTTCGGGATTACCAGCCTGCTTATAGTTGCAACTGTTGTGGCTCTGACACTTGACCTGGCGATAAATATCAGCTTTAACCCTACCAGATCAATAATCGCTGATGTTACTCCGGAAGGTAATGCAAGGACGAAAGGATATACGTGGATGCAGACTATTTCCGGTTTCTTTGGCGTACTGGCTTATGTTGTCGGTGCTATTTTCGGAAATTATGCACTTATTTATTCAGGTGTGGGTATCGTACTGTTATTCTCGATCATACCGACATTGTTTATCACTGAATCTGAAATTGTTGAATCTGATGAACTGCCCGATTCTTTGAAGGAACTGGATAAACCTGCTCCTCAAAAATCTTCTGCCGGACAGCTGTTTAAGATTTATTTTGCCCATGGATTCACATGGCTGGGCGTCCAGACCATGTTTATTTACATTATTGCATATATACAGCAAAAGCTTGCACCAGCAACTCAGGATGAAACTGGCAGAATTATTGCAATTTCATTTGCAGTACTGAATACTGTTGGATTTATCCTTCCAGCATTCGTCCTGGAACCCATTTCTGAGAAAATTGGACGCATCAGGACTCACATTTCATGTGTTTCTATAATGGCCCTGGGTTATTTTGGAATAGTAGCCTTCGGGAAAAGTGCAATTTCACTTTATATATTAATGGCTGTACTGGGTATCGGCTGGGCCGCTGTCGTCAGTCTCCCGTTTGCCATTTACTCAGAGAAGGTAAATAAAAACCGTATGGGCTTTTATATGGGAATATTTAATTTATCCGTAGTTATTCCCCAGCTATTCGCAAGTTATGGATCAGGTTACATTATCCAGAACTCTATAGATAAGAATATTATATTTATCATTAGCGGTGTATCTCTTACTATTTCTTCATTACTCTGGTTTATGGTTAAAGAAGAAGCTAAAAAGGAAAAAGAACCCGTTGTTGAGGTCCCGCAACGCCATTAAACTCATGCATATTCTGCTTCTGTTCAGGATTTCTATATAGGTACATTTCCAGGACAGAAGCAGAATAATTCCAGCCTGAAATCATTTTAACTGCTGTTGAATTCCTGAATGGCTAAGTGCATCCTGAAATTAGGCTGAATTATAGTGATTCAGACTCTCCGGTGGACACAATCCTCAAAATCCCAATAATAACCGATGCATGAAAGTTAATCTTGACATGAGGTGTTATTATTATAAATTAAATATTAAGACATGTTTGTTAAAATTGTATAAAAGGTTTGGGAACTAATGAAAATTATAAAGGTATCGAGTTCCAAAGGGAGTTACTGCAGTACAGAACCAGATTCAGTATCCAGAGAGTTAGAGAAAAAACTGGAACAAAGTATTAAAGAGAAAAGGAATGAAAGGATAATTGTTGAAATATTCGATATTAACGACCAGTCTCTGATACTGAGCTCAGTTGTTGAACAAGGCAGGCATTTACGCAGAAGCCTGTAATGTGAACATTTGAGGGTGGAAAATTGAGCGGTACCGCCTTAGCGGTACCGCCGTAAATTATTTTTCATCAAGATCTTTTACGAATAAGACAAATATGCCAGCCAGGATCATCGATAAACCGCCCAGTAAAAGTGCATAAATTGCTTCATTATGCAGAAATGAACGCATAAAAAAGCCTAATATACCTGCGGCTGTAATCTGAGGAATTACTATAAAAAAGTTAAAAATACCCATATAAATACCCATCTTTTCAGCCGGGAGTGCTCCGGCAAGGATAGCATAAGGCATGGATAAAATACTGGCCCATGCAAGACCGATAGCCAGCATTGAAATAAGCAGGAGATTGGGATCTGCAATTACGTAAAAAGAAGCCAGACCCAGGCCGCCGATAATGAGACTTATCATATGGACAACCTTTCTGCTGGTCTTTTTTGCGATGACGGGAAGCAAAAATGCGGTAATAGCTGCAAAACCATTATAAGCAGCAAATAAAACTCCTACCCAGTTGGCTCCTTCGTTATATATAGCCGAGGAAGTGTCTGTTGCATGATAAATATGCTTTGTGACTGCAGGAGTTGTATATATCCACATTGCAAACAGTGCAAACCAGGAAAAAAACTGTACAACGGCCAGCTGGATCATTGTTGAGGGCATGCGGCCAAAACTCTCAAATATGTCCTTAACTCCTGATAATAAACCTTTACTTTCAAGTTTATGTTTTTCAAAAGCTTCCATGTCTGCGGGCGGGTATTCCTTTGTCCTTATGACCGTCCAAACTACGGCAACGATAAAGGCAATAGCGCCTGTATAAAAGGAATATCTTACAGATGCCGGAATCTGGCCTTTAGGGGCAACATTGCTTACTCCCAGCCAGTTGTTAAAGATATAAGGCAGCGCTGAGGCTACGACTGCTCCAACACCAATAAAGAAACTCTGTACTGCAAAACCCATTGTGCGTTGTTCTGATGGAAGCAGATCCGCAACAAGTGCCCTGAACGGCTCCATTGATATATTAATAGAGGCATCCATTATCCAAAGCATACCGGCAGCTACCCATAAAGCAGGGGAATTGGGCATAATTAACAGTGCAAGTGAAGCCAGAATGGCGCCACTAAGAAAGTAAGGCCTTCTTCTACCCATACGACCCCAGGTACGGTCACTCATATAACCAATAATCGGCTGAACAATAAGGCCGGTAGTTGGTGCTGCAATCCACAAAATTGGAATATTATCTATACTGGCTCCTAATGTTTCAAAAATTCTGCTGACATTTGCATTCTGAAGTGCAAATCCAAACTGTATCCCAAGAAATCCGAAACTCATATTCCAGATCTGCCAGAAACTTAAACGTTTTTTTTCCATTTCAGAGGACCCTTATTAGTGGAATTAAAGTGGTTTTTTAGTGGGAGAAAATTTAGTCTATTTATCAAAACAAATCAAATTTTAGGAGAATATTAATTTTAAGAATTGTCAATTACATAAAAATATGGCTTAAATTAGTATAAGAAGTGCAAAAAGATTACAAAAATAAGGTGCAAATAAAGATTTTATCTAATAAATTTTATATTTTCATAGCAAATATTTAAGGATAATGAAAAACTCAAATGGCCGATACTCCTGAAAATACTCCCAACAGGAAAAAAGAACATATTGAATTATGTCTTACCGACCGGGTAGCCTTTAAAGAAAAAAGGAACGGGTTTGATCAATATGAATTTGAGCATAATGCAATAACAGAAGTTGAAATAGACAAAATTAATTTCAGGACCCAGTTCTTTGGGCATGAAATAAACTTTCCTTTTATCATTTCCTGCATGACAGGAGGAACCTCCGAAGCCGAGAACATAAATGCACGTCTGGCCACAGTTGCAAATGAACTGAATATTCCGCTGGGTGTCGGAAGTCAGAGGCAGGCACTTGAAAATCAGGAATATCACTCTTCTTACAGAATCATCAGGCAGAATGCTCCTGATATACCCATTTTAGGTAACATTGGAGCTGCCGAGATAGCACATTTAAAATCTGTTTCCGAGATTCAATACCTTATTGACATGATCTCTGCACAGGCATTTGTCATCCATGTGAACCCTTTGCAGGAACTCATTCAGAAAAATGGTGAACCCAACTTTAAAGGGCTGCTCAGGAATATTGAAAAAGTGGCAAATAGTGTGAGTGTTCCTTTAATTGTAAAGGAAGTTGGAGCTGGAATTGGTAAGGAAGCCGCCAGGAAGCTGCTGGAAGCTGGCGTTCAGGCAATTGACGTTGCAGGAGCCGGAGGCACAAGCTGGTCGGGAGTTGAAATTCTAAGAAACAGGGGTAACGAAAATGATTATTTCTGGGACTGGGGACTTCCAACATCATATTGCCTGAGAACAGTCCGGGATCTGAAAGAAGAGTACAGTTTTATTCTTATTGGTTCAGGGGGAATAAGCAACGGAGTAGAAATTGCCAAGGCTATGGCATTAGGTGCGGACCTGACAGCATCAGCAAGAATCATTCTGCAAAAACTTGAAGCAGGCGGCATGGAGGGAGTAAAGAATCTTATTACGGATTGGTTTGATACAGTAAAAAGAATAATGTACTTAACTGGTTGTCAAACAGTTGATGAATTAAAAAAAATAAAGTTGGTAAATAAAGGGGAATTATATTGAATAAATCATTTAAGAATGCCCATTCAGACTTATATGAGCAGTTAAGGGAGAAAATTGAAAAACGTATTTCAAATCTATTGAAAGGCAAAGACCCGGAATCTTTATATGTGCCATGCTCTTATATCATGCAAAGCGGCGGTAAAAGACTCAGGCCACTGCTGGTATTGCTCTCTGCTAAGGCCGGCGGAGGAGAATATAAAAATGCTTTTAATGCAGCCGTTGCTGTTGAGCTGCTCCACACTTTTACTCTGGTTCACGATGATATTATGGATAATGCAGATAAGAGGCGCGGGCGCTTAACAATACACAAAAAATATGATCTCAGTACTGCCATACTTACGGGGGATAATCTTGTTGCAATAGCTTACCTGAATCTCTTAAAGGACTGCAGGGAAAATGATAAATCAGTCCTGGCAACATTCACTAAAGGTGTTATTGAGGTCTGCGAAGGGCAGAGCCTCGACAAGGACTTTGAGATCAGGGCGGATGTTTCAATGGCTGAATATCTCAAGATGATTGAAAAAAAGACTGCTGCTCTGCTTGAAGTCTGTTGTTCCATTGGGGCACAGATCGGGGGCGCTTCTGCAAGTCAGATAAAAGCACTTTCAAAATTCGGCCGTAATTTAGGCATGGCGTTCCAGATCCAGGATGATTTACTTGATATTACTGCTAAAGAGACAGAATTTGGGAAAGTCATTGGCGGAGATCTTGTTGAGGGGAAGAAGACCTTTCTATTCATCAAAGCACACGGTAAAGCCGAAGGGAAAGATAAAAAAAAGCTTGCTTATGTTATCAAAAACAAGGGTATTGATAAAGCACAGATCGAAGAATATAAAGAGATTTATATTAAACTTGGTGTTATTGAAGAGACAGAAAACGAAATCAGCCGTTATACTAATCTGGCCTTAAAAGAGCTGAAAGCAATTGATAACAACGAAGCCAGGGAGGCTCTGAGCTGGCTGGCTAATTCATTGATCAGCAGAAACCGGTAATACCGTTTTCCGAAATAATTGCTGAATACAAAAAAAATGGATAATTTCAAAGATATAACTTTATTAAATTACAAGGGGACCTCAGTTCAAACATGCTTGAAAGGAAAGTGAAAATTGTAAACAATGCTGGATTGCATACGCGTCCGGCTGCAACCATAGTTAAGCTTGCTGCAAAGTATAAATCCGAATTTTTTATAAATAAGGATGGTCTAAATATTAACGGAAAGAGTATTATAGGTGTAATGACATTAGCTGCAGAAAAAGGATCAGAATTAACCCTGATTTTCGATGGCGATGACGAAACTGAAGCCGCCGAAGAAATTACTAATTACTTTAACAGAGGATTTGACGAGTTGTGAAAAAAATAAATGTTTCGGATTCCAATATATTAAATGGAATAGCAGCTGCTCCCGGAATAGCTATTGCACAGGCTTATCTTTATGAAAAAGAGAAGCTTGAAATTAAGGATGGAGCTATCAGTGACGTTGAAGAAGCTAAAGCTAACCTGAAGGAAGCTTTGGACCGCTCAAAGTATGAGCTGAATAAAATCTTCAATATAGCAACTGAGAAAATGGGCACAAACAGGGCTGCTATCTTCGAGGCACAGTTGATGATTTTAGATGACCCTTTTTTAATTGACCAGATCTTTAAGAGAATCGAAACAGAGAAAAAGCTTCCAGAATACATAGTCAATGACGAAATAACCAGGTATCAGGAGATGATGAATTCTTCTGATGAATTGTATATGAAGGAAAGATCACATGATATCGAGGATATAAAGAACAGGATCATCAGGAATCTCCAGAAAAAAAGACTGCAATCCAAAATCGCCGGAGGTGACGTCATTATTGTCACCGCTTCATTAACACCTGCAGATACTATTTTATTTTCCAAAAGTGACGTAAGGGGATATATCACGGATTTTGGAGGACTGACTTCCCATGCAGCCATTGTATCCAGATCGCTTAAAATACCTGCTGTCGTTGGCACCCATGATGCTACAGCCAGGATAAAAAACGGGGATCTGTTGATAATGGATGGGTTTCATGGAAAAATTATCCTGAAACCGGATGAAGCTCAGCTTGAATATTATAAGGTTAAAATTGAGAAACTTACCCAGTTTGACAAAGAACTGGCTGAGTTGAAAGACAAACCTGCTGTTACACTGGACGGGAAAGAGATAATCATTCGCGGGAATATTGATATTTCTGACGAAGTTGATTATTTAATCCAAAACGGGGCAAAAGGAATCGGACTGCTGAGAACCGAGCAGATATTTAGTGATCTGGATACCTTTCCTGGTGAGGAAGAACAATATATTGTTTACCACGAACTGGCTGAGAAAATTTATCCTGAATATATGATCATCAGAGCTTTCGACGTAGGTGGCGACAAGTTTCTGCCCAATGATATCAAAGAACCGAACCCATTCCTTGGATGGCGGGGTATCCGCTTCCTTCTGGATAATCCGGAGATTTTCAAGACACAGATACGTGCTGTTCTGAGAGCCAGCGTACACAAAAACATCAAACTTATGCTCCCAATGGTCGCTTCATTTGAAGAGGTGAAAAGATCCAAGGCTTTAATACAGGAATGCAAGGATGAACTGAGGAAGGAAAAGATCAAATATGATGCGCACCTTAAGATAGGAATAATGGTTGAAATACCTTCAGCAGCTGTCCTGGCTAAAGAGTTTGCTGATGAAGTGGATTTCCTGAGTATTGGGACAAATGACCTTATACAGTTTATTCTTGCGGTGGACAGGGGTAATGAAATTGTTTCCATGCAATACCAGGAATTTCATCCTGCAGTTATCAGGACAATATACAGTATTATAAAAAATGGGCAAAAGGGGAATGCTTTTGTCAGTATGTGCGGCGAAATGGCAGGAGATACAGTTGCAATTCCACTGCTGGTGGGTATGGGGCTGGATTCCCTGAGTGTATCTCCTTCGTCTATTCCATATATAAAAAGGATAATTCGTAATTTATATTATTCCAAGGCTAAGGAACTGGCTGATGAATGCCTGAGCTTTTGCTCACTGGAACAAATAACAGAAAGGATTGAAAAATTCTTTTCGGAAAACCTGATTAAGCAATCGAACAACTATATTTAAGACAGGCTATGAAAATAGCAGAATAAGTCAAAATAACGCTCTGCAAGATCAGTTTGACGTTTTGAAGGATATATTTTGCCATTTAGGCTTTGAATTGAGCAACCAGTTTCCCCTGGTTGGTACAAACCTACTGGAAATGAGTCCTGTTGTTGTGCAGGGACCCGGCGGATCAGCAAATAAATGCGATGTTCTCCAAAATTACCTGCAAAATGAAATAAAAATTCCATACCTTGTCAACAGAAGTTATGCATTACCTTCTTTTGCAGGCAAAAACATTTGTAATTGTTTCCACAGTTTCCGGCGATACTGAAATGTCTTTTCTGTAAAAATTATACAGGAATAGATATTTATTGAAAAGCAGGATGAAATTATCGGAAAAATTGTTATTTTTATTAAAAGAAGGGCTGAAGAATACAGAAATGAAGGGAATTTTGCATTTAAGACGGCTGAGTCGCTGGCCGGATTTATTCCGGGTAATTACTCTGAAGTTGAGCTTACCTACTCAGCAGGTAACAGGCCGAAGTGTCATTTAATGAAAATTCAAGGCTTCATTCTTTCCATAATGTTATTCCGGAATTAAGCCGCAACTAAATTATCGGTTGGGAAGCTATTTCGGACAAACAGTTTTGCACAAAACTTATCAACTTATTAATTGATAAAGAATATTATCCTCAAATAAAAAAAAAGGATCGATATTACGACTGATCTGGTGGGCAAATCCGGCACTGAAGTAATAAATCTTCCCAGATATGAGGAAAGTATCAAGGAAAGATTATTTTGTCTGATGTATTTAGGTGGTTTGGATTAGCTGCTACCTGGAATTAAATCGTGATATTGACCCTGCAACTATTAAAAATATTAATATTTTGAAAGAAAGACTTGCTGGTCAATAAACTAAAATATATACTTTTTCTTGTACTGCTTTATTCAGGAACAGTACAGGCTCAATTTTATTTTTTTGGAAGGAATAAAGTCCAGTATGATGATTTTAACTGGAAAGTCCTGAAAACTGAGCATTTCGACATATATTTTTACGATGATTTTGAAGAGATGGCAGAAATCGGTTCTGCTTTTGCAGAAGAAGCATTTTCTGATCTCAAAGTAAAATTCAATAACGTTGTAACCGGCCGGATCCCACTTATTTTTTACAATACCCATATTCATTTTCAGCAGACCAATACTACTCCTGGTTTTATACCAGAAGGCGTTGGCGGTTTCTTTGAGTTCCTGAAAGGAAGGGTGGTAATCCCGTATCTGGGTTCTATTGATGCTTTCAGGCATGTGATCCGGCATGAACTGGTGCACGTGTTCATGACAAATAAACTGTTCCGTGTGCTGAATGACCACAGAGTTACCACAGAGAGATACCCTCCTTTGTGGTTTACTGAGGGGCTGGCAGAATTCTGGTCCACTTCATGGGATACCCAGGGCGAAATGGTAATGCGTGATGCCGTTATTAATAATCAGTTTGTCGGACTTAAAGATATTTATATGATCTTCGGTACATTCCAGATGTACAAGGAAGGCCAGAATCTGCTTGAATTTATATCAAGGACATATGGTAAAGAGAAGATACAGCTTCTCCTGGAGAATTTCTGGCAGTTTGAAAATTTCAATGACCTGATGGAGTTTACAATAGGGAAATCGGTCGAAGAGATTGATGAGGCCTGGACTTACTATTTAAAACAGAAATATTTCCCGTTGCTTGGGAATAAAATTCCACCTGAGAATGGCTCGAAAAAGCTCACTGATTTCGGTTTTAACTTCTCTCCGTCTTTTTACATGAAGGACGGAACCCCATATCTATATTTCGTTGCCAACAGGGATGGTTATTCTTCTATTTATGAGATGCCATTAAAACCTTTTGAAAAAGAAAAGGATAAACCTGAACCGGAAATACTGGTAAGGGGTGAAAAAGAGGATGTATTCGAGGCTTTTCATCTCCTGGACGCCTCTCTTAATGTTTCATCAAAAGGTATAATTGCCTTTATCACCAAGTCAGGGGCAACTGATGCCCTCCATTTTTATTCAATAAAAGATGCCTCAATTATTAAGACTTTCCAGAACAATGAACTGATCAGCTTAACAGCCCCCCGGTGGTCTGCAAGCGGAAGCGAAGTGGTTTTCCAGGCAATCGACAGGAAAGGGTATTCGGACATTTTTATTTATAACTTTGACAGTGGACAGCTGACCCGAATTACAAATGACTATTATGCCGATATCAACCCGGTTTTTGGAGGCGGAGACAGCAGCATAGTATTCTCATCGGACAGAACAGACGGCATATTTAAAAAGAAGTATAACCTTTTTGAATATAACCGCAGCAATCATTCTATCGATTACATAACTTACTGCGGTGCCGATAATAAAAACCCGGTCTTTAGTCCTGATTTCCGGGATCTTTATTTTATATCAGACTATGATGGCACACAAAATATCTGGCGCCTGGAGAGGAGGGGAAAATCTGCTACTGGCATGTCCCAGATCACACATTTCCTCACAAGTGTTTATGATTATACTTTTATTGATAAGGATGAAGTTGTTGCCTCGGCTTTCGAAAAATTCTCATTCCAGTTATATAAAATTAAAATACAGGATCCGGCAGATTCCCTCAGGAAATTTGTAAGTTTTGATTTTTCTCTTACAGACGGAAGGTGGGTAGCAAATAAAATTAAAGCAGAATCAATTAAAGAGAAATTAAAGTATGAGAATAAATATACTCTTGATTATGCTCAGAGCCAGGTTACCACTGACCCTGTTTATGGTACTCAGGGCGGCGCCTTATTTTCATTGAGCGATCTGCTCAGTAATGATAATTATTATTTCCTGATTTATAACACAGCTGAAATCCAGAGTGATATTCTTAAAAGCTTCAATGTGGCTATTTCCAGAGTAAATGTGGGTACCAGGGCAAACTTTGCCTATGGATTGTTCCATTTCAGCGGCAGGAGATATGATATTCAGGATTCTGATGAGTACTATTATGAAAGGAATTTTGGTGGCTACTTTACACTTTTCTATCCTCTTTCCAAATTTAACAGAATTGAAGCCAGTGTGTCTCTGGCAAATTCTGATAAACAGGTAATTGAGAATGTAATACAGAGAAAAGCTCTTCTGGTCTCCAATTCAATCTCTTACGTTATGGACAATTCTCTATGGGGCCCGACCGGCCCCCTGGATGGCACCAGATTCAGGCTTCTTCTGGGGTTTACAAACGATGTTAAATACAGTAATGTAAATTATTATACATTTATTGCCGACTTCAGAAACTATTACAGGTTAGGTTTCAAGAGCGCACTGGCCTTTAGAACAGCATTATTCTATAATGAAGGCAGGGAAGCCAGAAGATATATAATGGGAGGAAGCTGGGATCTCAGGGGATGGCCCAGGTGGTCTATAAGAGGGCAGAAGATGTGGATATCATCTGTGGAACTGCGATTCCCTTTGATTGACCTTTTTGCTGTCAGGTTCCCGTTTGTAGATTTTTATTTCCCAAATATAAGGGGAGCACTTTTTTTCGATGCCGGAAATGCCTGGGATAATAAGTATGAATCCACCCTGGGGAGTGTCGGCGGTGGAATAAGGATCAACCTTTTTGACATAATTACGCTCCGCTACGATATTGGGAAAAAGATTGAAAACAATTTCAACAGTTTCCAGAATAAATTATTTTATCAGTTTTTTATCGGATGGGATTTTTAAGGATCAATCATAAATATTTTCAAAACAGGCTCTGCTTTAATCAAAATGAATCCGAAATTATTAAGAAACATAACGCCGGACTATCAGCTGAGAATCAGAAATTTGATGCTGCTTTTATTACTCCTCGAATTCCTTTGTATTTCCGGGTGTGGTAAAAATATAGTGATCCCTGATTCAAAATATAATAGTCAGTCATATTCCATGTTTGGGAGGAATGCATCCCGTGTATTCTATATCCCTGAAAACCTGGGAGATTCACTTGAATTGAAATGGGACGGAGATATTAATGGCAGTTTTGCAACTACCTCGGTTACAGCATATGACAATTATGTTTTTGTTCCCGACCTTTCAGGAAGGGTATACGCGTTTGATATCAGGGATGGAAAAGAATTTGGTTATATTAAATACAAGGGGGCAATTTCTCCTGCTCCGATGATAAATCAATTTGTCATGACATTTGTTGTTACTGAGTACAAGGAAACAAATTCTGTAATCTATAATTATAATTTTCATACCGGACAGGAAACAAAAAAAATGGAAACCGAAGGGAAAGTCCAGTCTGAGCCTCTTATGCTTAATGACGGATTTATCCTTCTGACCGAACAGGGGAAGGCCATTAAGTATGGGAATGACTATAATAAGTTGTGGGAATTTGATACCAAAAGCTATATTCATAGTTCTCCTGCATTATACAAGGATTATTTAGTCTTTGGAAATGACAAAGGCGATGTATTTTCAATTGATGCCAGGCAGGGTTCATTAAACTATAAAAAAAATGTAGGGACCGGATTTGAGGGCGGATTTTCAATATCAGGAGACACAGTCTACACTGCAGATGATTCAGGGGTCATTTATTGTCTTTCTATAAGTTCTGGTAAAGTAATCTGGCAATATCGGACAGGAACCAAGATAAATGTGTTTCCGGTGTTTGACGATAATTTCTTGTATATGGGGAATCTGAGGGGCGAAATATTCAAACTGGATAAAAAAAACGGAATGCTGAAATGGAAGATTTCTACTGATGGGATAATTAATACCACACCTTTACTTTTTAATGATTATCTTGTTCAGCCTGACCTGAACAAAAAAATATATCTTATTAATACAGGCAGTGGGAAAATTGCAAAGACTTTGAATTTTGAGGGGCGGACTAAATTATCTCCTGTATATTATAATAATACACTTTTCTTTGGAGTTGATAACGGCAGAGTATTGGCCTATGAGATCATTAAATAAAATATTATTTCTCTTAATACTGTGTTCTATCTTTATGCAGATGAACGCAATTCACGCTCAGGATTGCAAATCGCTGCTCGGTATCTCAACTAATGATACCTCATCAGCGGTTTTCATCAATGAGAAGTATGCTGGGAAGGGGAATATTGAAATAGAGTTAGGTAAGGGGAAATACTATATCTTTATTAAAGATGATGTCCTAAAATGGAATGCAAAGGAAATCAGGGATTCGGTTATTATTGATTCGTGCGGTATAACGAAAAGACTATCTTACACCTTTGAGCAAAGTATATTTCTATCGTCATCTCCCGCTAATGCTGAAGTATTCTTCCGGGATTCATTGATTGGGAGTACCCCATTATCAATAAATCAAAACGTTTCGCAGATTGAACTCAGAAAGGAAAATTACAAGCCTTTGAGTGTAAATACTAGGGATTTGTCTAAAAATCCGGTACTTAATCTGGATTATATCGGGAAAAAACGCCAGGAAAGCTTCTTTAAAACAGATTTATTCAAAGTACTGCTGGGTACGGCTGTAGCCCTGGGCGGTACTGCAGTTTATTATAAACTCAAGGCAAATGATACATTTGACCAGTATAACCAGTCAGGGGATGCTGCTCTGTTGGACAAGACTAACAGATATGACCTGATAAGCGGCATTACGTTCGGGGCTCTTCAGATAAATTTTGGGGTATTGATATATTATTTCCTTAAAAACTGATTTTTGAATCATTGAAGTATTCCACTGTATTCACACCGCCTGTCTTATTTCTTCTCCATAACTGAAATAATGCCCGATTATCCAATGGTAAACTTTCCCGCAAAGCATTATTCTAAAAAATCATAAAAAGGAAATTTTTAATTGCTATAGAGATTTAATATAGTTATTTTTTCATGCCCTAAAATTTATCAAGATATGGCTCAATGAAAACAAAAACTATAATTTTCTTATTAGTTTCTTTCTTTTTAACCTGTAATATTTCTGCGCAAGATGGTGTAAAGAGAGTTAATAAAACTTCAGATGATGACAATTCGAAGTTTACCAATATCGGGAATATTGGTCTTACCCTAACAAATTTTGGAATGTATGGAAATGGTTTTAGCGGAAGATGGCCGAAACAGCCTTCCTGCGAGTATCCACTAGGCAGCGGTATTGAACATATCTTTGCCGGGGGACTGTGGATTGGAGGGTATATAAGCAAAGATGCATCCGGAACCGGTAAGACCGGACCCTTTGTGACAACCGGTGCGGTTGATAAATCTTCTGTTTCTTCACGAGGCGGCGGCTTTGAATATACGAATTTACCCGGCAGCCGTATTTCTGAAAGATCCAGTCTTCTGACCTCCAAATATTTTGACCCCAGGGCAGTATCACACCAGGATTTCGTGATGAATTTTGTAGATACAAACAGGGTTCTTGTTAGTTCAAATAACGAACCTATTCCGGACCATATCCCGCTTGGACTTGCCATTCATCAGGAAACATATGCATGGAATTATACCTTTGCCAATTTTTTCGTGATTATGAACTACTGGATTAAGAATGTTTCTGATAAATATGTTGACAGCGTTTTTGTTGGGCTATGGACTGATACTGTCATCAGAAATACAATTATATCACCTCCTGGAACAAGCAATTTCTATACTCATGGGGGTAACGGATATTCTGATTCCTTAAAAATCGGGTATGAGTTTGATTCTAATGGAGACGTTGGTTTTACTGACAGTTATGTGGGCATTCAGTATCTTGGGGCGAGTAATTCAGGAAATAAGGCTAATTTTGTAAGCTGGACACACTCTAATACAACCGATCCTTTATTCTTTACACCGATGGATGACCTTCAAAGATATGAAAAAATGCTTGGTTACTTTTCAGATGGTGTCAAGTTTAACCAGGGCGTAAACCTTTCGACTCTGCAGGCTCCCAGCAACCGTTCTATATTAGTTACTTCCGGTCCTTTTTCACATATAGCTCCAGGTGATTCAGTCAATGTGGTCTTTGCTATAGTCTGTGCAAAGAAATACGGAAATGACCCAGCTTCATATGATACTAAAGAGCAGAAAAAAAATCTCTTTACAAATGCAGGCTGGGCTTTAAGAGCTTATAATGGCGAAGATAAAAATGGCAACGGTGTGCTCGACCCGGGTGAAGATCTGGATGGGGATGGGAAAATAAAAAGATTTATTCTGCCTGCACCGCCTGCTTCACCAGTGGTCAAGGTTGTACCTGAAGACAGGAAAGTAACAATTTACTGGGACAAACGTGCAGAATCTTCAATTGATCCTATTTCATCGAAAAAGGATTTTGAGGGCTACAGACTTTACAGAACTAACGCCGGTTATGATCTTACCTCAACACAGGATATTCTGGGATCAATGGTACTACTGGCGGAATTTGACAGTCTTAGCAATACAATAGGATATAACACAGGATTTTCCAAAGTCAGGTTAGATGAGCCAGTAACATTTCCTGGTGACACAAACAAGTACTACTATAAATTTGAGGTTGCCAACCTTCTTAATGGCTGGCAGTATACTTATTCGGTAACTTCATTCGATCAGGGGGACCCGGGGAATAACCTTGAGAGCCTGGAATCGAGCGTGCTTGCATCTTCAAAGCGAATAATTCCAGGAACCCCACCTACATCCGATAAGAGTGTACAGATTGGCGTTTATCCAAATCCATATTATGGGAGTGCATATTGGGATGGCCCAGCGGACAGAATAGAAAGATTGAGAAAAATATACTTCTATAATCTGCCGGCAAAATGTGAAATTACAATTTATACTTTAGCCGGTGACATTGTAAAAAGAATGTCCCATGATTCCAACAGTAACGGATCTGATTTGAGATGGTTCGAGACATATGCAAAAGATCAGACCCAGATTATGTCCGGAGGTGAGCATGCATGGGATATTATAAGCGATAACGACCAGGCAATTGCAAGCGGATTATATTTATTCACAGTCAAGGATTCTAATACTGGAGAAATTAAAACCGGGAAATTTCTGATTGTTAAATAACTGATAAAGTGGTAATGAAGTGAACCTGACCTGCAAAAAGTTTATAATTTCGTTTAGTATTAATATATAATGAGGCCATCTATGAAACTTAGATATTTACTGGTGTTCTTACTTTTGACAAGTGCTTCTACATTTGCCCAGAAAGTATATCCCTTGGTGACAATCAGGGATTTACAGTACCGCCCTGATGATTCCCTTAAGGCGGGTTCACAGTTTTCTTCTTACAATACAGTGAAAGGTCAAAAAGACACAACGTTTGTAAGAATTCGTGGAATTGCCATGAATTCCACATTAAAGGATCCAAATGATCCTGCTTCAAAAGCTTTTATTTATTCTGGAACACGTTATTCAATCTATATACAGGATTCGTCTGCAAAGGAATGGGGAGGAATGGTTATCATTCAGAATGACCAGGATCAAGGGACAATGTTGAACGCAGCCGATTCAGCACAATATATTGAGTTTACTGGGTATGTTTCTGAATATAATACAACAACTCAATTTAACCTGATATCTAAACCTGTACCGGTACAGATAAGTACATTTGGTCAGCTTCCGAAAAGACCAGCTCCTTTGGAACTGAAGATTTCTGACTTTGAGGACAATGGAGTTATTAACCCGCTTGCAGAAAAGTATGAGGGCATGTATGTGGTATTCCGCAATGTAACAGTAACCGACAAAAATAATAATGACGGTACATTTACAATAAGTGATGATAAAGGTAATAAAATATATATGTACGATCAGTCAGGATATTTTTCTTTAAGGTCATCAAATAAATTCCCTGACTATAATGGCTATAAGGTTCCTGAAAATGGTTCTAAACTTGAATATATAAGAGGTATGATCCAGGATTGGTGGGGATCAACCAAAAAAGGCTATCATATTTCTCCCTTATATCCCGGTGACATTAAAGTAGCATCTATGCCTCCAACAATAACTTCAATAAGAAGGAATACAGATTTAGTTGGCCTGAACCAGAGCGTTGATATTACTTCCAAAATAACAGCCCAGCCCGGGGGAAATGTTACTGAAGCAAAAGTTTATTACAGAGTTAACGGTAGTGCTTACTCTAATGTAGCAATGTCAAAGACAACTGATACTACTGTTTTCAAGGGTACAATTCCAGGAGTAAAAGACTCAGCAGTAGTAGACTATTTTATATGGGCAAAAGATAATTTGGGACAAACGACTATCAGCCCAATTGATACTGCTAAAGGCAATTATCTTTATTTAGTCCTGAACAGACCAGTGACTATCAGGGACGTTCAATACAGTCCACTGGGCGGCGGATACAGTCCATTTTCAGGTTATAAAGTAACTCTTACTGGTATTGTTACTGCTGATACAACAGATATTCCGGGTGATGGTGGAACATATCTCGAAATGAAAAGAGTATTTATGCAGGATGGTTCCAGCCCGTGGAGCGGTATATGGGTTTTCGGAGGCTCTAATGTATACAAACTGAAAGCCGGTGATAAGATTACCGTTAGCGGAACGATTATAGAGAATTATTCTCTTACAAGAATTGACAGTATTACCACATTAAATGTTCTTTCTTCAAATAATACTCTTCCTGCTCCTGTTGAGCTTTCAACCAGTGATATTGCTACAAAATCTAATGGAACGCTGGACGCTGAAAAATATGAATCCATGCTTGTAAAGTATAAAAATGTTTCTGTCGTCAAAGTTAATGCTGATGATAACACAATATATAATGATGGTGAACTTTTGGTAGCTGACCAGTCAGGTGTTGGTACAAGGGTTGAACTGCAGGATGGTGCTGGTACATATCATAACAGCTGGGATACAACTATTGTAAAAACCCCGGGCTGGACAAAGGTTTCTAAAGGTGATAAGTTCACCAGCATAACAGGTATTTTAATTTACAGCGATGGTAATTATAAAATTGTCCCCAGGAAAAATGCCGACTACGTTGGTTTTACAACCGGAGTTGAAGCTGTAAGTGATAAGATACCCTCAAGTTACAGCTTAAAGCAGAATTATCCGAACCCTTTTAACCCTTCCACTGTAATAGAATATTCTATTCCTGAAGGTGGAATGGTTTCATTGAAGATATTCAATCTGCTTGGACAGGAAGTTCAGACACTAGTTAATCAATTCCAGAACGGTGGAGCTTATAAAGCTACTTTTAATGCAAGCGGTATGCCTTCAGGAATTTATTTTTATCAGTTAAATTCAGGCAATTTTAATACTGTTAAAAAAATGCTCCTCGTGAAATAATATTATTAAAATTTTTGAAAGTGTTTAATAATTGTTAACCATATCTTTCCCACTTCTCTGAAAAAGAAGTGGGAAACTGTGGCTTTAAAGTCTTTATATCTTTATTCCCTGAAGCTAATCAGATAAAGATGAATGTTTTATTTTCGCAAGATATTCTCAATACTATTTAATTTACAAAAATGAAGAAGTTTTTACATTTTGTACCATTTATTCTGCTTGCTATGATATTCACTGCATGTAATGAAAAAATTACTGATAATCTCATATCAAATCAGGCACCGCACACTTTTATGTCGTTATTCCCGGATAATGACATCTCGAAACAGCAAAGCAGGTTAATGGTCCATTGGTGGGGTGATGATCCTGATGGATTGGTAATCGGTTACTATTTTACATGGGATGATATTCACTGGACATTTACAACAAAGAATGACAGTCTTTTTGCATTAAAGATTGGAGCCTCTGATGTAAATTATACTTTCAAAGTCGCAGCTGTGGATAATGGCGGTAATGGCGTTTATGATAGTTCAGTTGTCCAGAATGGAATCCATTTCGGTGCTGAACCTTTTATAGATCAGAATGGGGATGGAAAGTATAACCCGGGCGAAATATTCTACGATATTGGACTCATTGATCCTAAACCGGCAAATATGAAATATCCGATAAAGAATTCTGCACCTGTCGTGGAGTTTAATAAACTTACTGCCCTGCCTGATACTTCATACCCTATCATGACATTAGGCTGGGATGCTGAAGATATTGACGGTGCTGAAACGATTGTTAAAATAAACATTGCTCTTAATGATACTACAAAATTTGTTACCTTACCGGGTAATACAAGACTCGTAATGCTCCGCATGAAGGATTTCAATA
This sequence comes from Ignavibacteriales bacterium, assembly GCA_050258815.1. Taxonomy (GTDB): domain Bacteria; phylum Bacteroidota; class Ignavibacteria; order Ignavibacteriales; family SURF-24; genus JAAXKN01. The sequence goes on from JBLMZM010000157.1 coordinate 22,735, forward strand.
CACCTGGAGCTCAGACTGAAATATTACTCAATGCTTCAGAAAGTTATATCTTACCCGAAAAACTAAGTGGTCTAAAATTAAATGAATATAATAAGGTTTATATTCAGGCTGAGGATATTTCAGGTGCTAAAAGCAATTTTACTGTACTGCCTTCAGAAGCCAAAAAGTGGTATGTAAAAAAACCAATTAGCAAAGTATTAATGATAGATGACAGTCAGGTGGAAGACAATGCTTCCGGTTTTTACAAAACAATCTTTAACACGATGCATGGCGGAGCACTGGCAAATAAATATGAAGTGTGGGATATTAACAAAAATAAGGTCCCATATGACAATGTAACATTTCTTGAGACCATTAAACTCTTTAAATATATTTATTGGTACAACACGGATAATAATCCAAATCTTTCCCTGGCAAGCGCTGCCTCAAGAAAGTTTATTGACTTTGGCGGAAAGATAGCTTTTTCTATAACATTACCGCAGACAGTTGATGATGCAGTCCTTAAATCGTTTCTACCTATCGATTCTGTTGGCGTAGCTCCGGGTAAGGATTATGTAACTACACTTTACAGCAATACAAACATTTCAGCCCTTAATTCCGGATATCCTGCTCTTAAGACGACTGGAACGGTTTTCAGAGTAAGAAGTATTTATCCGACTAATTCAACTGCGGTCCCTATTTACACCCTGGCGACGACACAATTCTCAGGCAATAAAATTATAGGTGTTAAAGATACCGATAATAAATTATTCTTTATTGCGCTTCCACTTTCAAAATCGGATGGCACTGTGGGGAATGTAAATTTATTGTTGGAAAAGATATTTTTTGAGGACTTTGGTTTAACATTATGAAAAAACTTATACTAATTACTTTCTTTTCAGCCTTATTTACTTTCCAATTATTCCCCCAGCAAAAGGGGAGAATTGAAGGAAAAATATTTGATGCCAAGTCGAAGGACCTGCTCCCCGGTGTAAACGTCATCGTTAAAGGCACATACTATGGTGCTCAAAGTGACGCTGCCGGCAAATTTACTATCAATAATGTTTCTCCCGGATCCTATACTATTGAGGTTTCTTTCATTGGCTACAAAACTACTCAGTTTACCGGCATTAAGATTGAGCCTAATAAAACAAAAACACTTGATGTTAATCTTGAAGAAACAGTCCTGACTTTAGATAAAGATATTGTTATTATTGGCGAACGTCCCTTAGTTGATGTGGAGGAAACTCAGAGCAAGAAAACTCTTTCAAGAGACGATATTGATATGGCATCTGTGGAAAATATTAGTGATCTGGTAACACAGCAGGCAGGTGTAATAAAAACAGATAATGAAATACATATCCGTGGAGGCAGGTCTTATGAGAATGCTCTCCTTTTGGACGGAGTTTCTGTCCAGGATCCACTTTCAGGTACCGGTTTTGGTTTGCAGCTCAGTTCAAATGCACTCGAGGAAGTTGAGATCATTACAGGTGGTTATAATGCTGAATTTGGCCAGGCAACCTCTGGCGTAGTTAACGTTAAGACCAGAGAGGGGGGCGACAAATTCCATGGCTATCTCTCTTACAAAAAAGATAATTTTGGTGACAGAACTTCTGAGCACGTCTTTAATATTGATATTTTGGAAGCTAATCTGAGCGGACCCGAACCGATTACGAGATTTATTCTGCCTGCATTAGGAGTAACATTACCCGGCGAATTATCATTCTTCGGAAGTATGTATATGGGACTAAGCGATGGTATTACGCAGGGATATAAAAAAGCTACTGCCGGCCGGCTCAATTCTTCAATATTTTATGGAACCAGATTTGCCCCAAGGGAAGAAAACAGTTGGTCAGCTTTAGGTAAAATGACATACAAGATAACTCCCACAATGAAACTGGTATACTCCTATAACAGGTCAGTTGATATAAACCAGAACTCTCAGTCTTTGCAGTCTAACCTGGAATATGTTCAACCTAGTCCCGGATATCAATATGAATTCCAGAATATCTTAGAGAATGCAAACGTATATACTCATGATAATATTTATAATACGCTGACATGGACTCACACCCTTAATTCAAAGACATTCTACGAGTTTAAATTAGGTAAATATTTTACTCATCTGCGTTCTGATGCAAACGGACTTAACTGGAATCAATACAGGGAACCCAAAGACATTACCAACTTCCCATTACAGTATTATAACTCAGACCGTGACACAATAGGCATTATTCCCGGTGACGGTTTTTGGGATGTAGGTAATCCATATACCTGGCATGACCATTATTTCGAGGAGTTTTCTATTAAAGGAGATCTGACCAGCTTTTTTGACGAAAAGAATAAATTCAAGGCTGGATTCAACCTTTCATTATCTGAGATGCAGCTGCTGGATATTTATAAACCCTGGATCGGTACAATGGGTCTTAACAATGACTATTATAAAGTTAATCCTGCAACTGGTGCTTTCTATGCTCAGGATAATATAAACTTCAGCGGAATGATACTTAATTTCGGACTTCGTCTTGATTACTGGTTCCCGGGTAAATATGTTGATGATGCAGTAAGCAACCCCGAGGTTATAACTATACCTGATCAGATCAGGCAGGCATATTATGATAATACATATAAATTTTTTGGTGACAGGCGCTTTAAGGCAAGATTAAGTCCCAGGCTCGGCATATCGCATCCTATATCCGACAATCAGACTTTGTTTTTCTCTTATGGGCATTTCAGCAAATGGCCAAAACCGCAGTTTGTTTATGCAAAGCTTAGTCCGTCAAGTGCCAAGTCATCCTTCCAGAAATTCGGAAATCCGAATTTGAATCCTGAGACTACAGTTGCATATGAACTTGGGTTGAAGACACAATTTTCAGATAACGATGTTATGACTATTACAGCCTACTACAAAGATATATTTGACTATATATCCACGAGGTCGGCTGTTATTACTTCGGCCCGTTTTGCCTCACAAAGCTTTATTACTTATACAAATCAGGACTATGCCCGCGCCAGAGGTCTTGAATTCGAATATAAGAAAAGAATAGGTAAATCGTTCAATGCAGTAGCATCCTTATCTTATGCTATTATTACCGGTAAGAGTTCCTCGGCAGATGAAGGTGCGCTGGTTGTAAGAGGGGATCTTAACGAGTCGATTAAGGAAATATATACACCCTGGGACAGGCCCGTGACCGGTTCTTTGACCACGAATTTCTATGTACAAAAAGATGAACCTCTGTTTGGCTTTGCTCCAGGTATTTTGGATGATTATAATATTTATCTCAGATTCTTTTATGAATCCGGGAAAAGATACACTGCAGAATTATTTACTGGCAATTATGCACAGGATGGCAAACCTGAATATAGAACTGATGTTGCAAACCGCTATAGTATGATTGCTGATGATTGGTTTTGGGTTGACCTGAACTTTGAAAAATATCTTACTGTTGCCGGACTAAAACTCTCTATATTTATGGAAGTTAATAATCTGCTGGATATGAAAAATTCAGCTATTATTAATCCTGTAACTGGTCGTGCTTATGAATATGGTGATCCGGTACCAAATTCCTGGAATGATCCCAACTATCCTGATCTTCAGGCTCCTCTCAATCCCTATCCGGATAATCCGGCAAGATATCTAACTAGGCGTAATATTAAATTAGGTTTAAGCTTAAAATTCTGATATGAAGAAAATATTAATAATATTGTTTATATGTATACTGACCTTTGAATCAAAAGCTCAACTCTTTCCAACACTCGGAGGGCAGAGGGCAGGTATTTCCGCTGCCCAGTTTTTAAAGGTTGGTGTTGGCGGCAGGGCTTCATCAATGGGAGATGCATTTGTCGCAGTGGCAAATGATGTTTCTGCCTTATACTGGAATCCAGCCGGGTTAATTCAGGCTCCTGCAGATCAGGTTATTTTTTCTCATAATGAATGGCTGGTTGATATTAAACATGATTTTGCCGGCGGGCTCTATCATCTGTCATCAAATGATGCTATTGGAGTCGCTTTAACATCACTGCACACACAGGATATGCCGGTGACAACTGAAACCCAACCCTTCGGGACGGGAGAATATTTTAGTTACGGTGATATCGCAGTTGCATTTTCTTATTCAAGAAAGATGACTGAACAATTTAGTTTCGGCGGTACTGTCAGGTATATTGAAGAAACGCTCGATAAATTAAAAATGCGCGGTGTAATGATTGATCTTGGAACTTATTACTGGACAGGCATTGGAAGCTCAAGGTTTGCCGTCACTGTTAGCAATTTCGGTAGCAACCTGGCTCCCGACGGTGAGGTTATCTTATTCGGTGCCAGAGAAAAATCTGAATGGCAATCCTTCTCACCGCCGACAATCTTCAGAATAGGTTTTGCTTTTGAACCATATCAGTCTGAAGATCAGATGATAACAACGTCTGTTCAGTTGAATCATCCTAATGATAACAGTGAAAATGTTTCTGCCGGAATTGAGTATAAGTGGAAAAACCTCTTTTTCCTTCGCGGGGGATATAAGTTTAATGTTGAAGAACAGAACTATTCGCTTGGTGCAGGAGTAAGAATGCCCCTGAGAATAGCAGATGTAACTTTTGATTATGCCTTTTCAAATTTTACGCGTCTAGGCTCAGCTCACAGATTTTCATTAATCCTGGGATTGTAAATGAATTTTAAGAAATATATACTGCCTTTAATTATAGCTGTTTTTGCATTTATTGCACTTAACTGCGATACTAATAAACTTGACATTAATGGTATTGTAAGCTCCCAGTCCGGCCAGAACAATGGGAAGATAGGTGATACGCTTTATATAAAGCAAAACCAGGATTGGACTGGTTTTAACAAGCCGATGGATATAATTGTCGGACATGAACCATTCATTTATGTTGCCGATACTTACAACAACAGGGTTGTAATGCTCAACCTTAACGGAGATATCCTGGGAAGCAAAACCATTATGCATCCGGTTGCACTTGCACAGGATTATCAGGATAATCTGATTGTATGCGCATCATTTGATACAACTATTCAGGGATCCCCCTCGACGGTCAGCGCCGTTTATAAAATAAATCTTGTAGCCAGTGGCCACAATATTGCATCTGCTCCAATAAGCAGGATTCTTCCTACCAGTAATGATTTCAGATTTATTGATGAGGTAAAGCGCCGCGAGTATACCGGGGTTTGCGTATTCTACGATAATTCGTTCTATGTTAGCAGGAGCGGCTCTGAGAATAACAGTCCGGTTGATCCTGATAATTCAATTCTAATATTTCAGAAAACTATTTCAGGCGGGGTTAAAAAGGATACTCTTATAGGACGTGTCCCGCTTATAACTCCGGAAGGAACCGGACTCGTTTCAGCAAATAAAATAAGCTCGCTTACGTCTTTCAACCGCAGGAACTTTGATTGTATTGTCACTTTAGTCGGGGAGAACAGCTTTAGAACACAATGGCTGCAATTTGTCTCAACCGGTGTTTTTACTGGTTATGTCAGCAGGCTTCAGCCTTCAAATGCAGCAATGATGTCAGTAAACCGTTTCTGGCAGCCCGAAGATGCAGCGGTTGATAATTCCGGAAATATCTATGTCGCTGACGCATTAAAGGATAGTGTATTCAAGTTTAATGCATATGGCGAGGAACTGCAATCCTTTGGAGGGCCGTCAGTTTTCAAACATCCTCATGCCATTGCAGTATATGATAAAATCCTATATGTTGCCGATACTGACAATGACCGCATTTTAAGATTTGTCCTTTCAACTGATCTGTAAGCTAAAGGTAATGCTGCCAAATATTGAATTTTCAACATTGGCAGCATTACCTTTCTCTTACTTATATTCATGATTACTCTACTATTATTACAGTTTTCCCAAGTTTACTATTGAGCATTTGTGCATATAACTGAATTTTCTCGGTGAATAATCTTTGCAGCATAATAATTTTTGAGGAATTTATTGAAAAGAAATGGATATTTATTTAATTTATACTTTATTTAATTTGAACTTTAAGGAAGAAAAATGGGCAATATTGAAGGCAAAGTAGTTCAAGTAATCGGGCCTGTTGTAGATATTGATTTTGAAGTCGGGTATTTACCTAGTATTTTCAATGCTATTAAAATACCTCGTACAAATACTGAAGGTAAACAGGATCAGCTTACGGTAGAAGTCCAGCAGCACCTGGGTGAAAACAGGGTGCGGGCTGTTGCTATGGATACAACAGATGGCCTTGTGCGCGGGATGACTGCGTACGATACCGGTGCTCCGATTACAGTGCCTGTTGGACCAGAAACATTAGGCAGGCTTATAAATGTTATTGGAGAAGGTATTGACGGGCTGGGTGAAATAAAAACTTCAAAGACATATCCGATTCACCGTCCCGCTCCAAAATTCAAAAATCTTTCAACCAGTCAGGAAATGTTTGAGACTGGTATAAAAGTTATCGACCTTCTTGAGCCTTATTCCAAAGGCGGAAAAACAGGTCTGTTTGGCGGTGCAGGTGTAGGCAAGACTGTTGTTATTTTGGAATTGATCCATAATATCGCACAACATCATGGTGGATTTTCTGTATTTGCCGGTGTTGGCGAAAGAACCAGGGAAGGTAATGACCTTTGGCTGGAAATGAAAGAATCTGGTGTATTAAGTAAAACATGTCTTGTTTTTGGACAGATGAATGAACCTCCCGGAGCGAGACTCAGAGTTGGCCTGACTGGACTTACGATGGCAGAGTATTTCCGTGATGAAGAAGGGAAAGATGTGCTTTTGTTCATCGATAATATTTTCCGTTTTACACAGGCCGGTTCAGAAGTAAGCGCACTGCTGGGCAGAATGCCTTCTGCAGTTGGTTACCAGCCTAACCTGGCTACGGAAATGGGTGCTTTGCAGGAAAGAATTACCTCTACTGATAAGGGTTCTGTTACTTCAGTTCAGGCAATCTATGTACCGGCAGATGACTTAACTGACCCTGCTCCGGCAGCGGCTTTTGCTCACCTGGATGCTACAACTGTATTAAGCCGTCAGATTTCTGAATTGGGTATTTATCCCGCAGTTGATCCTTTGGAATCATCATCACGAATTCTTGAACCTGGTATAGTCGGACAGGAACATTTTCAGGTTGCAAAGAGAGTTAAGGAAATATTGCAGCAATACAAGGATCTGCAGGATATTATTAATATTCTTGGTATGGATGAATTGTCTGAAGAAGATAAAGTTACTGTAAGGCGTGCAAGAAGAATTCAGCGTTTCTTCAGTCAGCCGTTCTTTGTGGCCGAACAATTTACAGGTTATGAAGGCAAATATGTAAAACTGGAAGACACCATCAGAGGCTTCAAGGGAATCATCAATGGTGAATATGACGATCTGCCAGAGGCAGCTTTTATGTTCGTTGGTACCATTGAAGAAGCAGTGGAAAAAGCCAAAAAGTTGCGGTAAAATATGAAAGAATTATTTTTAGAAGTAATTTCACCGTCAAAAATTGCATATGCCGGGAACATTAGATCCATTACCTTACCCGGAACTATGGGAAGTTTCCAGGTATTGTATAATCATGCTCCATTGATCAGCACAATTGAAATAGGCAAGGTAAAAATTGTAGATGAGAACGGTTCAGTTCGATATTTTGCCACCGGTGGCGGGACCGTTGAAGTAAAAGACAACAAGGTACTTTTGCTTGCCGAAAGTTTTGAGGATCCTCTTGAAATTGATATTGAAAGAGCACAAAATTCTCTGCAAAGGGCAAAAGAACGTCTAAAGACGAGAAGTGAGCATCTTGATGTAGAGCGTGCTGAAGCTTCGATTGCCCGGGCATTAAATAGAATTAATGTTTCGGCAAAATATAAATCCGCAACACTGTAGTCTTACAGCGTTGGAGAATGTTATTCCAACAGGACTGAACCCGGCCATATGGCTCACGGTTTCAGTCCTGTTCATATTTTAAATCAGAGTGTAACCAAAAAGGCCGGTGTTATTACATCCTTTTTCCCATACCTTCATATTTAGGAAGTGTTTCATCTTCGTATTCGCTGAAAATGGGGTTTTTTTCTTCCATCGCTTCTTCCTGACTGCGGGGTTTTCCTTCAGTTTCAGATTCATATTCCCTGTAAGCAGCAAGCGCAGCATTGAAAGCGGTTCTCAATTTGGAAATCTCACGTTCAACTGTGTCCTTGGGTACATCATAAGTACCGGAAGCATATTTTTTTGAAAGGGCAAATACTTCCTGAGCCCTGTCCACCCAGCTGGTCGTCATAGTTTTAGTATCGCTTAATATCTTTTGGCTCTGCTGTTTTGCCTGGCTGACATAATCATTCAGATTGTTTTTGATCTCTTTGCGGAGTTTCTTACCGGAGGTCGGAGTAAAAAGTAATGCGGCTAAACTTCCTGCCAGGCTTCCCATGATGACCCCGAATAATACATAATTTTTGTCCCTCTTCATTGCATCTCCTTTTATTGTAATTATTAATAATTGGGCCGGAATAATTAAGCATTCTTGTTTTGTAATATTTAAAGAATACTAAATATATACCAGTTAATCAAGAATGCACGGATTTGATTAAAAACATGCCCTTACAATGAAATTTTGAGCTGCCGCATGAACTATTTAGCAGTTAAATAAGTTTATGGCTGAAGCGAACAAAATTTTTACACCTTAGAGAAAAAGGACATTTTTTCTTACATTTGTAGAATAAAATATTTATTATTTCTCAAACTAGAATGATTATTATATTATATTATAGGAAAATTCGGTGAGTAAATAATAAAAGAAGGAGGGATTGTGTCTTACGAATTTACTTTGATTCCGGGTGACGGGATAGGTCCGGACATAACAGAAGCTGCATTAAGAGTAATTGACCATGCCGGTGTAAAGATTCACTGGGATGTACAGATTGCGGGTATGGCCGCGATAGATAAATACAAGGATCCGCTTCCACAGAGTACGCTTGATTCAATTGCAAAAACCAAGATTGCATTGAAGGGGCCGCTTACAACACCGGTGGGTAAAGGCTTCAGAAGTGTTAACGTTGCTCTACGAAAGGAATTTGACCTGTATGTTAACGAACGTCCCGCAAAGACGTTTAAGGGAATAAAGACTCTGTATGATCATATTGATATGGTGATTTTCAGGGAAAATCTGGAGGAATTTTACTCCGGTATTGAACATTACATAGATAGCTCACGCTCTGCAGCAGAAACAATTGGAATTGTGACCCGACGGGGTTGCGAAAGAATACTCCGCTATGCCTTTGAATACGCCAAAAAATGCGGCCGGGAAAAGGTTACTGCGGTTCATAAGGCCAATATTCTTAAATACACCAGCGGTTTGTTTTTAGACGTTGCCAGGGAAATAGCTCAGGAATATCCAAACATTCAGTTCAATGATAAGATTATAGATAATATGGCCATGCAGATGGTGCTCAATCCCTATCAGTTTGACGTGATTGTTACTACTAATCTGTTTGGTGATATTTTATCCGATCTGGCAAGCGGTTTGGTTGGCGGATTAGGTCTTGCACCTGGAGCCAACAGGGGTCCGGATGTAGCATTGTATGAGGCTGTGCACGGATCAGCACCTGATATTGCAGGGATGAATCTTGCAAATCCGTGTGCAATTATTCTTGCAACAGGGATGATGCTGCAGGACATTGGGGAGAAAGATGCAGCCTCCAGAATTGAAAAAGCCGTTGCTACTGTGATTGCTGAAGGTAAGAATGTGACGCGGGATATTAATCCCACTAATTATGTAGGTACAAAAGAAATTACAAATGCTATAATTAGAGAACTGGATAAATAATTTATGCGAAAATCTTCACTGTCTGTCATATTTCTGACAGTTTTTATAGATCTGATGGGGTTTGGCATTCTCATTCCGATTCTTCCCACATTTGCAACGAAAGATCTGGGGATTTCTGAATTTGGGATTGGAATTCTTTTTGCCAGTTTTTCACTGATACAGTTTATTTTTAATCCGATATTAGGAAAGATTTCCGATAAATACGGGAGAAGACCTGTTATCCTGCTTTCACTTATGTCAACAGTTACTTCTTATATTATTTTTAGTTTTTCAAATTCTTTCCTTTTATTACTGATTTCCAGAATACTAGGCGGGTTTGGAGGCAGCAATATTGCAGTTGCACAGGCTTATATTGCAGACATTACACCAAAGGAAGAGCGTTCTAAAGGAATGGGAATCATTGGGATGGCTTTCGGCCTGGGGTTTGTGTTTGGACCCATGATCGGGGGAATACTCTCAAAATACGGTTATCCATTTACGGGATTTGCCAGTGCAGGTTTTTCTTCAATTGCACTTATCTTCGCATTTCTGTTTCTTAAGGAGACAATTGATGTAAGCAAAACAAGGAAGCAGCCATTTAAAAACAGGAAGATATTTGACCTGGAATATACCTACAAGACACTTAAACATCCTGATGTGGGTCTTCTAATCCTATTATTTTTTGTAATTACCTTTTCCGGCGCAAACATATATGGAACATTTGCCCTTCTGGGGTATAAAATTTACCACATGAGCAACCAGCAAATTGGTTATCAGTTTGGAATAATGGGTGTTGTCGGGGCCATTATCCAGGGCGGTTTCATCAGGATGCTGACAGAAAAATATTCTGAAAAAGCTTTGATTCTTGCCGGTGCATTTATAATGATTTTCGGATTAGGTCTGCTGCCATACGGAGGCAACTTTTTAGGACTGGCAATAGTTATTTCTGTTCTGGCAATTGGCAGCGGAATAATTCAACCCGTAGTCCTGAGTATGATAAGCAAATACTCCTCTGAACATGAGCAGGGGACAATCCTGGGGCTTAATCAGTCACTGTCTGCCCTGGCAAGGGTTTTGGGTCCATTATGGGGTGGATTTGCATTTGAATTCATAGGCTATCAATTCCCGTTTATTACGGGTGCTGCTTTTATGGTGGTTACTTTCTTATTCTCAATTAAATACATAAAGGCAGATAAATATTCAAAATCAGGAAAGGATAGTATGGTTTATAAAAAAGTTGAAAGTGAGATATAAATGTTTAAGGTAGGAAATATTTCTGTTGAAAGGGCTTTGTTACTGGCTCCCATGGAAGATGTTACTGATATTTCTTTCAGAAATATATGCAAATCGTTCGGGGCAGATATAGTTTATACGGAATTTGTAAACTCGGAAGGTCTGATCAGGTCTGTTGAAAAGACTAATAAAAAGCTGAAAATTACGGAAAATGAAAGACCCGTTGGTATTCAGATCTATGGTGAAAGTATTGATTCAATGGTCAGGGCTGCACAGATTGCAGAAGCTGAAAATCCGGACATTATTGATATTAATGCGGGGTGCTGGGTAAAAAAGGTTGCAAACCGCGGGGCAGGTGCCGGATTACTGAAAGATCCTCCATATTTACAGAAAATGGTTAAGTCAATTGTTGATGCAGTACAGCTTCCAGTTACAGTGAAGACCCGTATTGGCTGGGACAATGATAGCATCATGATTCTGGATATTGCCAAAAGGATTGAAGATGCAGGGGCAAAAGCCTTAACAATTCACTGCAGAACCAGGCAGCAGGGGCATTCGGGCGACCCAGACTGGGAATGGATAGACAGGGTTAAAGATGTTGTGGACATGCCTGTTGTGCTTAACGGCGGGGTTTTTACGGCTGAAGATGTTAAGAATGTATTTGAAAATACCAGAGCTGACGGTGTGATGATCGCAAGGGGTGCAATTGCCAATCCCTGGATTTTCAAGGAAGCAAAGGAACTGCTTTCGCAGGGATATGTTTCTACCGTGCTTACAAAAGAGATAAGAATCGGCACGGCTTTGATGCATCTGAAGGATTCAATTGAAATTAAAGGGGAAAGAAGAGCAATACTTGAATTCAGGAAGTATTATACATCTTACCTGAAAGGGCTTTATGGAGTGTCTGCAGTGAGACAGGACCTGATGAAATTAACTGATTTTATCTCAGTTGAAGCCCGTTTGCTGGAATATCTTGAACAATTAAATTTTGAGACCGGGGTGCAGGATCCGGAAATTGATATAGTGGGTGAAAACTAACAGGGGTATTGGGAAATAATTGGAAGAGAGAACATTTTCGCATAAGGCGGCCAGGATTATATCTACAATAATGGTTCCGCCTAGTTTTACTATACTCATTTTTATTTATTTTGCTTTTTCTCTTGAAACAAGCACCCGTAATATATTTCTGGTAATTGCTGTAGCGCTTTCATTCGGTTTTTTGTTCCAGATACTTATGTTCTTCTTTTTCAGGAGAAGGGGAATGATTGCCGATATGGATGCTTCGGTAAAAGAAGAAAGAACCCTCCCATTTTTTGTTGCTGTGGTGATCTATTTGTGCGGACTCATCGTCCTGATCCAGGGAAAAGTTAATCCATTAACCGTTTCCTTTTGGTTTTGTTATATTTCCAATACACTGATAGTGATATTTATTAACCGGCATTGGAAAATAAGCGCCCATGCCCTGGGTGCGGCCGGACCCTTGGGTGCGCTGGCCTACATGTTAGGAATAAAAAGCATTTAGTTTTTTATGAATCTGCCGGTAATAGGCTGGGCCAGATTAAAGTTGGAGCGGCATACTTTAGCACAGGTGGTGGCCGGCAGTATAGTCGGATTCCTGTTTACATATTTTCAGATTTCTTTTCTGATAGGATATTTCGGTTAGAAACGGCTGCCGGGATAATAAGACTAACCCTTCCAGATGACAATATTTAATTAATATTTTAAAGGCGTCAAAATGTCCCTAAAAAAGAAAATTGCTGGTTTGTTTGAAAGTTTTGCCGACCTTTTGGAATTCAAGGGGGAAAATCCATTTAAGATAAATGCATTCCGCAACGGAGCCGCTGTTATCAATGGACTTGAAGGAAGCCTCGAGGAAATGATAAGCGATGGAAGCATTAAGGATGTAAAAGGCATCGGCAAGGGATTGCTTGCTATTATCCATGAATATAATGAAAAAGGGTATTCTTCGGAATTTGAAAAACTCGTAGCTGAAGTTCCTGCCGGGATTATGGACTTTCTGATGATTCGTGGTCTTGGTGCAAAAAAAATAAAAAATTTATACGAGAGTCTTGGCGTAAGCTCAGTTGAAGAACTGGAGTCGGCCTGCAAAGACAATAGAGTTGCTGCATTAAAGGGCTTTGGCAGGAAAACCCAGGACATGATTCTGGGAGAAATAGAAAGAATAAAATCAGTTCAAAAGCTCACTTTAATGGATGATGCTGAGAAAAAAGTGAGGCTCATCCTTACTGCGTTGAGCACATTTGAATCTGTGAAGAAAATTGAAGTTTCCGGCGAATACAGAAGGGCCTGTGAAATAATATCAAAGTTGGAATTCGTAGTGCTCATAACAGATTTTGACAATTTTAATAAAGAACTTGTCAGCAATTTTGCATTCGAAGACGTGGTTGTCAGCGATTATCAGGGAAATGACTGGCCGACAGGAAAGAACTCGGTCATGATGAAAGCTTTCGTAATTGAACAGGAATTTATTGTTCCTGTGTATTTCATAAGCACTTTGACCTTAAAAGATTATGAGACATTACTTTTTTTCAGTACAGGTTCGCCTGAATTTATAAAAGCCTGCGGTGCGGAGAATACTCAATTTGATGAAGAAAGTGAGCCTGAAATTTTCAATAAGCTCAATAGTCCCTATGTTATTCCGGAAATGAGAGAAAAGGAATATTATTTCTTAAGCGACCCTCTCAAAAAGAACTCTGAACTGGAGAGAGGGAAATTTCATGGCTTTCTGCATTTCCATACTATCTTTTCTGATGGGAAAAATACACTTGCTGAAATGGCAGTTGCGGCAAGGGAAGCGGGATTTGAGTATATGGCCGTCTGCGACCATAGCAAGGCTGCGTTTTATGCAAATGGCATGACTGAAGAGCGGGTTCTCCAGCAAAAAAGTGAAGTAGCCGGGATTAACGAAAAACTCTTAATCCCTGTGTTCCAGGGTGTGGAAAGTGACATTCTTAAAGACGGTGAACTCGATTTCAGAGATGATTTTCTTAAAAATTTTGATTTTGTGGTTGCTTCAGTTCACAGCCGGTTTAAGATGACCGAAGAAGAGATGACAAACCGCATTATCAGGGCTGTTGAAAACCCCAACACGGATCTCCTTGGTCATCCAACCGGCAGATTATTGCTTGCAAGGGCTCCGTATCAGCTGAATATTAAAAAGGTAATTGATGCTTGTGCTGCCAATAAGGTGGCAATTGAAATAAATGCAAGCCCAAACAGACTGGATCTGGACTGGAGGGTTATATATTATGCCCGCGAAAAAGGCTGCCTGTTCTCAATAAATCCTGACGCCCATACAAAAGATAGTATTGACGAAATTAATTATGGGATCAGGATTGCACGTAAAGGAGGAATTCAGCCTGAAGAAGTGATAAACTGTATGGATTTGAAGTCTTTTAAAGAATTCCTGAACAGGAAAGCTGGAAGAAATATAATTTAGACCCCGATAAATACAAAACTGATACGTGCAACTTGACTCTAAACAGGTTAAAAATTATGTTGCATGAAACATTAATAATTGCATATAGTTACTGCAAATCTTATAATAACTGAGGAATATAGATGGTGACAACAGACTTATCTCAATATATCAGGAGTATTCCTGATTTTCCAAAAAAGGGAATAGTTTTCAAGGATATTACGACTTTATGGAAGGATAGTGAAGGCTTTAAGGCCGCATTTAACGATTTGTATGGTTTTATAAAGGGGACACACATCGATAAAGTTGTAGGAGTTGAATCGAGGGGATTTGTATTCGGTGCTATGCTTGCCGACAGACTGGATGCCGGATTCGTACCAATCAGAAAACCTGGCAAATTGCCGTCTGAAACAGTTAAGGAAACATATGTACTTGAATATGGCGTGGACTCCATTGAGATACATGCTGATGCAATCAAAAAGGGAGATAAAGTCTTAATCCATGATGATCTGCTTGCAACCGGCGGTACGATGGAAGCAGCATGCAGGCTGATAGAAAAACTTGGCGGGGAGATTGTCCAGGTATCCTTTCTTATAGAACTGGCATTCCTTAAGGGAAGGGAAAAGCTGACAAAGTATGACGTACGCTCACTCATAGTATATAATCAGGAATAAAAAAAAGGCCTTCTTGCAGAAGGCCCTTTTTATAACGAGGAGAAACATTTCTAATCTAAAAGAGCCGCAGGGTCCAGATTAGATGCTTCAATATCTTTAAAGTAGTTTACCGTTCCAACCTTTAATTCTGCCGTAGAAGAATCATCACATACGATCATGCCCTTTGGATGTAACTGCAGTGCACTAACCGTCCACATATGGTTTACGCCTTCTTCTACTACTTTGGCAAGAGCTCTTGCCTTATTATGGCCGCTGATAAGGATCATAACTTCGTGTGCGTCTAAAACTGTCTTTACACCGACTGTAAGAGCTGTTTTAGGCACTTTATTTATGTCATTGTCAAAAAACCTGGAGTTAGCGATCATCGTATCCATGGTCAGTGTTTTGATTCGTGTTAGAGAGCCCAGTGAAGAGCCGGGTTCGTTAAATGCAATGTGCCCGTCAGGACCGATACCGCCGACGAAAAGGTTAATTCCCCCGAATTCTTTAATCCTTTTTTCGTAGTTTTCACACTCTTCCTGCAAGTCCACAGCATTTCCATTCAAAATATTAACGTTTTCTTTTTTTATATCGATATGTCTGAAAAAATTATTCCACATAAAAGAATGATAACTTTCAGGATGATCTTCAGGTATTCCAACATACTCATCCATATTAAAAGTAACCACATTTTTAAAGGATATTATCCCTTTTTTGTAAAGTGCAATCAATTCTTTGTACATCCCGATGGGTGAAGACCCGGTTGGCAGACCTAGTATAAAAGGTTTCTGCTCTGTTGGCTTGAAATCCAGGATAGTCCTGGCAACATAATTTGCGGCCCACTTGGACACCTTTTCATAATTACTTTGAATTATTAGTCTCATCTTAAACCCCGCTTATTTTAAATTTGTACTTTAAATTACAATTGTTGCTAAAAAGTTTAAAGTAAAAAACATTAAAAATTATTACTAATCTGTAATAAATTCGCATTCTGACGGAATTTCAGGCTGTACCAGGAGCACCTCTTCCTTCATCATGCTGACTTTTCCGGGTTCCATTCCTTTCTTTTTTGTAACGTACTTTTTAAGTGTATAAGAAACCGGTGCCATTTTAGAAGTTTTAGCCTTGCTATGGTAAGCTGCCAGAGAGGCCGCTTTTTTCAAAACAGGCTTTGGAACGGGTTCCTTTGTATTTTCCACTCTTAGGACTACATGCGAACCTGGAACGCCGCGGGCATGAAACCAATAGTCATTCTGCTTTGCAAACTTTACTGTCAGCAGATCATTGTTTTTGCTGTCTTTACCGACATAAACGTGGTATTTATTCTCAATTATATAATGCTTAAAGTTAAAGTTTTCTTCCCTGTGATAGTTTTCACCCTGGTTTTCTTTGATATGTAAATCGCTCATTATTTTCCGGTATTCTTCTATTTTATTTGCATTTTCAAATGAAAATTTCTTTTGCTGTAATTCTGAAAGCTGCTTTTTAAGGCTGCTTTGAAGTTTCTCCAGAACTATTTTACTCTGTCTGTCATTTTTGGCTTTCTCAAAATAACGGTCAATGTTGCCTTTCGCATCCTTTTTGGTATCAAGTATTATGGAAACCAACTCATTATTATTATAATAGTTCTCCACTTCAATTTTTTCCATCCCTTTTCTTATAAGGTGTATATTGGCCAGAAGAAGATTGCCACAATCCCTGTAAAACTCTTCTTTCGAAGGCTCGTTTAACCTGAATAATACTTCATCGAGCTTTCTGGATACTTTTGCAATCTGCTGATCGAGGTTTTTCGAGACAGTCTTGCGCATTTCTACAATGCTCTGTGTCTGATATTTCCTTATCAGGTAGTTATTAAGGGCCTCAGTGTAGCTGTTGAATTCCTGTTCCTCCTGCTGGTCAAATATATGAAATGAAGAGGGGGCCATAACAATCTTTCCTGATGAGGAATCAAAGAAGACGGTGATATTTCCATTCTCCACTTCATCAATTACCTCGTTAAGGTGGCGCAGATATTCTTCCAGTTCATTACTACCCGTACGGAATGAGGTTTCGGAAAGTATTTCCCTGCCTATAAAAGGGAATTCAGCCTTAATTATTCTAAGGTAGTCCGGCTCAGTAATAATATCGAGATCCGGTCTGTGAAAATAAGGAGAGTAGACATTGCGCTGAAGCTCATCATTTACTCTGTACTTCATTTCATCTGTTGTCTTTTTGAATGAAGAAACATTCCCATCCTCATCAGCAAGCAGGATATTGGTATCTTTGCCCCTGATAGTAAAGAATATAGAAAACCTGTCAAAATTGAACCTTATTATTCTGTCATCCACAGCGATTTCTACTTTACTGATCAGGGAAGGGAGGTATTCCCCAAAAAAATCCGCCGTATTTTTCTTTGCTCTGTGGAATTCGCGCCGCTGATTGATATATGGGTCATTTTGCGCAACGGATACTATCAGGTGCCTGGTATCGGTACCATTATAAAATGTCAGTATCAGCTGATCTTTTTCCTGGGAGAAAGCTTCAATGAGAGAATAATCACATAAGGCTTCGTTCAGTTCAAGGACATACCGGTTGAGATAAAAATAATTCTTATACATACAAAAATAAATTTACTTCATTATTATAATACTTACAGTGTTTGAATGCAAATATTCTGCAGGATTTGCTTGTTGCATCTTCTTGTTATTAAAACCAGCATTTGATATATTTGCACGACAATTGAAATTTAATGAAATCGATGTACTTATGCTCTTGTCTGCCTGATTATATTTATAGGAACTATATACCTCACAAATTAAAAGCAATTAAAATTGAGGAGTCATTTTGAGTATCCAAACCAGTCTTCAAAGGATTAAAGCAGGTTTTCTGCCCTCATTCTGGGTCGCAAATGTGATGGAGTTATTCGAAAGGATAGCTTATTATGGACAGGCAACAATTCTAAGTATCTTTTTAAGAAACCATCTGAAATTCAACGAAATTGATACCGGAAGGTTATCCTCCATATTCGGGGGGCTTATTTATTTCCTGCCGATCTTTGCCGGAGCTCTTGCTGATAAATTTGGGTTTAAGAAGGCTTTCTCATTTGCATTCCTGGTGCTTGCCCTGGGATATTTCATGATAGGGGCAACGGGAATGGCTGCATTTTCCGGACTTTTTGATTCAGCCAACCTTTTCTGGATATTAATTGTTATATTAATATTTACGGCAATCGGAGGATCATTTATAAAGCCAAGTGTTTTAGGAACTGTAGCTCTTACCTCATCTCCTGAAACAAAATCAATCGGTTATGCCATCTATTACTGGCTGGTCAATATCGGTGGAGCATTAGGTCCCTTGTTTGCTTATCTTGTACGTGATCATATTGGAATCCAATATGTATATGTGGTTTCCTCAGCCTGTTGTGCACTTATGCTCATCAGTACTATATTGTTTTACAAAGAACCCACCGGCGAGGCCGCTGGAAAGGTAAGCATCATTCAGGTAATCAAGAACCTGACGCTGGTGGTGAAAAATGCTAAATTCATGATATTTTTACTGATATTTTCGCTCTACTGGCTGATGTTCTGGCAAATATATATTATTATTCCTTTTTATGTTACTGATTACATTGCAAAAGATGCTCCATTTGAACTGATTTCTTCTGTTGGAGCGTGGGGGATTATCCTTTTCCAGCTGCTAGTAAATTTTCTTACAAAGAAACTTGCTCCAATTAATGCAATTGTAATAGGTTTTTCTGTTTCAACAGTTTGCTGGCTTCTGATAATGCTAAACCCAAGTATTCCGCTCATAATTGCGGGCCTTGTGATTTTCTCAATGGGAGAAATGACGCAAGCCCCAAGGTATTATGAGTATATAGCTGATTTAGCCCCGAAAGGTCAGGCCGCATTATTTCAGGGGTATGCCTTTTTGCCAATTGCTATTGGCTGGTTTTTCGGTGGTAATCTTGGAGGATGGCTGTATAAAATATTTGCAACTGATACGAATCAGCCCAAAATGATCTTTCTTGTCCTTTTTGGAATAGGAGTCCTGGCCACTGTCCTGATGCTTATTTATAATCTTGTCATTAAAAAAATTGCAAAAACAGCGGCTTAATTGCATAAGAAGGGCAAATGCCCGCAGATTATATTGTTAAAAACTCAAGCTTTTTATATTTTTATAATAATGAAAAATATTTTTGATAATTCTCTGGTTAAAAAAATACTGATTATTATTGGCTGCCTTGCGCTTCTGATAATTCTGTTTAATTATATTATTATGCCCTGGTATGTTTCGGCAAGCGAGGTTAAGGTTCCTCAGGTTGTTGGTATGTCCGAACAGGAAGCTGAAAAGCTGATTTCAGATGCAGATCTTGAACCTGTAAAAGGGGGAGAAAGATTTAATGAAAAATATCCCAAGGGGAGTATAATATTTCAAAAACCTGCGGCAGGTTCCACGGTAAAGGAAGGCCGCCGGGTATTTCTTTTCATCAGCAGCGGTATCCCTTTGGTAAAGGTTCCGTCATTGAAAGGTAAATACTTAAGGGATGCCAAGATGACTCTTGACAGGATGGAATTGGCTTTGGGCGACACGACTAAAGCAGAATCCCAATCTCCTGCGAATGTGATTATTGATCAGCAGTATTATGAAGGTACCCAGGTACAGAAGGGTACAAAGATAAATGTTACTATCAGTGCCGGTCAGAATGTGGGGGTTAAAATCCCTGATCTTCTGGGGAAATCACTTACAGACGCGGAAGCATTGCTCAAAAGCCTCAATTTGAATGTAGGAAAGGTGAATTACCAGCCTTCATTTTCATTATTACCAAATACAGTAATAGATCAGTATCCCAGTAAAGATAACCTGGTTCAGGAGGGCGCAAGCATAGATTTATTTGTTACAAAAAATGTTGCAACTCCAAATGAAGTAGGAGGTGAAAAATGAAACTGATTGCTCCATCTATTCTTTCAGCAGATTTTGCAAATCTCGCTCAGCAGATAAGGTATGTAGAGATTGGAGGTGCAGACTGGCTGCACTGTGATATAATGGACGGGCATTTCGTCCCGAATCTTACTTTCGGACCAATAGTGGTAAAAGCTGCCAGATCCGCCTCAAAATTGCCTCTGGATGTTCATCTGATGGTTGAAAATCCTGATGCATATCTGGAACAATTTGCAAGCAGCGGGGCTGGTATTCTCACGGTCCATCTGGAATCAGTGATTCATTTGAACAGGACTATTCAGCAGATAAAGCAGCTGGGTGTAAAAGCCGGAGTTGCAATTAACCCGTCAACACCAGTGGCATTGCTAAAGGATATTGCTGAATATGTTGACATGGTGCTGATTATGTCGGTCAATCCGGGTTTTGGCGGCCAGGAATTCCTTCCTTCATCATTGCGAAAAATCAGGGAAACGGTACGTTTGAAGGAAGAGAGCGGAGCAAATTTCTTAATACAGGCCGATGGTGGAATTGGGACAGACAATATAAGAGAGATAGCTGATGCGGGATGCGATGTATTCGTTATTGGTTCATCTATCTTTAAAAATGAAAATATCTCGGCTGCAACTGCCGAATTGAAAAATATAGCAAACACAACTTTTGTTTAATAATTAATGGTTCAAAAATGAGTTTAGTTTTAGCTGGTGGAAAAATAGTAACCCCTTTCAGAATAATTGAGAAGGGTGCGATTGTAATTGAAAATAACAAAATTTACGAATTAGGTAAAATAAATGATGTACATATTCCTGCCAATAGCGAAGTAATTGATGTTAGTGGTAAAGTAGTGTGTCCGGGGTTTGTCGATCTTCTGGTGCATGGAGGATGTGGTTATGGTTTTACCGATGGTACATTTGAAGGATATGATAAGATCAGCGACTACTTTTTACGGAATGGTTCAACTACGCTGATGGCGTCTTTGTACGCTAAGCCGGAAAAGGAACTGCTGGATAATATCAGAAATCTTGCGGATTATATATTCAGCCATCCTGAATCAAATATTAAGGGCATTCACATGGAAGGTCCTTATCTTAACAAAGAATTCAAGGGTGCAATGAATGAGGAGTATTTGTGGACTCCAACTGTTGAATCCTGGAAAAAAATGTGGGGTGCTTCAAGAGGTTTGATAAAACTTATGACAATTGCTCCGGAATTACCGGGTGCAATTGAGGTCATGAGGGCCGCAGCAAATGACGGGGTATTACTCTCCATAGGTCATTCCATGTCAAACTACGCTGAAATAGAACTGGCAATTGACAACGGTGCAGCTCACGTAACACATATGTTTAATGCAATGCGCCCTCTTCATCACAGGCAGCCTGGAGTCGCATTGGGTGCATTACTGAGAGATGAGCTTAAAATCGAATTGATAGCCGATACCTATCACGTGCATCCGGCTGTAATGGAATTTCTGCTGAAGGTGAAAAAGGCCAGCGGCATAATACTGATTACGGATTCCATAAAACCAGGCGGAATGCACGAAGGTGAGGAATTTGAATTTGCTGATCAGAAAGTGCGCATTAAGGGAGGCAAAGCTATGCTGGATAACGGTACAATTGCCGGCAGTTCTTTGACACTTAATAAAGCAGTAAAAAACATGATCAACCATGCCGGAGCAAAGATTACTGAAGCTATCAGAATGGCTTCTTTAAACGGAGCTAAAGTGCTGAATATGGAAAACCATAAAGGTATTCTGGCAGCCGGAAAAGACGCGGACCTGGTAGTCCTTGACGATGATTTCGAAGTGGAAATGACCATACTTCAGGGTAAGATCAGTTACCAGAGAACTGAAGCTGATATAAAATAATATATTAGAAATAGCTTTTGAAAAGGAGTGGCATCATGTCACTCCTTTTGTTTTTAAAATGAAGATATTTCTTCATTTCCCGTGAAATTATACAGATTTCGTGGGACTTTGTTTAGATTTTTTTTTATTATATGATAAACTTTTATTCGGTTTTGTAAGAGGATATAATGAATATTCAGCTGGTAAATATATCTCATCCTGAAGTATTTAAGAATTATAGCAAGAAATACAAAATATTCCGTGACCTTTACGAACAGGGGCTTTCGGGAATTGAAATCAGAGATATTCCCACAGCGACACTGGAAAGCCTTCAAAAAATTATTCTGAGTAAAAATGAGATCTGTTATAAAGATGTGAGAGAAAATGGAGAGGCAGGTAACCTGCTTGTCATGGGAACAATAGGTACTTTCAAAGATTTGTCGAGGGAGATAGTATCTTATGGTAATGAGGATCTTGGATATAAGGTGTCCTTACTGTTACGGAACTACCTGGAATATGACAAAATAAATATTGAGCTGTTTAACAATCATAATCAGCCATCTGCTTCAGTTGTAATGGGGATCTTAAACGTTACCCCCGATTCATTTTCAGATGGCGGCAGGTATTTTAAAACGGAAGATGCAGTTAAACATGCCCTGGAAATGATAAGAGATGGGGCGGATATTATTGATATCGGTGGTGAATCCACTCGTCCCGGATCTGAAAGTGTACCTCTGGAAGAAGAGCTGAATAGAATAATTCCTGTTATTGAACAGATTTTAAAGGAAGCCCCCGGTACGGTGCTTTCGATTGATACTACAAAAAAGATTGTGGCCTATGAAGCCCTTAAAAGGGGAGCAAAGATTATAAATGATATCAGTGGTTTGAGCTTTGAACCTGATATTACCGATGTGGTAAGACAGTTTAATGCCTGGCTTGTTGTAATGCACATTAAGGGAATCCCGCGGGACATGCAGATTAATCCAACTTACGATGAGGTTGTTTCTGAAGTCTATGATTTTATAAATCAAAAAATGCTTTTCGCAAAGAAAGCAGGCGTTAAAAATATAATAATTGATCCGGGGATTGGATTTGGGAAAAGGGTAGAGGACAATTTCGACCTTATTAAAAGACTGGATGAATTCAAAGGATTGGGCGCACCCATTCTGGTAGGAGTTTCGCGGAAGGCATTTCTGGGGAAGACTACCGGTGAGGATGTAGACAACAGAGACACTGCCAGCGTGATTACTGAATCACTTGCAATAAAAAACGGCGCAAAGATAATAAGGACGCACAACGTAAAAAATGCTGTTCAGGCAAAAAAGATATTAAAATATTTCTCAACTTCCCAAGATATATTGCTGAATGTTTGATCTTTTTAAAATAGGATTCGTCCCGGTAACATTTTTGGATGTCCTGGATATTATAATAGTATCTTTTATTATATACAAAGTATATAATATTATAAAAGGCACTATTGCTGCACAGATCTTTATCGGCCTTATTATAGTATTGCTGCTTTCAATAACCGCTCAGGCAGCAAGCTTAAAGGCTTTGGGCTATCTGCTGAAGCTGATTTCAGATACCTGGGTAATAGCTTTTATTATATTATTTCAGCCTGAAATACGCCGGCTTTTGCTGCTTATCGGAAGGAACCCTTTTGTAAAGGTATTCCTTAAAAGTGACGAAAAAACGATTGCCCATATTCTTACAGATGCTGTTTTTGAGCTGTCCCAGATGCAGCACGGGGCATTAATTGTGGTGATAAAATCAACCGGGATAAAAAGTTTTGTGGAATCCGGTGAAATTCTGAATGCTAAAATCAATAAAAACCTGATAAAATCGATATTTTACCCCAGGTCTCCGTTACATGACGGAGCAATCATAATTAAAAATGACATAATTGAAGCGGCAAGATGCACACTGCCTCTTTCAAGTGTGACAAACATCGACGGGCAATCTCTGGGCATGAGACACAGGGCAGGATTAGGGATTACAGAACAGGCAGATGTGCTAAGTATTATTGTATCAGAGGAAACGGGAAGTATTTCATTGGCTGAAGACGGTAAACTAAAAAGAGGCCTGTCGAAGGAAGCTTTGAGAGAAAAATTGTCTTTTGCACTGAATGGACATAAAAACAAAGGAATAAAAAAAGCTATTGAACACTCGGTCAAGAGATAAAATATGTGCAATAATCCCTTTCTTTAATGAAAAGGATACGATTCAGGAGATTATTGATCGCACCCTCCCTTACGTGGACCTTATTATTTGCGTTAATGACGGTTCCACTGATGGTTCTGAAAACCAGGTGCATGTTTCGGATAAGGTAATTTTACTTTCATCTGCTGTCAATATGGGTAAAGGGTATGCTATTAATATGGGGTTTATCCATTGCTTTCATCTAAATTGTGATATTGCGGTGACCCTGGACGCAGATTTGCAGCATGATCCCAGGTATATTCCGTCATTTATCTCAATGATGGATCAAAATGATATTGTTATTGGAAACAGACTCAGTGATATTTCCAATATGCCGTTGCAAAGGATAATGAGCAATAAAATCACCTCCTTTCTGTTAAGCCTGAAAACACATACTAAAATATTGGACAGTCAATGCGGGTTCAGAGCCTACAGGACTGAAAAATTGAGGAAGATTTTACCTGTTAACCGTGGTTTTGAAGCTGAAAGTGAAATTATAATTCATGCGTCAAGAAATAATTGCCGGATTGGGTTTGTAAATATTCCTACCATTTATGGAAGTGAAAACAGCAAGATGCGTCCCTGGGAAGCAATTGCAGGGTTTATAAGAATTCTCTTTCTATAGCAAAATAAACGGCTGATTTGGTTGAAGTAAGTATTCCTCTAATTAGCCGGAAGTCGATAAAATGTCAAAAAATACAAATATGGTTGAAGTGAGTTTATCCTCTAATTTCGGGGAGGCAGCTTCTTTTATACTTTGGGAAAAATACAGGACTGTAAAAAAGAGGATCCGGAGGTTTCTGGATAAAAGCACCGTAAAAAATCTGCATTCTCTGCGAATATCAATTAGGAGATTGAGATATTCTGTTGAGAACTTTGAAGTTTGTTTTGCTGAGGAAGATTACAGGTGGCTGATCAATTGTACTAAGTCGCTGCAGGATTTAATAGGAGAGGGGCGCGACATAGATATGCTAATGGAAAAAGTAAATTATATTGCGGCTGAAGCCGGGGCTAGTATTCCCGCTTCTTTTTACACAAACCTTGAAGCGAAAAGGGATGAGCTTATTTTTAGTATAAAGCTCGCACTGATGAAATTTGTTCTTGATAAAAATGTCCAAAGGCTTCTTACAAAATTAAAGGAGGAATAGAAATGAAATTAAAATATTTTTCACATTCTGCTTTTCAGATTACAACAGACGACGGGAAAATAATACTTATTGATCCGTTTCTGGATGATAATCCTACTTCTCCGGTAAAATCCCAGGATGTAAGGGCTGATTACATCATTCTGACGCATGCACACAGTGACCATCTGGGCGATGCAATGAAAATTGCAAAAAGATCCGATGCCCTTCTTATTTGCGTAAATGAACTGGCTAACTATCTTATTTCTAAAGGACTTAGAGCCCATAATATGCACATAGGAGGAGGACATGATTTTGATTTTGGCAGGGTCAAATTTACTATTGCACATCATGGTTCCAGTATTCCCGGAAATGTTTATGCGGGTGAACCTGCGGGTGTATTGCTCATAATTGGGCATAAAACCATCTACCACACGGGAGATACGGGGCTTTTTTATGATATGAAACTTATAGGGATAATGAATAAAATCGATTATATGCTCCTGCCGATCGGGGATAATTTCACAATGGGAATTACCGATGCTGTAAAAGCAGTGGAACTTACAAATCCCAGGGTCGCTATTCCAATACATTACAATACGTTCCCCGTAATTCAGGCTGACCCATATGAATTCAAGAGACAGGTTAATGGCTTTGGCAAGGAATGCTGTGTAATGGATTACGGACAGGAAATTGACATTTAAGGGCTAAATCAGGCTCAATAGGCGAATATTATTTACATGCAAAAGAATTTCATTATTTTGATAAATATGCGTAATTTAATGTCAATTATTTAACAAAATAAAGCTACCGTTTAGATTATTTATTAATATTTTGGTAACTGAATATTTACATTCATGGCAAAAGTAATTTCAATAGCAAATCAAAAAGGCGGAGTAGGTAAAACTACAACTGCAATTAATTTATCAGCTTCAATTGCTGCTGCGGAAAACAAGACGTTATTGATTGATATAGATCCCCAGTCGAATTCAACCTCAGGTTTGGGTTACGAGGGGAATGGAAAATCTGTATATGAAGTAATGGTTGGAAACGAAGAAATCAGTAATTGTGTTATTAATACATATATGCCTTTTCTTGATCTGCTTCCATCCACGATTAATCTGGTCGGTGCAGAAGTTGAACTATTAAACGTAGATGTACGTGAAACGGTTCTGAAAAAGGCAATTGCGACAATTGAAGAAAGATATGATTATGTTTTTATAGACTGTCCTCCATCTCTTAGCGTTCTGACCCTTAATTCTCTGACTGCGTCAAATTCCGTACTGATTCCGGTGCAATGTGAATATTTTGCCCTGGAAGGATTGGGACAGTTGCTGAATACGATCAATATAGTTAAAAAGCACTTTAACCCCAATCTGATGATTGAAGGGGTTTTGCTGACTATGTTTGACACAAGGTTGAGATTATCTCATCAGGTAGCAGAAGAGGTAAAGAAATATTTTGGAAACAAGGTATTTGATACAGTTATTCAGAGAAATGTGAGAATATCAGAGGCTCCAAGTCACAGCAAACCGGTTATTCTTTATGATGCTGTTTCAATGGGTGCACAAAACTACATTGGTCTGGCAACAGAACTAATGAAAAGAAATATGATAGAAACACCACAAAAAGATAAGGTAAATGAGTAAAATCAGACCCGGCTTAGGCAGAGGCCTAGATGCTTTAATATCACCAAACATACAGAACAGTAATAACAATCTTACTGTTCCGGCCAGTGATATCAGACCTGATGACGGTCAGGCAGTTGACATACTGGCAAAGATTTCTTTAAGTGCAATCTCTCCAAATCCGTATCAGCCAAGAACAGAATTCGACCCAGAGGCATTGGAGGAACTGAAAAAATCTATTCTTTCTAACGGATTGATTCAGCCTGTTACTGTTAGAAGAACAGATTCACAGCACTATGAGCTGATTTCGGGAGAAAGAAGGTTCAGGGCATGCAAGGAAATTGGATATAGGGATATCCCGGCATATATCATAAAAGTTGATACAAAAGAAGATATGCTGGCGCTGGCCCTGATTGAAAATATACAGAGAGAAAAGCTGAATTCCATCGAAATCGCTCACGCCTATAAAAGATTAATGGATGAATGCAACCTTTCGCAGGAAGAGATTGCCGAACAGGTGGGTAAGGACAGGTCCACAATTACTAATTCCATCAGATTGCTAAAATTACCTAAAGAGATTCAGGATAGCCTGGTAAAAGAAGAAATTAGTCCTGGTCATGCCCGTGCCCTGATTAATCTTCCCAATGAAATGCTGCAGCTTGAACTGTTGAAAAAGATAATTCAGGAAAACCTGACGGTCCGAAAAGTTGAGGGACTGGTTAAAAAACTGGCACTGGATGGCGAGGCAGCCAAAAAGCCAAGAAGTGCGGTGGCAGATAATTCAGTTCAGTCCATCTCCCACAGAGATTTTGAGGACAGGCTGAGAAAAATATTCGGGACTAAAGTGATCTGCAAGCAAAAGACTGATGGTACCGGAGAAATAGTGATTGAATTTTATTCAAATGATGAACTTGAACGATTATATGAGATGTTTGAGATAATTGGTAAAACATATAATTAAAATACTCTCGTTTTTAGTCCTTTTGTCAGCAGCAGTTTTTGCACAACAGGATACTACCGCTGGCACTGTAAAACCTGTTGCAGATACCTCGGTTTATGTGATGAAAAAGTCGCCTCTTGGGGCTGTACTCAGGAGTGCAGTTCTGCCCGGATGGGGGCAGATGTATAATAAATCGTACTGGAAAGTCCCGGTTGTCTGGGGATTTTTAGGCTATTACGGTTATGAATGGATCCGTCAGAACAAAAAGTATCATGAAAATGCTGATAATTACAGGCAGAGTCTCGCCGGGGCACAATTACAATTTCCTGGAGATTTCTACAAAATCAACCGAGATTTTTACCATGATCAAAGGGATCTTTTTGCAATATACATGGGGATAACATATTTCCTGAATTTACTGGATGCTTATGTGGATGCCCATTTATTTGATTTTAGTGTCGATGAAGAGCCATTTACAAAGAACTCACGCCTGAATGTAAAATTCCATTTTTAGTTTTTCTGATGTTATTAACAGAAATGTCAAAATAAAAGATGGCATCCGGCTTTCAAACAATTATATTTAAAAATAATATAACCTTATTCTGCTTCAGAACGTCTAAAATGGTAGTGGTAATCTGATATATCCATAATCATTCCCGGAGATAATATGAAAAATGTGATTACATGTAAAAACTGCAATAATGAGAACCCATATTTCAGTTTTATCTGCAAGAGCTGTTCCTCTTATCTCAGGGAAAGGGTAGTCAATATAGATCTCTGGTACACGATCGGGCAGCTGGTTGAATCTCCCACGAAAGCTTTTTCTCAGATAATTCACGCAGAGCATAAAAATTTCATCTTCTTTCTTTCCTTTTTAATGGGAATTAAATTTTTTGTCAATTCCCTGATATTATCAGAGCCGGTTTTTAAGGGTGGAAATATTTTCAGTAATATATCTCCGGTATTTGGGATGTCTGTGATCGGTTTCTTTCTGGTTATTGTATTGTTTTCCTACGCATTTACTGCTTTTACCAAAATATTAAAGGTCAAAACAAGGTTTAAAGATAATCTTTCAGTCTTTATATATAGTCAGACCCCAATAATATTTTCACTCGTTTTTCTTCTGCCGGTCGAACTGGTCCTGTTCGGAGGCTTTCTTTTCAGCGCAAACCCATCACCATTTCTGTTAAAACCTACTCCTGCTCTCGTACTTTCAATTATGGAGTTAATTATGTTTTTATGGGCAGTAATCCTGGGCTTTGCCGCAACTTATACAGCTACCCGTTCTAAAGTGTATTCCATTATTGTAACGTTAACACTAAATCTGTTATTAATGGGATTCATGCTTCTAACATGCGGGCTCTTTAGTTAAAAAGTGCCAAATAAATCCTCATTGTATTGATGTTTCATACCGCAATGTTTATTTTTATAAGCAGCATTTGAATTGCTTATACAGGGTAATTAATTCTCTGATATATATTTAATAAACTAATCCCATAAAACTATGAAAACCATATTTGAAGAGGAAAAGGAATTATTTCTTTCTACCTATAACCGGATTCCTATAGAAATATCTCACGGTGAAGGAGCATATCTCATTGATAAGAAAGGTGACCGGTATCTCGACTTTTTTTCAGGTCTTGCTGTTAATGCCTTAGGATATGCCCATCC
>JBLMZM010000158.1:0-4716 GCA_050258815.1 Ignavibacteriales bacterium
GAGAGCAGTCCCACGGCTTCCATCATGTATAAGGGGATTTCAGCGTGACTTATCAGTCCTGCCTCTGCCAGCCTGTGGCCGATCTCTGCAATCTCGGGGGGACGGATACCGAGGCTTTTAGTGAGCGGAATATTTCTGAACAGGTCTTTGGGGCTTCCTTCCCAGGCAACATGTCCTTTATCCAGGACTATAATGCGGTCCACATAATTCAGCATCTCATCACTATCATGCCCCGAAACAATTACCGTTACCTTACGCTCATCGCGAAGCCTGGAAAGCATACTGAATATTTCAGTTTTCCCTATTGGGTCCAGTTCAGAAGTAGGTTCATCGAGTATGAGTATCTCGGGTTCCATAGCTAATACGCCGGCAATGGCAACTCTCTGCTTTTCACCTCCTGAAAGGTATCCCGTCAGTCTTTCATTATAGCCTTCAAGGCCCACTTCCTTTAATGATTCATCCACCAGCGTCCTGATCCTGTTTTTTTCAGCAGACAGGTTGGAGGGACCAAATGCCACGTCCTTTTCGACCGTAATTCCAAATATCTGTGTTTCAGGATCCTGCATAACCAGGCCTACGAAGCGCGACATGGTTTGTATGCGGTATTTCATGGTATTCATGCTGTTGGAAATAATAAGGCCTTTCAGATTACCCTCAAAAAAGTTAGGAATAAGTCCGTTCATCAGCATGAGTGTCGTGGTCTTGCCTGAACCCGTTGGTCCCATCAGGCCGACGATCTCTCCTTTCCTGACATTAAAACGGAGGTTTGAGAGGGTTAAAGCAGCACCCTTTGGGTACTTATATTCTTCAACTTCTACGAATACGGTTCCTCTTTCAGGCTTTATTTCCATTATTTCCGTTTCCTGAGTTTTCCTATTATATTTACGGGCTGGCTGAAGATAGTTTTAATTGCCGTTATCTTTTCCCCAGGTAATGAAACCAGTACCGTGGTGGAAGGTCCGCCCGACTTTCTAACGTCCACGCAGAGATCATCATTCAGTTCCGGAATGAGTCCCGCACTTTCGGCCAGCTCATTGAATTCGTGAAATATTCCTTTGGATCCGACCGGCAGTATATCGTGTACATACTCCAGCTGATTAAGCTGTCTGATACTCCAGATGTCGGCAATGTCAGGGTCCGTGAGACTAATTGTATCAGAGGGGGCTGACTTGGGTATACCCAATGAGATTACCATATCCCCGTCCAGAGATCTGCCGGGGCGGAAATCACCGTTTTCCACGAATCCAATTGCCACTACCCCCATGCCGGTCTGTGTAGTAGAGACGTTGTCCTCGGTGCTGCCGGTAACAACCGATTCTGCCCTGAGGCCGCTTAAGGCAACTTCCTCCCTCACGCCCATGATTATCTCTTTACCTGTAGGTTCCATTTCCACAGAAAGCACGTCAACCACGAGAACCGGGACAGCTCCCGAGGCAAGAAGTTCCATCATTGGAACCCTGGCTGCAAGCCGGCCGAGGGTATATCCGGGGCAAAAGAATGTGTCCCCCTTTTTCGGACCGATTCCGCCGTCAGAATCGCAGGCTACCACCATGCACAAATTTCCTGTCAATTCAGTCACTAAGAGATCCCTTACGGCTCTTACTCCGAAGCCTCCTGAAGCAGGATCCTGTTTCAGGTTTCTGTACCGTTTAATCAGCTCGTCAATCTGCATATACTCTCCTAAATCATGCTGCTTTTTTTAATTATGAGATATGCCGTTACTGCAATAAATATATTTACCGCCCCGCCTATTGTAAGCGGGATCAATAGTGCTGCCATGAGTCCCATTCCCCCTATCGGGATTACCATAACTGCTGAAACGGGACCGTTAAGAATGATGCCCGCAATAATGCCGGCCCAAAGGTGAACCTTTCTTGCCAGGAGTGAAAAAATGCTGACCCAGAGGCCCATTTCCACGGCAATAAGGATGTGCATTGGGAATCCCAGCGGGAAGCCGGTAGTAAGTGCTGTAAGCAGGTGTCCGAGGGCTGCAACGAGCATGCCCTCTTTCCAGCCGAAAGTGATGGCCGAGAAAAATGCAAAAGCCGCGTCGAGGGCAACAGTACCGGTCGGGCTCGGGACCTTTATCATAGCGCCCACAGCGCTCATGGCGATAAAAATTGCCGTACGGGCAACGCGCCTTGGCGTCCAGAATTCCTGGCCGTGTCCTGATATTATCTCTTCCTGCGGAATGGGTATTGACGGCACGGTTAGTTCCTTATTATAAGATATTGGGATTGTTGATTTCCATTCTGACTCTTTCGCCCAGCTCGATTGAAAACTTGCATCTGTCGCCGGGCATAAAGGAGGTAACCAGTTCCACAAGCGCATTATCAACTGAATAGGTCTTTCTTGTCAAGAGAAACAGAGGCACCCCGTTTTTAACCTTAAGCAGTTCCGCCTCATATTTACCCGCGATAACGCTTTCAAGTGTCTCGTTTGCGTTCCTGAATTTTATGCCGAACTGCTGTTCCAGCGTTTCAAAGAGTGAACTTTTCGAAAGGTCATATTTAAGCAATGTCGGGCAGAAAGATTTAGGTATATATGACGTCTGCAGAGAAAGGGGTACATTGTCTATTTCTCTCAAACGGAGGATACGGAAAACAGGAGCGTTTTTCCTCACGTTAAGGTATTTAGCCAGTTCATCAGATGCCGGGATTTCCTCGGCGCAGATCACCTTTGTTACCAGTTTAATTCCTTCATCCAGCATTTCGGCCGAGAAGCTCAGCTTTTCTGTGAGTCCATGGAAAACTCTTTTTTCCGAGACAAATGTGCCGCGTCCCTGTTCCCTGTACAGGATGCCATCTGTAACAAGGCTTGCAATTGCCTGCTTGGCAGTATTGCGGCTGACGTTGTACTTGTCACTAAGCTCGTTTTCGGAGGGAACTCTTTCCCTGGGTTTAAATTCGCCCAGCTCAATCTGTTCTTTCAATATTTCCTTTAACTGATAATAAAGGGGTACTATGCTGCTTCTGTTTATAACCATCGTATTACTTTCTGATTTTAATTACTAGCGCTAATTATTTAAGCCTGCAAACAGGAAACCGTTTCTGTAGAAAAGGAATGAGAATGTGGTCTCCATGTTCTCCGGCACCTTGTCCATCTTTAGCAGTTCCCTGTCGCCATCAGCATGAATGGTTCTGGCGAACAGTTCTGCCGCGATTGGGATCTGTGGACCCGCCTGTTTAGTTTTTGCTGAATTTATGTATCTGACCCTGCCGTTAATAACTGCGCTGACACTGTCGGCACCGGGGCGTGCAGCAATCTCGTGAGGAGTGGTAGTACCATTGCCGCATTCGGGACTATTAAGATAAGGGCCTCCTGCGTGTGCCCAGATGGGTATCAGTATTACTTCAGGGTTTTGCTTTACCACCTCTTCCCAGGTAACTGTAGGGGCTATTCCGGGTCTGTCTGAGAATATGGGGTCGCCGCCCACCATCCTTATTAGTTCAGTAATATATGAATCCTTGCCCGGGACGCATTTATAGCAGTAGTTGATTTCGTAGTAGACTCTGACTCTGGGCTTATCCTTATACTTATCCTGCACTGATTTCAGCTCATCCCTGATTTCAGTTACCAGTCTACCGGCGTTTTCCTTCTTGTCAATTGCCTGACCCAGCTCATTTATTTTTGCGTATACTTCCTCAAGGCTGCTTTCCTCCATATGGATTACCTTAATGCCTTTTTTAAGGAATCTGTCGCGCAGATGCTTCTGCATACCGGTGCAGGTAAGCACCAGGTCCGGTTTCAGTGAGTCGACCCTCGCGAGGTTAATGTCCATGAATCCGCCTATAGAAGCAAGCCTGCCCTGCTGAACCATTGAGGGAATGCTGTCAGGGAATATGCAGTATCTTGTTACTCCCACCAGTTCATCAGCCGCCCCCAGAGCAGCAACAGTATTCGTCCAGTTGGGTGCAAGCGACACGATGCGCAGTTTTCCGCCGGCAAACGTTGAGAGGGAAATGAACAGCAGAAAAAACAGTGAGAGAATGAGAGTTCTTATATTAGTATGTTTCATTTTACCTCCCTGGGAATAGGACTAGTTGTTAGCTTGTTAGGTTGTACCATCAACCTAACGCAACTTAGGAGTTTTTTTATCTTTTGTCAAGAATTTTTTCAGGTAGGAATTAATTACTCACAGTTACATAAGTTAAGAGCCGATTAGTGTGTGTGTGAATAATCGCATTGACTCGAAGGCTCCTTATTTATAACATATTACAGGCAATTATGTTTGAATTTTAATCAGGCGGCAAATGAAATCTGACAGCATAAAAACAGGAATATGGATTGACCGCAACAGGTCAGTTATAGTAAGTCTTGAAGGTGATGAAGCAGTTATAAGGGTCATTAATTCCGATATGGAAAAGAATGTCCGCTTTACGCGCGGGGCATTTAAGGAAACAGAAGAGGATATCCGCAACAGGCGAATCAGGAACCAGTTTCACGTTTATCTTGAAAATGTTGCCGGTAAATTGCGTGACACCGATTATCTGCTGGTAATGGGACCGGGCAACGCGAAAATTGAGCTGGGGAAACATCTGATTAAATCCCGTTTCAGGGGCCATATAATTTCCATTGAAACGGCAGATAAAATGACTGAGCGCCAGCTGGCTGCCAAAGTCAGAGCGCGATTCATGCAGAAAGAAACAGCACTGGTCTTATGAAGTAATTTATAATTAAAAAGCCCTGAAAAGCGTGGTCACCTTTCAGGGCTTT
>JBLMZM010000159.1:0-3187 GCA_050258815.1 Ignavibacteriales bacterium
GTATCTCCGATGATATTAGCCGCGGACAGGTGCCTACAGTCGAAAACTTTAAGAAGATCATCCGCTTTATGGCCAGATATAAAATGAACGTTTATATGCCTTATCTCGAGGATATGATTAAATTCGACAGCTACCCGTCAATCGGAATTGACCGCGGAGCCCTCACAAAAGAGGAAGTAAAGGAAATTGTCAGCTACGCAAAGAACTATTATATAGATGTAATTCCTGCTTTCCAGACCCTTGGCCATTATGAAAATATTCTCTCTCAGCCCGAATTCCTTAAATACGCCGAATTCCCGGGCGCTGCCTCTCTTTGCGTTTCTTATGACTCTACTTATTCATTCTTGGAAACTCTCTTAAAAGAAGTATGCGAATTATTCCCGTCGGAATATTTTAATATGGGCGCTGATGAAAGCTATGACGTCGGCCTCGGAAAAAGCAAGTTTATGGTCGACAGGTCATCTCTTGCAATGGTGCACCTTGACCATTATAAAAAGGTATACAGTATACTAAAGAAGTTCAACAAAAAAGTAATGATGTATGGCGATATTATTCTAAGCCACCCGGAAATATTAGAAGGACTGCCAAAGGATATTACTGTAGTCGACTGGCACTACAGAGCCGACTACGACTACCCGTCAACAAGTATATTCCAGAAATCAGGTATCCCTTATATCGTAAGCCCTTCTGTATGGAATTATACCTCTACTTTCCCGGTAAATGTTAACGCTATTCCTAATATTAAATACATAACTGGCTCAGGCCTTAAAAATTCTTCTGTCGGAATGATTAACTCCAACTGGGGCGACTTTGGCAGCGAAACCTTAAAGGAACTGCTCTATTATGGATATGCATGGGGCGCACAGTGCGCATGGAACTTCGACCAGAGCAGGGAAAGTAAGTTTACTAAGGATTTTATGAGCGACTTCTTCGGCACTGACGACCCCCGCCTTGTAAGTCTTTATGAGACCTTGAACTCAACTCTCGTTCAGACAACATGGAATGAACTTTTCCGCCACCCCGTCCTGCCGCTCAGAGACCCGGCATGGTGGGAGGCCAGAATATCTCCTGCTGTAAAAATGAGCTGGATGGAATCTACTCTGCCTAAGGCATTGGATGATATAAAAGCACTAAAGCAAATAGTAAAGAAAAACAGCGACCATCTGGACTTGCTCGAGTTCACAGTTAAACTCAGCAATTTCTATAGTTCGAAACTCCTTTCTCAGTCACTCTTAAGTGCTAAGATTGCAGAGCTTTATATGAAAAACAATAAAACTGAAGCTGATAAAACAACACTGGCTTATCTTAAAACTGTTACTGAAAGCAAAAAAAATGATGAAAAACTGGCGCTTCCGCTTATTGATAATAATATTTCAGCATTAAAATCCCTTAAGGAGGAATACAAAAACCTGTGGCTCAGATATTATAAGAAAGATAACCTTTCTATGATCGAAGATAAGTTCGACCGCCTTGCAAACTACTACAGCGAAACTAAACAGCAGCTTAACGACGGACAGCTGAAGCCTGCTATGATACAAAGCGACTGGATATACTGCAGGGTAAATGACTCAACTTTGTCCAAATCAGCAAAATTCAGAAAGACATTTACATTGACTGATGACCTAAAGTCTGCATATATTCAGTTTCTGGGCGATACTTACGCAAGAGTATATATAAATGGTGAATACGTTGACCAGGTGTTTGTTAAGCGCTCGCTTTCTCTCTGGACGGAATATAAAAGAATTAAGTTCTTTAATGTTAGCCGCTACTTAAAGAAAGGGGAGAACACGATTACTGTCGAAGTCGATAACTACCTCTCCAAAGGCTTTGCAGGCTTTAATATGATCGTTGATATAAAAGCAGGTAACAATTCCCTGCAGGTGCTTAGCGATAACTCCTGGGAAGCTCTCGATATGAGTACACAGGGGGGCGTATTTTCACCTGCTGTTAAAAAGGATTATCCTTTCATTATCACAGCTCCGAACTTCGAAACTAAACGGACAAGCTGGATAGAAAGATAAAATTAAGAATTATGAATTATGAATTAAGAATTATGAATTAATTGAATTTTGAGGAAAAATGGTATCTCTTAAAAATAAAATCGTTTTTATTACCGGTGCTACTTCAGGCATCGGAAAGAGCTGTGCTGTTGAATTTGCACGCTCCGGCGCAAATCTTATTTTATGCGCAAGAAGAGGTGATCTGCTAAATAATTTTGCCGAAGAACTTATTGCTCAGTTCGGAATTAAAATCTATTCCTTCCAGCTCGATGTCAGAAATGAAGATGATGTTAATAATGCTGTTGCTTCTTTCCCTGATCAGTGGAAAAATGTTGATGTCCTGATAAATAATGCAGGACTTGCCCGCGGCCTGGCAAAACTTCATGAAGACGATACGGCAAACTGGAATGAAATGATCGACACTAACGTTAAGGGACTTCTTTATGTAACCCGCGCAATTGTGCCTGGAATGGTTGAAAGAAATAACGGACATATAATTAATATCGGCTCAATTGCCGGCCACGAAGCATACCCGAAAGGCGGCGCATACTGCGCTACAAAACATGCCGTAAATGCAATTACAAAATCTTTAAGAATGGACCTTGTTGATACTAATATACGCGTCAGCACTATTGACCCCGGACTTGTTGAAACTAATTTCAGCGTTATAAGATTTCATGGCGATCACGACCGGGCAAAAGGCGTATACAAGGGATTGGAACCTCTTACAGGTACAGATATTGCCGAAACAGCTGTATTTATTGCTACACGCCCTGCACATATAACCCTTGCAGAAGTCGTAATTTTCCCGACCTCTCAGGCATCTGCAACTGTTGTTCACAGAGAAAATTAAGTATTGCAACTTTGAAATGATATTTTGAAATGATAAACTGACTATATACAAAAAAAGCGGAATCATGATGTTCCGCTTTTTTTGTGACAAATAGTTATTCTGTCATCTGCAGAGTCCTGTAAGACTCTGCTATAAATTGTAAAACAGCCTACATAAAATAACTTACATCTCCTGAACCTTCACGTATTACCTCCGGAGTCTCATTGCTCAGATCAACTATGCTCGATGGTTCTCCCTGAAGATTGCCGCAGGCTAACATCAGATCTACCTGCACATTAAAAACAGCTTTTATCTCCTGCGGATCATATAATATCTCGCCCCGGCGGTTAGTTAC
>JBLMZM010000160.1:0-3511 GCA_050258815.1 Ignavibacteriales bacterium
GAATATCTTCGCTGGCTGGACAGTCTCGAATGGATTGCAAAGAAGGGCGATTTTTTCTCAAGTATAAACTATTATTGTTGTCTTGGCTTAAAACCTTAGTAGTTACAGGTTTTGTATTTACTATTTATAACCAATTTATAGGTTATAACATCAGATAATCCGTAATCACATATCTTATAAAATGTACAATATTACAGCAGCAATATTTTCTGTCCTGGATCTGAGTAGTAACAGTCCCGCCCGTAGGACCATTGCACTGAACCCACTGGGCATTCAAAAATTGCGAACTATATTGAAACGACAGAAATATGCTAAAAATAATTATGCGGAATGAAATTCAGTTTTCTCCCAATGTGCATTTAGTCCTATTGATCAAGACAAGAACATTTTGATTCGCTCCTGAATTGCCCATATGGATAAGGGCAAATCTTACGCATGAGTAATTGTTCCTTCCCTTTTGCCGGCCGTATAAAGGTTCACTGCGAATACAAGCACCCATATCACGTAGCCATAAATGTTGACCCGCTCGGTAATTCCCATCCAGGGCGTTGGCACTCCTGTACCGATCTTTGGGCCCTGCATGCCTGTCAATGCGCCAAAGATTAAGAGCACTGCGATTGTAGCAACAGAGTATATACGGAAACGT
Organism: Ignavibacteriales bacterium; assembly: GCA_050258815.1. Classification (GTDB taxonomy): domain Bacteria; phylum Bacteroidota; class Ignavibacteria; order Ignavibacteriales; family SURF-24; genus JAAXKN01. The sequence goes on from JBLMZM010000160.1 coordinate 647, forward strand.
TTTCCCATTGCGGCTGCCCCGGTTCCAATTGAACCGATTATTATAATGACAAGCACGCTTGTCATTATGATGTGCATTGTATCTGAATAGGTCTTTGGGGCATCGCGCAGGTTCATCGGGAAAAATATGGATGTAACGCTGCCAATAAGCGCACATAAAAGGAGAAGAATTGCGGTTATCTTCAGCACACGTTTCTGCCCGGCTGATCCCCAGACACCTGCTGCAAATGCTAATAAAAGCAAATCGGATAAATTAAACAAAGGCAGGACTACCGGTCGTGCCGGAGAGCCTGTTGCTAGAATTTCACTGATATTCTGGGAAGTGTAGTCATAGCCATTATAGATCAGCACTCCCATTATGTCGGCAAAAATATAGAGCAGCGGATAGAGCATACCGCAGATGAGCAAAACCTTTAACAGAGTTACCGAAGGAATTTCCCTTTTCCCATTGACAATTGTTGCAGTTTCCATTTTCACCTCAATTATTGGATTATTTGGATTTCCGTGAATTTACCCGGGTCCGCGTAACCATCAACAGTTCATTTACTCATTTTTAGAACATTCCTGTACTAAATTATTTATGTCCTTTGCTAAAGTCAAATGATTAAACATGTTTTATTTTCCGCTAAACGGCAGGGTTTACTTACTCCGGAGGCTTTAGGGATGGGCGGATCCCCTCCCGGAACGCAAGCCATAGTTTAACAGATAACATATTGTCAAGTGAAATGATTTTAAATTATTTTTTAATGATATCGGGCTGAAAATCATTAGAATTGAATAATGAATTCTGCCAGCCGGCATCTTTTAACTTTATTATACGGAAGTATTATGAAAAGTCAATTATACAGAATAATTTCAGGAGTGATATTTCTGTCACTCTTTAACTTCACGCAAACATCTGCCGCTGAACCGGCGGATTCCACATTTAAAGGCGCCGGATTCCGGGGCTCTCATATTTACTCTTACAAAACCGACTACTGGACTGCCGTTGGCAGCGCCATGAGCAGAAATTTCGAAGGTTATTCTCCGGCCGCTACCTGGATAGTAAGCTTCTTTCAGGATGACGGCTCAACGCAGATGGTTTTTCCATCAGAGGGGAAACAGTATCCGAACATCAGTTTTGCAGGTTCTGATAATGCTGAGAGGTACCTTTCGAAATTTGACAGCTCCGGAATAAAAGTCTGGCTGCAGGTGGAGCCGGGTAATGCAGACATGGTTACACTTATCAACCTTGTTCTTAGCAGGTATAAGCAGCATAAATGTGTTGCAGGATTTGGTGTGGATGCCGAATGGTACTTCAATAACGGACAGTATCCCAACAATAATTACGGAATAAGAATTACTGATTCAACAGCACAGTTATGGGAATCTGCTGTAAAATCGGTGAATCCTTCTTATTCCCTTTTCTTAAAACATTTTGTTGAAAGCCATATGCCTCCAAGCTACAGAGGGGAAATCATTTTTGTTGATGACAGCCAGCAGTTTACAGATATCAACGATATGCTGCGGTACTTCAAAAAATGGGGCAGCACATTTTCCTCAAATAAAGTTGAATTCCAGTTCGGATATAAGGCAGATAAGACGTGGTGGAGCAAGTATTCCAATCCTCCCAAAGCCCTTGGGGATGCTATCCGGAATGCAATCCCCAATACGGCCGGTTTGTTCTGGGTTGATTTTACTATCACCGATGTATTTCCCCTCTCTATTACAGGAATGGGGAGTGAGCATGCGGGAGCACCCGGAGAATATGAACTTAGTCAGAACTATCCCAACCCGTTTAATCCATCCACGACGATAGAATACTCCATCAGTGAAAGCGGACCCGTTACTCTGAGGATATATGACGTGCTTGGAAAGGAAATTACCACCCTGGTAAATGAGGTCATGCCGGCTGGCAAACATTCGGTTGTTTTCAACAGCAGCACTCTCCCTTCAGGTGTATATATGTACAGGATTGAAGCGGGAGCTTTCAGCAGTACAAAGAAGCTGGTTTTATTGCGGTAACTTAAAGGGAGTGATGGCTCCCTTTTCCTTAAAGTTTCCTGAACGGAAATTCAGATTGAAATAGTACAGCAGTATATCAGAATACTATATGGCATTCGATGCCATGCTTTCGGGCTCTATCGGCTAAATCCTGGCTAACCGCATAAAAATATTCAGGATCCAAAAATTTCTCCAGGTTATTTTTCCTGTAGATAGTATTTGCATAATCATAATTCATGCGGTCTATATAAATGTAATCAACTTTTCCTTCAAGCAATTCTATAAGGTTTTCAGCTCCGGGCAGAATCGGGGCTATCATTGCAAAGGTCCTGATCCCGCTGTCATGTAATTCTTTCAGCGTAATGACCCTGTCCAAAACCGGAGTTGCCCTGGGTTCAAATATTTTCCGGATATTATCATCGGCCGTTGTTATTGACATTCCGGCATCACAATCTTTCATTTCCTTAATTATGTCAATATCTCTCAGTACCAGTTTTGAGCGTGTCTGAATCACTACCGGCCAGCCGTTATCAGCCAGAATCCGTAAACATTGCCTTGTTAACTTATACTTTGCTTCCAGAGGCTGATAGGGATCGCATACACCGCTGATCCATACCTGATCCCTCTTTTTTTTCCTGATCTCCTTCTGTAATAATTCTGCAGCATTAACCTTGACGTCCACAAATTCACCCCATGGCTCCACGTGGCCCGTGAATTTTTTCATATAACGCGCATAACAGTAGCTGCAGCCAAACTGGCAGCCGACATATGGGTTTATTACGTACTTATAAATCTTCGATGCAGATAATATAGATTTTGAGCTAATCTCACGTACAATCATACAATCCTCATAATCTTCCTTTTTTCCGGTACAAATATTCTC
>JBLMZM010000161.1:0-7771 GCA_050258815.1 Ignavibacteriales bacterium
CTTTCAAGAGCATCCAAAGTAGCCTTTAAGCGATCCTCGGCTAAGCGGCGCTGAGTAATGTCAATCATTGTCACATTACATTTTTCGCCCTTGTCGGCTGCATGGCCTTCAAGGTAAACAAAAGTATCAGGCTTACCTTCTAAGCTCAGCTGCAATTCACAGGAAGCCAGTGCATTACGCTGGAATATCTGGACGAAAAAATCATTTAATTCAGCCCTGCAATCTTCGGCTATTAAAAACCTGAAGTTCCTGTTTATGAGCATGGGACGTTCCATTCCAAGCATCCGTGCCGAGCTGAAGTTCAACTGCACTACTGTGCCATCTGGCAAAAGGCTTATATACCCGGAAGGAGCAAATTCATATAATTCCTGGTAAATTACGGCATCTGCAGCAGCCTTGTCTTTTGCAAGCCTGAGTTCCTCATTTATCATTTCCAGTTCAATCTGATGGACCTGAAGTTCGTGCAAAAGTTTCTTTGTGTCGGCTTCAGATGAAAACTGCCCGTTTTGTTTCTGGTTTCTATCAAGCAGCTCTTCGGCCTTTTTGCGCAGTAATGCTTTTTCTTCAGAATTGTTTTTCATAGTATAATTAAGATTATATGAGCGGAGCAGAAGACTGATCCGGCTTTAGCTCTATAAGTGATCAATAAAATGATTACTTATAGAATGGTAATAAATTACATAACTAATAAATAGAGATTTCCTTTTATACTAATGAGAGTCACTGCAGTTAGGTCCTCAGCTATCCGGTAACGAAAAATAAAATGCAGCACCTTTGCCCTCTTCAGACTCAACCCACATGCTGCCGCCATGATTTTCAACAATCTTTTTGCATAAAGCAAGTCCGATACCAGTTCCCTGGTATTTCTCCCTTTCATGCAGCCGCTGGAAAATTATAAATATCCGCTCGGAGAACTCTGGGCCTATACCGATCCCGTTATCTCTTACACAGAAAACCAGGCCGCCTGCCTTGCGTTCAAAAGTAATGTTAATAACCGGATTTTCTTTCCCCCTGAACTTGATTGCATTCCCGATCAGGTTCTGAAAAAGCTGACGCATCAGCGTGGGAATTGCATTTACAACAGGCAGCTTATCACGCCTGATTACAGCCTTTGCATCAGTAATTGCAAAATTAAGGTCTTTAAGCACTTCCTCTACTATATTATTCAGATCTGTGGACTCTAGTTCTTTTTGACGTAAAGTAACTCGAGAGTATGCAAGCAGGTCTTTGATAAGTATGAACATTCGCTTTGAGCCGTCAAGAATGTTATCCATGTACCCGGCGGCCTTAGCGTCGAGCGTACCCCTTAATTTTTCTTCGAGAAGCTTTATATATCCATTTATCATTCTCAATGGCTCCTGAAGGTCGTGGCTCACGGCATAGGCAAACTGCTCGAGTTCAGTGTTGCTTCTTTTAAGTGCTTCAGAGGTATGTCTTAAGGTTTCCTCTGTTTTCCGCCGCATGGTTATATCAATCATCGACACAATACAATTATTACCATTGTCTATGCTTTTGCCCTCCAGATAAACAAACATGGAATTATTATCTTTTACACTGAGCATCAGTTCACATGAGGCTTTTGATTTGTCTTCAAATATTTCAGAGAAGCATTCATCGAAATCGAGCAGCGAACTATTGGAAACAAAATTCCTGAAATCATTATTTATAAGCCGTGAACGTTCACTTCCAAGCATCTGGGCAGCGCTCAGGTTAAGTTCACTTATTGAACCGTCAGGCTCAAGCGTTAAATATCCGGCAGGAGCAAAATCATACAACTCTTCAAATTTCTCTGCGCTTAGTTCAGCTTTGTCCCTTGCAAGCCTTAATTCCTCGTTCATCATTTCAAGCTCGATCTGGTGAACCTGGAGTTCGTGCAGGAGTTTGAGCCTGTCAGCCTCAGACAAAGATCTTCCCGGTTTATCCTGCTTATTAGTAAGTAGTTCCTCTGCCTTTTTACGCAGCGGATCATCTTTGGGGCTATTATTATTTTTCATGACCGTCTCCTTCATGTGAACGGAGAATAGCAATTGTTTTATTCAGTTCAGCTTCCAGGTTTTTAGCTCTTGTTATATCTGTGAAAGTGATAACCAGCCCGTCAATCCTGTCGTCTGAGGTACGGTAAGGCATGATACGTACTGAGAACCAACGCCCGTCATTGGTTGCAACATCTTTTTCAATCAGGACCAGTGTCCTTAAAACTTCCTTTACATCGTCTAATATTTCCGGATATTTAAGATCGGAAACCTGATCTGTAAAAGACCTTCCGATATCGCTTTGTATAAACTTGAATATTTTTGTCGTCTGTTTTGTAAACCTGCGGATGTGGAGTTCCTTGTCCAGAAAGAGCGTGGCTATATCGGTGCTGTTGAGCAGGTTGAGCATATCGTTATTGACCATTGTATAATCATCGACCTTGCTCTGGAGTTCCATATTCACGGTCTGAAGCTCTTCATTTAGACTCTGCATTTCTTCTTTAGAAGTTGTAAGCTCCTCATTTGTAGACTGCAGTTCCTCGTTTGTAGACTGCAGTTCCTCGTTCGCTGATTTTAGCTCCTCCTGAGAAGTCTGCATTATTTCAAATGAACTTTGCATCTCCTCTTTAAGCCTCTGCAGTTCAATCTTCAGCTTATTTTCCTGCTCACGATTTTCAGATTCTTCCGTTAAAGATTCCCCGTCATTGGATTTCAAATATTCCTTTTCCAAATTACCGGGCACCTCGTAAAAGACCACAATTATCAGGTCTTTCAGTGCTTCGGGCTTATCAATTTTCTGAACTGTAAGATCCACAAAGCAGGATCTTTCATTATCCCTGATTTCAATATTCCTTTGAACAATCCTTTGGTAATTCTGAATTGCTTTATGGAAAACTATTGGAAGCTCATTTCTCAGGCCCGGGCGTGCCATTGCAAAGATATTCATATTTGCCTTGCCGGAGGATGGTTCCAAATAATTTCCCGTACGCCCGGTAATATAAAGAATATCGCCCTCAGTATTAACAAGAACGCTGGCCGGTGCAAACTTCTGCAGCAGAAGCTGATCGGCAAGGATCCCCATATTATCGGTGGTTTTCATATTTATGTTTTTTTTGATTGGACCTGTTTTGGCATTTATTGCAACTGTCGGTAATTCGGTTGTACTGTAGCCGGGAGCTGTTGAGATCAGACGCCTGTAAATTCTTAATTTAGAGTCAATGCTGTTATATAAGATTCTGTTATCACCATTGGACTCGGAACTGCCAAGAATAAGAATTCCGCCGGGGTTAAGGCTGTAATGGAAAAGTGAAAGCAGGCTTTTCTGCAGTTCCGGTTCAAGATAAATTAAAAGGTTGCGGCATGAAAGCAGGTCCAGCTTTGTAAAAGGCGGGTCTTTTGTCACGTCCTGCTGCGCAAAGACCACCATTTCCCTTATTTCAGACTTGATGCAGAAGCCCTCTTCAGAGGGAGTAAAAAACTGGTTGAGCCTCTCGGGTGAAACATCTGCGGCAATGTTGGCCGGAAAGAGGCCCTTTCTGGCTTTGTTTATTGCATCAGCGTCGAGATCTGTTGCAAAGATCTGAAGCTTAAAGATCTTGTTAGCTCGCTTAAATGAATCGAGGGCTTCTCTGAATATAATAGCCAGCGAAAATGCTTCCTCGCCAGTTGAGCATGCCGGCACCCATGCGCGCAGCACATAGCGGTTTGGCAGTTTTTCAAATAGCGAAGGAAAAACCTTTTCTCTAAGACATTCCCAGACGGCCGGATCGCGGAAAAAGTTGGTCACCCCGATCAGCAGCTCCTTAAAAAGAGTATCCAGTTCATTCGGGCTTTCCTGCAGAAATCGGATATACTGGGAAATCTTGTCAATCTTATGGACACTCATACGCCGTTCGACGCGCCGGGAAATTGAGTTCTTTTTATATTGTGAAAAGTCGTGATCGGTCCTTGTCCTCAGGAGAATAATAATCTTATCGAGCGCGTTCCTGCCTGCAATCTCGGCCGAGAGCTGTGTTTTAATTAAAGGTTTATGTTTTAAGACGACCAGCAGCTTTTCGGCAAGTTCATCTGCCGGGGCAACAATATCAGCCACTACGGCTTCAACTGCGCTTTGGGGCATACCGCTGTACTTGGCTGTTGCAGGATCCTGAACCAGTACAATTCCCCCTTTCTCCTTAATTGAACGCACGCCGATTGCTCCATCGGATCCCATGCCGGAAAGGATTATTCCGGTACTTTCTCCCCCGGAGTCTTCTGCAAGTGAACGGAAGAAAAAATCCACCGGCAGCCTTAAACCTCTTTCTTCAATTGGTGCAAACAAATGCAGCGTGCCATTCAGAACAGACATGCTCTTGTTGGGCGGAATTACATAGACACAATTCGGCCTTGTCCTTAAGCCGTCCTTTGCCTGAATAACCTCCATGTTCGTAAAGCGCTGCAGAAGTTCAGGCATCATGCCTTTGTGTGTGGGATCGAGGTGCTGAATGACAACAAAGGCCATACCGCTGTTTTCATCCATTTTGGCAAAAAACTGTTCCAATGCCTCAAGGCCTCCGGCTGAAGCCCCAATGCCGACAACAGGGAACTGTTCTTTAGCCTTTGATCGGTTCCTGTTCTTGGCGCCCTGCTCCGGGCGGGTACTTCCTCCGTCGGTAAAACTACCAGATTTTTGCTTCTTTTCTGAGTGTGCCGGAGCCTTTTTCATATTTCGCCCTTTTCCCTAAAAAACAATTATGCCGCACAGAGGTTTATATCTGCAAAAGAGTCTAAGCCCATTTTGGATATATAAAAGTTCAGGTTATAAGGTAATAAAAAAATAGAAATATAAAAAGCTCTTGTACAGCAAAAGAAAGTGCCGGTTGTTGTTGGATTACATGTTCATACCCAAAACCACGTCTGTGCGAATTTACTCAATTGGGAATTATTCTAAAAGTAAGAAATCAGCCTGGGGAAACTTAATTTTTCAGCTCAGACCGGGTTTTGAATATGGACAGGTTCAGAAGGAGAACACTTCGATATGTACCGTAAGAGTTCAATATATTACCACTTCAAACATTTTCAGTTCTCTACACCTTCGGTTATTTCACCCCGAATAAATCCGTTAAGATATTATTTAATTCTCTGCTTTTCACTTCAGCCCGATAACCGGTTTTAATATATGCGCAAACAAACTATGCTCCACCTTACTTATCTCCCAGTTTTCACCCTTCGTAGCCTTAAGCTGCATTTTACCGCTGAATTCCAGATCTTCCAAAATCATATTGATAATCAGCTTTGATTGCCTGAGCGTTTTGGAAATAATTTCCGACCTTAGCATATTTCTTTTATCACTCGAATTATTACTAATTATAAACTCAACCACCGATTTCCTGACATTTTCATAGTTTTGGTAAAAGACCTGTAAAAACTTATTCATACCGAAACCTGTCAAACGAATTACACTTTGCTGTATATTATTGTCGGATACGTAAATATCCAGGTGCTCTATCAGGCCTCTGGATTCAAGTATCTTTAGGGAATTTTCAAAGTGTCCGCTGTAGTTAAAGTGATGCTTACCGAGAAACTCGGGAACTGATATCCGTGGGTAATCGGAGACAAGCGAATCATTACATAAAAGTAAAAATATACTGTTTACGGATTCTGATAAATCCGGGAACAAAACGTGTACATTACTATTAAAATTAAGATGCTCAGATACATGCATTCCGGCTAAGGCTCTTATATAAAAAAGCTCTAATGAATAATCGTCCTGGTTAAAAAGCCTGATTACCTCTCCGGCAGTAAGCTCCTCATCAGTGATCGATTCATCAATCAAAACAGGTATTATTTTATGCTGGTCGTTTGATGACTGCTTTTTTGAATCCCTCAGTAAATTGCGGGTCCAGCTTGTATTGATATTATAGCGGGAAAGAATCAGAATAAGCATATAGAATTCCGAACTATTTATAACTGTAGAACTATTTGAATGCAATGCGGGCTGTATTTCCAGTTCTTTCATAATGACTTTGGGGTTTTCCCTGAATTTCCTGATCAGCTCTTCTAAAAACATGCTCCTGTCTTCTTTAGTAAAGCAAATTCCTATCTTATTCTCCATTTAACCATCTCATCCTTCCATATTTAGGAGGCATATTATTCCTGAACTGATAAAAATATTAAATGAGCAGGGATATTATGCCAAACAAAATTATAACTCTGTCTTATATTCTGCATAATTAAACAGTATATCTACTCTAATAATTCCCCCTCATCTAAAGTATTAAGAAGCACTGTTCCTTCGCTTATTCCCATATTGTACATTTTATATTCTATTAAAACAGCGCAAACTATGGCAAATGTGGATAAAAAGGACTTCGGAGAAAAATATGCATAGGATCTGGCTGAAAATAGTGGTATATAGTATTACCGGTATTAGTCCGGGTTTTATTTTTATTTTTTATAAGGTTCTATTGTGAGTACTAAATTATTTGTCGGTTCATTACCATGGTCAACTAATGACCAGTCTTTAGAAGAAGCATTTCAGAAATATGGAACGGTTGTTTCTGCAAAAGTTATTATGGACCGCACGACTGGAAGGTCAAAGGGATTTGCTTTTGTTGAGATGGAGAGTGCCAGCGATGCAAATGATGCTATTAGGGTGTTAAACAATTCCCAGTTTAACGGAAGAAATATTGTTGTAAATGAAGCCAATGCCCGCCGTTAATATAAATATTGATTTCTAGCTTTTGAAGAGCGCTTTTCTTAGGCGCTCTTTTATTTTTTTTAATAATAAAAAAATCTATTGCAATAACCCACATTAGTTTAAAGATACGAATCAGGAGACTATATGGAAAATATCTCATGCAGCGGATGCAAAGCCTACAATGTAAATTACGAAGGTTCACGCCATGACTGTCGGTTAGGCTTTCCAATTAAATGCATTGGAATGGAGAAATATATTCAAACTCATTTATATGGGCCCAAAGAAAAATGCCCCAGGCCGCTTACTGATGAGAGATTTGAGCAGATAATATTGCCCCCTCAAAAAACAGCATCTGAATAATAAATATTTAAGTATAACAATGACACCGATATTTTATTATTTTCCATCCAAATTAGCTGATAATTCTTTTCATACCGGAAAATAAACCTGACAGCCTCCTGTCCCTGTTCAAAACATCATTCATGCGAATTTGGCAATATATCGCATTGTTGTGAAGCATTCTTTCCTTATCTTAGCCGGGTAATTTTCAACAAATAACCGAACCCGATGCTTAAATCCCTGCTGCTATTCTTTCTGAATTCCTTCAAAACCAAAGCTCAGCTAAGACTTGAAAACATAATCTTAAGCAAACAGATAGAGATCCTGCAAAGAACTAATCCTAAATTACAAATAAAAAGATCAGATCGGTTAGTCTTCAGCATAATGAAAGATCTTTTGTCAGACTGGGAGGATAAAATCTTTAGAGTAAGAAATCAGACTGAGGGAACTTAATTTATCAGCTCGGATGGAGTGTTGAATATGGAGACCATAAATTTTCCTTCAAATTTAATGCTGCTTTACTTCTTAGAGTTTTTGATAAGAGGATCATATAAGCCGCGACAGAGATTTTCAATGTAATTCCCGCGTGAGGACAGAAAGGCTGAAACATTCGTCAGCACAATTATTCCAATATGCTTATTTCTTTCAAATATAAGACCTGATGAAAAACCGCCGGTTGCACCAAAAGCTCCCTGATGCACATTCCCATTTTCAGAATATGGAGCCCACCCGAGCGCTCCTGAAAAATTTTTATTATACTGAACTGTCGGCTTTTGTGCCA
>JBLMZM010000162.1:0-3367 GCA_050258815.1 Ignavibacteriales bacterium
CCCAGATACTCCATTATTCCATCTGAATTATACTTAACCAAATCACCGGTTCTGTAGAGTCTCTGCCCGGGTTTATCAGAAAATGGATTGGGAATGAATTTTTCTGATGTCAGTTCAGGCCTCATCAGATAACCCCTCGATAGCCCGTCGCCTCCCAGGTATAGCTCTCCTGGTGTGTTCTCTGAAACCAGCATCATGTATTTATCCAGTATATAGGCCTCTACACCCGGGATTACCCTGCCTATAGGGACTGAACCCGTTCCTGAATACTTTGATGCTTCATAGACTATGCAGCCCACGGTGGCCTCTGTGGGGCCATACTCATTGTATATCTGTATTTCAGGATATCTTTCCTGATAATGCCTTATCTGTTTTGTCTGCAGGTTCTCTCCCCCCAGGACAAATGCCCTTACATTCAGCCTCTCCTCACCTTTTAGCTGCTCACTTAATATGTCCAGGTGTGCTGGTGTGATCTTTACCACACTGTGATCCCCCTGCTTCTTCAACTCCTCACCCAGAAGATATATGTCCTTCTCCTCTGGTATTATCCTTATTACACTCCCCCTTAGAAGTCCCGGATAGATTGATGTCACGGTTGCATCAAACGATAGTGTCGAGTGATAGATGACCTCACTTCCTTTTTCATAAGGATAGGCTCTGATTGCCCAGCTCAGGTAGAGTGACAGGTTCCTGTGGCTGATCATTACGCCCTTGGGCCTGCCGGTCGATCCTGAGGTATAGATTATGTAGGCCAGATTCTCCATAGAAAGCCTTACTTCTGGATTTTCACTGCTTTGACTTTCTATTGCCTTAGACTCTTCTTCTATAACCAGTACTTCTTTGCTCTCAAATAAAAGCTTTTCTCTCATCTTTCTGCTTGTTATTAGCAGCTTCAGCTGTGAATCTGTGGCTATATAGCTCAGGCGTTCAGCTGGATATCCGGCCTCCAGCGGAACATAACACCCCCCTGCCTTCAGTATTCCCAGTATTGCAACTATCACATCAACTGACCTGTCCAGCATTACCCCTACTGAGGTTTCTGCCTTTATCCCTTTTTTTATCAGATAATGCGATAGCCTGTTTGAACGCTCGTTTAACTCTCTATAGCTTACCCTCTCTTCTTTATACCTTAGACACTCCTCCTCATTATACTCTATTGCCTTTTGCTCGAATTGTTTATGGAAATATTCGGGTTCAGTGACTGGCAGATAGGATTTATTCCACTCATAAATAACTTTCGCTACATCCTCTTTAGAAAGGATAGACAATTCGTAAAGTCTTTTGGAAGGGTTTGAAATAGTATCCTTGATTAATGTATTAAAATGCTTTAATAACATCTCAATCGTACTTTCACTGAATAACAAAGTATTGTAGCTTAATGTAATTTTCACCCCTTTCTCAGAATCTTCAAAAACAGAGAATGTCATGTCGTATTTTAGGCTTTCACTTTTAATTTCCAGCGGAATAACCTTCAGACCATGGAGCTCAAGATGAGAGAATACATTTCTCTGATGAAGATACATAATCCTGAAAAAAGGAGATATTTTCGAATCTCTGTCTGAATATAATTCCTCTACCAGTTTATCAAATGGCAGATCCTGGTTAGAAAATGAATCAATTGTTTTATGTTTTACCCTCTTAAGAAATTCCGTAAATATAGCATCCCCGTCAATTTGTGTACGGAGGACTATCGTATTCACAAAGAAACCCATAATAGGCTCAATTTCACGCCTGTTTCTGTTTGCAACCGGTGTACCGATGCAGATATCTTCCTGTCCTGTATGTTTGTATAAAAATATCAGCAGTAAGGACAGATACAACATATAGGGAGTAACTCCTTCCTGCCTGCATAAGTCCTGGATTTCCTCAAAATACCCGACGGACAAAGTAATTGACTTTTCAGCACACCCTGCCTTCCCGCCGGCTTTGTTTAACCACTCGCCAGGAAGCATAGATTGCACTGGAAGATCAGATAATTCTTTTTTCCAATACTCCATCTGATTTTGTTTTACTTTCCCCTCTAGCCACTTCTTTTGCCAAGTTGAATAATCAGCATATTGAATGGGTAATGGCGGCAATTGTGGGATATTATTATTGCAAAAAGCCTCATATATAACTGCTAATTCTTTAATAAATATTTCAATTGACCATCCATCCGTAATTATATGGTGCATTAAGAATGATAAAATAAACCTATCTTTGTCCAGTTGAAATAAACAGGTCTTTAGTAATGGTCCCACCGAAAGATCAAAAGTACGGTTAGTTTCCCCGGCTATACTATTCAATGCTGTAACTTTACGTTTTTCTTCAGGGATATTTCTCAGATCTATAATCCGCAGTTTTTGTGGGTTAAATGGCAAAATAATTTGTGAAGGTATATCACCTATCACTTTAAATACAGTACGAAGCACCTCATGGCGTTTAATTATCTCGTTAATGCTTCTTTCCAAAGCATCAATACTTAGTGAACCATTAAGTGCAACTGCAGACTGTATATTATATGCAGTACTCTCAGGCTCAAGCTGATTTAAAAACCATAAACGTTGCTGTGCATAGGATAATGGGAAGGTATTATAGAGATTCCCTTTTTGTTTTAATTTTAATTCTAATAAAGCTCTCTTTTCAGGTGACAATGAGTTCATCAATTTTGTAGCATCCGTCATAATTTCCCCTTCCCTGCTAATAATAATACGAATCAGAATATTTTGCTCAATTTTCCGGATTATAGTGCACCTGATCCTGTTCATCATTCAACAATTTCTGGACTTCATCTTCTGGAAGCATTTCAATTTCCTTTAACAGGTCAGTAAGTTCTCCATCTCCTCTAAGTAAGCTTATCATCGGGAGATCATTTCCTATATTTTCAACTTGTTTTTGTTCAATAATAGCTGCAAGCTCTGAAATGGTTGGATGTTCAAACATTGTACGCAGAGATATTTCAACGTTAAGCATATCCCGAATACTTGAAATATATTGTGTTGCCAGAAGAGAGTGACCACCTAACTCAAAGAAGTTGTCTTCGATTCCCATTTTGTCAATCTTCAACAAATTCATCCCTATTTCAGAAAGCTTAACTTCAATGCCACTTGTCGGTGCAACATATTTTTTTTCTATCCCCGCATTAAGTAATTCATGTGATTGCAGAGCACGGTAATTTATTTTACCGCTGGCCGTAAGTGGCAATTTGTCCAATATTATTATCGCCGAAGGGACCATATATTCAGGCAATCGTTGTCTTAGGAATTGCCTGATTTGCTTGACTGATACATCTTTAGAAACACCTTTAACTATATATGCAACAATTCTCTTTTCATCAGCTAAGCCGTTCGCTTCACTTGTAACTACAGCTGCTTCAGTAACATCCGGG
>JBLMZM010000163.1:0-7885 GCA_050258815.1 Ignavibacteriales bacterium
ATATCAGAAATATTAGCGCCCATAAGATATATACCGGCCAAAGCGCCAAGGACGGTTGTAAGCTCAACTAATGCCACATACGAAACTATTTTTATCCTGCTATATGCTGCCCCAAGCATAAGAGATGCAAGTGCAAGTCCTTCTGGTATTTTATGGACAGCAATTACAAAAAAGATCGAATTGCCTTCAGAATGAAGATGCGCTCCCCCGTTTGTAAGAGCTACGCCATCAAAAAAGGAATGGAAAGAGAGTGCAGTTATCATAAGAAGCACTATTTCCGAAAATCTTTTTGTTGTCTGCTCATCAAAATGACTTGCCGAGCATGCCGGGCAAACATGGAAATAATACTTGCTTATCAGCCAGAATACAAGATATCCTGATACAAGTCCAACAGCCAGTTCTGCGAGGTTCAGGACCTCGACTGCCTCTGGCAGGATTGAAAATGCAGCAGCGCCAAACAGCGCTCCGGCTGAAAAGCTGATAAGAGAGCACAGTTTGTGGTGATCTATTTTTAAGGTAAATGTTGAAACAGCCCCTATGACCGCCGTTAAGACGACGATAATGGACCTGACAAATATTCCCGAATAAGCTTCTATCATTATAGTCTGCGAAAATTTAACAAGCCTAAAGTTAAGAAAATAATGGATTATATAAAAATTCTTCGCACATTGTGAGCAATACTTTTGAATTAAATGAATACTTTTTTTATATTAACGATCTGAATTTATCAGAAACTCGGCCAATTCGGAAAGATGCAGGAGTGGCTGAACTGGCACGCCTGGAAAGCGTGTGTGCGTGCAAGCGTACCGTGGGTTCGAATCCCACTATTTCCGCAAAAAGAAAAATAAAGCTCAAAGACAGTGTAAAATCGTTGTTTTTGAGCTTTTTTCGTATAGTGGCATTTCTCTCTTACACCCAATCCCCCCTCTTCTGACACTTTAGGACAAATTTAGGACACTAATATTTCTGGCCTTTGACAAATTATAATTATTCAGAAATGATTTACTTTTGAGTGCGTGGTTTGTTATTTTCTATTGTAATGAATTTGTTCTGTGTGTATTGAACTTTTAATTAACCATTCATTTTCAATATTACAGGTCTCCTATGAAATCCCGCTCTATAATAAGTCTTATGCTCCTGCTGGCAATTCTTTTCTTTAATGATTTTGCAGGCGGCAAATGAAAAAAGTTTATTACATTATACTTTTACTTGGGTTTTTGTTTAGCATTGCAAAGGCTGATTCCGGCAGGGATTCTGATACATCCAGTTTTGGATATATCGGAGGTAATCTGGGACTTGCAGGCAGACAGGTTGGCTATTCAAGGTTTCCGCTTAAAGTTGGCGGTCAATTTCTTTATTCCTGGAATAATAACGCCATAAAACTTGCATATAATAAAATATCGGTGTTTCAATTTGATAATGAACCGGATTCAAAAGAAAGATTCCACTCCATCGAATTATCTTATGGAAGGCTCCTTAGAATAGGGTCCATTCGGCTTCTGTTTAATGACCTATACATAGGTGCTTCGACTGGTCTATCAATAAACTTTATTGATTATTATAAGGATTCAGGAGATGCCTGGGGCCATCGGATAACAACTGAAAATAAGTTGGGAATTCCATTTAGTATTTTTACCAATACTAATTTTGGCTCCCTTTTGACAGCCGGATTTGAATATAAGTATAGCATTCTTCAAAAGTCTTTCCCTTCAAGTGAAGTAAACTTTTCAATAAATGTGAAAGTGTTTGAACTATAATTCTTATTACTTTTTAGGGATACATTCAATGAAAAGACTTTACTTCATAATTATTATACTTGGAATTACTTCCACTATATTTCCCCAGAGCTTTAACCCTGTTAAATGCAGGGCTTTAAGCCGTGATTGGAAGACTATTATCGACACAACGTGGGCAGAGAGAAATCCTACCGCATTTAATCTGACAGTGTTTGATTCCGTTTGGAACACAATAGACCGCCAGTATGCATGCTTTCAGAATCTTGATATTGACTGGAAAGCGTTGAAAGATAAGTACAGACCTGAAATAGAGGCTGGTGTAACAAGGGGCAGATTTGCAGCTATCATGAATTATCTCGGGTTAAGGCTTCAGGAAACACATACAAAATTTTCAGATCCGGGAGTAAATTATGGGTATGTATTCGATGCCCCTCCCGGAGTTCCCATCCTCTATACAGGCGTCTGGGGACGTGATTCCCGTTTCGGGGCCGGACTTACACCGCTTGCCGACAGTACACTGCTGGTTTATCAGGCAGTTGAAAATCATCCGCTTGGCCTGATACCAGGTGACATTGTGCTGGGCTATGACGGTGTGCCATGGAAAAAACTTTATAAGGAACTGCTTAAGCTTGAAATACCCATTAATATGACAAGCCAGTGGGGAGCAAACAATGAGGCATTCACGCACCTATGGCTTTCAGGAGCAGGACAAAACTGGCACTTGTTCGATACAATTGATATAAAGAAATTCAAAACAGGCGAAATTGTCCATCTTCCGACAAATCTTTTGGTAAATAAGAAATTCAATATTACTTATTCCGAGCAGTTGCCTGTTCCCGGAGTACCATGGATTGATAAAAGCAATGACTGGTCTGTTGCCTGGGGCATGGTGGAAGGGACAAAAGTGGGATACATCTACGTTTGGAATTGGTTCAATGGAATTTCAGTGAAATTTCATGACGCACTGGATTCGCTGATAAATGTCAATAAGGCTGAAGGTCTTATTCTGGACTTCAGAGCAAATTATGGCGGGTATGTAAGGGAAAGTGACCGGGGACTGAGCCTTCTTTTTAAGAATTCTGCTCCTACTTTATCTTTAGTTGCCAGAAGTAATCCGTATGATCATTTTCAAATGAAGAATACATCTAATTACATTTTTTCAGATGATTCAACTGCTTACTTTGATAAACCAATTGCAGTGCTTACAGGACCAATGTCCATAAGCGCTTCTGATTTTATTGTAAAAAGGCTGCAGTACCATCCCAAAGTAAGGGTATTCGGGAAGTCCACATCTTCTGCATTCGCATCTGCCTCAAGAATTATGATTTCTAATATCGAATTGGATTTTGCCGAATATAACGGTATGGATATTAGTAATCCCGGGGAATATCTGACGCATAAGAAACAGAAAGTGGATGATGATGTTTGGTTAACTCCGGAAGATGTAAACAAGGGGGAAGATTCAGTAGTAAAGAAAGCTCTGAAATGGATAAATGATAATATCCTCTCTGTTAATCCTGAAAATACATCTGCTGTAGCAGAATTCAATCTTAAGCAGAATTATCCAAATCCTTTCAACCCGGCAACAACAATAAGCTACTCAATTCCTAAACAGTCACATGTTGAAATGAGAATATTTGATATGCTCGGCCGTGAAGTATCAACAATTGCCAGTAAAGAGCAGAGTGCAGGTGAGTATAAGGTTCAGTTTGACGCATCAACCCTGCCCAGCGGAGTATACATATACACTTTGCAGGCAGGCCAGTTCAGGGATTCTAAGAAACTGTTGCTCCTTAAGTAATTTTGAGCTCATTTATTCAACACTGCTAAGGACAGAGCAAATGAAATTTATCAGAATACTTTCTGTCATTATCGTTCTATCTTCTTTTTGCCATGCACAGCAATGGGAAAATTTCCTTGCTGATGAAGAAGTCAGATGCCAGGCTGTTGAAGGACAATATCTCTGGGTTGGGACCACAAAATATTTGGCAAAATTAGATACTCAGACTGGGGAGATAGCAGAAATATTTAAGAACTTTGAAGCCTGGAGTAATTACATTTCTTCAATTGCCATTGATAAGCAAGGGAATAAATGGATCGGAACTGATAAAGGAGCAGCCAAATTTGACGGAAAGAACTGGACTGTTTACAATTCCGGGAATTCTGGAATATCACCTGCCAGTTGTTCCTCAATTGCGATTGACCGGCAGGAGAATCTTTGGGCTGGAGCCTGGGGAGGGGGTTTAGCTAAGTTTGACGGGAAGGGCTGGACAGCATACGATAGTCATAATTCAGGACTGCCAAGGCTCTTCTGGGTTTACTCTATTGCTGTTGACCAGCAGGGAAATAGATGGTTCGGGACTGATTGTGGGCTGGCCAGGTTTGACGGGCAGAAATGGACTGTATATACCAATCTTAATTCCAAGCTTCGGAGTTCTATTGTTACTTCAATTGCAGTTGATGAACAGGGAAACAAGTGGATTGGAACTCCTGCAGGGCTGGCTAAATTTGATGGAGAGAATTGGACTGTCTATGACAGTACTAATTCCGGAATGAAGGGTAACTATGTTTTGTCCATTGCAATTGATAAGAAGGGTAATAAATGGCTGGGTGTTGGCGGGTTTGGATTGGAAATGTTTGACGGGGAGAATTGGACTGTTTACAACTCTGCTGATTCCAAACTGCCAAACACGGTTATAAACTCAATTGCTGTGGATCTTCAGGGAAATATCTGGATCGGGACTAATAATGGATTAGTAAAAAGAAGATTTATTCCTTGAGGGCTTTTTTGTTGAAAAAATATTCATGGCACTTTTATGACATCGGCTTTCGAAAAATGATGAATACAACGTAAATTCGTATCATTTTGGATATGAGCGGAAAATCCCACTCTTTCCGTTTAAAGAAATAATAAAGCTCAGAGATAGCTGAAAAAGCTGCTTTTGAGCTCTTTTCGCATAATGAGTCAAATCGAATTTTGAATTTTTCCAATTACTGCTTTTGCTAACTGGCTTATCACCTTTTCTATAGCCATAATCCATTGGGTCTATCATGGTAAGACCGGAAATTGAACCAGCCTTAAGCCGGAAGAGCTATCAGGAAAATCACTTTTATAATAATTGGGCTTTTATAAATATTTTAGAATCCATACAGGCAAAAATAGGGTTGAAAATCTAGGCAAACAATTACTTCCAAGCAATAATCCATATGCTCCAAAACTCATCTGATGCAAAAACAAGGTACCCCTACTTTCCGTTGTAGCAATTAAGTAAATAAATGTTACTATATGTAATAAGTATTACACAGAGGCGTTATGAAGTGGCTTTTTCTGGTGCACGAACTTAAGGGCTTAAAGTCCAGTGACCGGGTAAGAATATGGCGGAACACGAAAAAGGTTGGAGCTGTACTCTACAGGGATTCAGCCTACGTTCTCCCCTACAACAAGGAAAATATGGAAAGCTTCCAATGGATTTTAAGCGAAATTAAAGAAGTAAAAGGTCATGGGGCAATCTTCATTTCTCAGTCAGCAGATGGTAAAGAAGATGATGAACTTAAAAATATATTCCTGAAAACAGCTGATGCGGAATATGAAAGGCTCCTTGAAAGAAGGGATAACCTTCTGATGAGGTTTCAACAGCTGCAGAAGTCTTCAAATTTAAGTGAAAAGCTTCTAAAAGAGCTGCAGAAAGAACTGGGACAGTTAGCTGATCAGTTAGAGGAGACTTCAGAGACAGACTATTTTCACTCACCAATGGCGCAGGAAGTAAAACTGAAACTTTCAATTTTTAATAAAGATCTTTTATCTAAATTTCCAACTGATTCTGCCGGTATTCCGCTTATTAAACATAATCCAAAGGACTTTCAGAAGAAAAAGTGGGCAACCAGAAAGAATATTCATATCGACAGGCTTTGTTCTGCCTGGCTTATAAAAAGGTTTATTGATAAAGATGCACAGTTTGAATTTGCGCCTGAGAATTCTCTTCCAAAAGACGCACTTCTTTTTGATGTATTCGGCTGCGAGTTCGGCCACAGGGGTGAAGACTGTACATTTGAGACACTGCTGAAGTCATTTCAGATTAAGGATAAGGCATTACTGAATATTTCGGAAATAGTTCATGACATCGACCTTAAGGATAAGAAATTCAACCGCTTTGAAGCAAAAGGGATCGACATCTTAGTAAGGTCCTTATCCGGCTTTCTTAACGATGATCATAAGGTCTGTGAAATTGGTTTTGTGCTCTTAGACGGTCTCTATAATCATGTTAAGACTGCAAAGAACAAACAAGTAAAAGTGGAAAGCGTTTGACGAGGTAACAAAAATGATATTAAAAATAGTGAATGTAATTTTACTTACGGCGGGGTGCATACTTGCCTTGCTTGGAGTCTTTGGAAGATTTGAGGGGCTGCACCTGCTAGGTGGTTTTTGTTTTTTCTTAATATTTGTCTTTACGGATCTTTTTGCAGACAAAAAGTAGATAAATTAATGTTTAATAGCTAATCTTTGCTGTACCTGTCCCATCAGGCAAGAAAGTACAGATAATGGTTTACGATAAAAAATGAAATGGATTAATTCGAGGAGGATAAAATAATGAGAAATATAAATATATTCAGGCTGATATTATCAGTAATGTTTTTGATGTTCTTTACGGCAGATGGCTTTTCCCAGACCAAGGGATGGGAAGATGTGGAAAAGATAATCGGTAAGACCGGAAAACTTCAGGGAGATGTCTTTAAAATTACATTTCCAAGGAGTGACCTTAATGTAAAAGTGGATGGAGTAAAAATAGAACCTGCTTTAGCACTTACAGGCTGGATTGCCTTTAAGAAAATGGGTGGTGACGCAATGCTGATGGGTGACATGGTATTGCTTGAAACTGAAGTTGAGCCTGCAATGAAAAAAGCAGTCGAAACGGGCCTTGAGATCACGGCACTTCACAACCACGTGCTGAAAGAAACCCCGCAGGTAATGTACATGCATGTAGGTGGTATGGGAAGCCCCACAGAGTTAGCAAAGAAAATCAAATCCGTTATAAGCCAGACAAAAATTCCTCTCAGCCAGCCAAAGCAAAACCGGACTGTTCAAAGTAAAACCAACTGGTCAGAGGTTCAGTCCATTATGGGAACAAAAGGACAAATGTCTGGCGACATACTTCAGATCTCTGTGCCAAGGGCGGACAAAGTAACAGAAAACGGAGATGAAATCCCGACGGCAATGGGAATGGCTACGTCCATAAATTTTCAGAAAGTTAAGGACAAGGCGGTAACTACAGGCGACTTTGTCCTTGTAGGCGATGAAGTGAATCAGGTAATAAAGTCTCTTGTAGGGCATAATATTGCAGTTACAGCAGTGCATAACCATATGCTGAATGATAATCCAAGAATATTCTTCCTGCACTTCTGGGGAAATGATACTCCTGAAAACCTCGCAAAGGGTCTTAAAGACGCAGTTTCAAAGACGAAATCAAAAATTGAGGCAGCAGCCACTAAGTGATTATTATTGCAAGCCAAAGAATGAAATTTTCCGGTTTACTCACAGGATTCATTCCTTCAGGATGACTTTATGCGGCAGGACAAATGGAATATCCGGATTTTATTTATTGCCCGCACAATCAGATTGTTTGCATACGGATTTATCTCTGTTATCCTTGTTCTTTATCTGGCTGTAATCGGCCTGAAAGAATATGAAATAGGAGTCTTGCTTACACTTACATTATTAGGCGATGTAGTTATTTCATTTTGGATCACAACACATGCCGACAATTTTAGCCGAAGGAAAATGCTTATTGCAGGCTCAATTCTGATGGCGGCCGGTGGATTTATCTTTGTCTTAACCAGCAATTATGTTGTCCTGGTAGTAACAGCAGCAATTGGGGTCATTAGTCCAAGCGGCAAGGAAATAGGTCCCTTTTTATCTATTGAGCAGTCGGCCCTTGCTGAGCTGGTCAGCGCTAAAGATCTTCCCGGAGTATTTGCATGGTATAACCTTGCCGGCTCATTTTCAACCGCCATTGGAGCACTGTGTGCCGGCTGGGGGGCACAGTTCCTTCAAAAAGAAGGATTAACAAATATTCTTACCTATAAAATAATACTGACTACATATGGCCTGATAGGCTTGATTCTTTTAATTTTATTTAATACCCTGACAAACC
>JBLMZM010000164.1:0-37352 GCA_050258815.1 Ignavibacteriales bacterium
TAGCTACTGAGGCTTTGTTTGCAGAAATATAGGCATTTGATAAATGGAGGAGAATATCCTGATCATCCGGGAACAATTTACGGCCTTCTTCCAGCACCGTAATGGCCTTGTTAAAATCCTCCATTGCCTTTGTGCTGTCCTGAGCGCTTTTGTTTTCTTTGTATTTAGTCAGCAGGTTAGCACCCTGAGATGTATAGATCTGGCCAAGAATTTTATAAACATCCGCTGTTTTTTTTACTTTCAAAAGAGTTTCCAGTGGCTGGATAGCGTCGCTCTGACGATTAGCCTGCAGCAGAGCAAATGCCTTATTCTTATAAGTATCAGCTGAATCAGGTTCAATTACAATTGCATCATCAAATGATTGAATAGCCTTGTCGAAGTAAGCCTTTACGCTGTCCTCAGCTTTTGCTTTTGTAGCTTTATTAAAGAAAGCAACGCCTTTGTTGAATGAATTCATCCAGTTGTATTTTCTGGTGTCTTCAATATTTTTTTCAAATTTTTTGCTTATTGCTAAAGATTTATTAAAAGCATCCATCATTTTTGGATAATTTCCCTGTTCACTATGAAGATAGCCTAAGAAATAATAGGCTTCTTCGTTTTTAGGGTTTTTATCAAGTTCTTTCTGTAAGGCTTCCATTGCCTTTTGATAATTCTTCTGCTGGATGTACAGTTTAGCACTCGTCATTTCAGTAGATGAGCACTGAAAAGCGCTTAAACTTAGTACAAGCATTATAGAACACATTGAGAATATAAATATCCGTTTCATTTAGTCTCCCGGTTATTACCTTTATTATTATAATACGAAAATATATATTGCGAAAAATTACCGATTTAGGCCCCGAAAATCAAGATTTATTTCTTTCTTTTTGTGAATTCTTGTCCATTAACAATAGTTTTGTTAATTTCTATTTGAACCCGAAAAAGAGACCTAACTATGTGAAGTCAAAATCAAGTTATTGCTTTTACAGCTTAAAAAGAATATTTTATGACTCAAAATTGAGGTAATTTTGGAAATTGAACAAATCATCCGTAAGGTACCCAAAGTACTCCTTCATGACCATCTCGACGGAGGCTTAAGGCCTCAGACCATTATTGAACTGGCCAATGACATAGGTTATAAAAAACTGCCGACCAAAGATCCCGGAGAACTGGCAAACTGGTTCCACAGGGGTGCCAACAAAGGAAATCTGGTTGAATACCTGCAGGGATTTGAACATACCTGCGCTGTTATGAATAACAAAGAATCTCTCACAAGAGTTGCTTATGAGATGATGGAGGATATGAAAGATGACGGGGTTTGCTATGTGGAAACCCGTTTTGCCCCGGTATTTCATACTTCCAAGGGGACTTATTATGACGACGTCGTAACTGCGGTGCTGGAAGGCCTTGAAAAAGGGAGAAGGGATTTCGGTGTTGGTTATGGACTCATCCTTTGCGGCATGAGAAATATGACTAATAACCTGGAGATTGCCGAACTGGCCGTTAATTTCCGTAACCAGGGCGTTGTAGGCTTTGATCTGGCAGGAGAAGAAGGTGGATACCCGCCTAAAAAACACCTGGACGCGTTTCAGTTCATTCAAAGATCCAATTTTAACATAACAATTCATGCTGGCGAAGCCTTTGGGAAAGAATCCATATGGCAGGCTTTGCAGTGGTGCGGTGCGCACCGGATAGGTCATGCTACAAGACTTACCGAAGACATTGTTCTCGATGACAATAATAAGGTTGTAAGCCTCGGTGAACTGGCCCAGTATATACTGGATAAAAGAGTTCCACTTGAGATCTGCCTGCTGAGTAACGTACATACAGGGGCGATTGACAAAATCGAGAATCATCCGTTCGGTTATCTTTATAAGGAGAAATTCCGCGTTACAATAAATACCGATGACCGCCTTATGAGTGATACCACTATGACTAAAGAGTTTCTTACGGCAATCAAGTATTTTCACATTAATCTGGATGACATTGAAAAAATAACAATAAATGCCATGAAGTCAGCATTTATCCCCTATAAAGAAAGACTTCATTTTATTTATAATGTTATCAAACCTGGCTATCAGGCCATGAGAGAAAATTTATTATCACTAAACTTCAACAAGGCTTATGAAACAGTTATTTAAGAATTACACCTACGAATTTGACAAAAATGAAAAGAGAATCCTGATCAATTTCTGTAAGCAGGCTATCAAACAGATGGAAACTGACAATCGTTTTTTTGCCGATGTAAAGGCTTACAATTCAATTATCACAAAACTGAGCGAACCTTCGGATAACGTTAAACTTACAAAAGATGAATTAACAAGACTTACAATGCAGTTAAAGGAGAATTTAAAATTTTTGAAGAATAAAATGGAGAAAAGCTGGTTTTTCAAAAAATGGCTCTATAAATCATTGTACGTACAATATCAAAACATACTTTCAACACATTTTAGTAACTAACTATGGAAACAAAAACTGCTAGCGGAATTAAAGCTCCGCACGGAACAGAGCTCGCCTGCAAAGGCTGGATTCAGGAAGCTGCCATGCGCATGCTGATGAATAACCTGGATCCCGAAGTTGCCGAAAATCCGGACCAGCTGATTGTTTACGGTGGCAAAGGTAAAGCTGCCCGGAACTGGGATTGTTATCATGCAATAGTAAAATCTCTAAAGGAATTGGAAGGCGATGAAACGCTGCTGGTTCAGTCAGGGAAACCGGTCGCGGTTTTCAAGACCCATTCAGACGCCCCCAGAGTAATTATTTCAAATTCTATGCTGGTACCTAAATGGGCTACGTGGGATGAATTCAGGAGACTTGAGGCACTTGGACTTACAATGTATGGACAAATGACCGCAGGCAGCTGGATCTATATTGGTACTCAGGGAATTCTTCAGGGAACATACGAAACTTTTGCCGAATGTGCCCGCAGTCATTTTAACGGTTCACTCAGCGGCAAGTTCCTGCTTACGGCAGGCCTTGGCGGTATGGGCGGAGCCCAGCCTCTAGCTGCTACGATGAACGGCGCAGCTTTCCTGGGTATCGACGCAGACAAAAGCAGAATTCAGAAACGGATTGAAACCGGCTACATCGATGTTTTAACTGAAGACCCTGATGAAGCATTAAATCTTGTACTAAAAGCAAAAGAGAACGGCACTCCCCTTTCAGTAGGTCTGGTTGGTAACGCGGGTGAGATTCTGCCATTGATCTTATCAAAAAATATTATTCCCGATGTTTTAACAGATCAGACTTCAGCACACGACATGCTTAATGGTTATGTGCCGATGGGGATGAGCTTTGAGGCTGCAGTTTCCCTGAGGAAATCAGATCCCGCCGAATATATAAGGCTTTCAAAGCAAACCCTTGTAACACATCTGAAGGCGATGCTCGAATTCAGGAAAAGAGGAGCCGTTACATTTGATTACGGAAATAATATCCGGGGTGAAGCAAAGGACAACGGTGTTGAAGATGCATTCGATATTCCCGGCTTTGTCCCCGAATATATCAGACCCCTGTTCTGTGATGGTAAGGGCCCTTTCCGCTGGGCTGCCCTTTCAGGCGATCCGGAAGATATCTATGTGACTGACAGGGCCATAATGGATTCTTTCCCTGAGAATAAGGCTCTTATAAACTGGATCCAGAAGGCTCAGAAGAAAGTACACTTCCAGGGACTGCCTTCACGAATCTGCTGGCTTGGTTATGGTGAAAGAGCTAAAATGGGTAAGATATTTAATGATCTTGTCGCTTCAGGAAAGGTTAAAGCCCCGATAGTTATCGGAAGAGATCATCTGGACTGTGGTTCTGTGGCCTCTCCTAACCGTGAGACTGAAAAAATGCTTGATGGCAGCGATGCAATTGCTGACTGGCCGATACTGAACGCACTGCTGAATTCAATTGGTGGAGCCAGCTGGGTATCGGTGCACCATGGAGGTGGCGTTGGAATAGGTAATTCAATTCATGCAGGTATGGTTGTTGTTGCAGATGGAACTCAGGCTGCAGCAGCAAGAATTGAGAGAGTGCTGACTTATGATCCCGGTATGGGAATTGTCCGCCATGCCGATGCTGGTTATCAACAGGCAATAGATAATGCAAAAGCCCTTGGGATTAAAATTCCAATGCTTGGCTGATTTGAGATTTTTATTAAAAAAAAGGAGACAGGAATATGAAAGTTTTGATCGCCGACAAATTTCCCGAACATTACCTCGACCAATTCAGGGACCTCGGATTGGAAGTTGTTTATTCTCCAAAACTGGGCGAAAACGAACTGCCGTCCAATATCAAGGGCGTTGACATTCTGGTAGTGCGTTCAACAAACGTTACAGCCGAGACCATTAATCAGAGTGACTGCCTTAATCTGATAGTCAGAGCAGGAGCCGGTGTTAATAATATTAATATTCCGGCTGCCAACCAGAAGGGTGTGTACGTTGCCAACTGTCCCGGCAAAAACTCAGTTGCAGTTGCTGAATTAACCATTGGACTCATGATAGCTCTCGACAGACGGATACCCCATAATGTAATGGATTTTAAGAAGGGGACGTGGAATAAGGCAGAATATTCAAAGGCTGAAGGACTAATGGGTAAAAACCTGGCACTTATCGGTGTAGGTAATATTGGTAAGGAGGTTGCACACAGGGCCCTGGCTTTGGGAATGAACGTCTATGGAAAGGATATCTCCAGGATTGAAGGCATTCCAATCAAGGATTTTTCAGAGATGGACAAGATCCTTCCTATTGCAGATGTTATTTCCATTCACTTACCGCTTACAAATGAAACACGTAATCTTTTCAACGATGAGATGTTCAAATACGTGAAGCCGAATTCAATACTTATTAATACCTCACGCCCTGAAATAATTGACGAAAACGCACTAATTAAAGCAATTAAGGCCAAAAACCTGAAAGTAGGACTCGATGTATTCAAGGATGAACCTGAAGGTAAAGCCGGTACCGTATCCTCACCGCTGCAGGAAATTGATAATGTATATGTTACCCACCACATAGGAGCATCAACAGAACAGGCTCAGAATGCAGTTGCTGAAGAAACAGTAAAGATCATCAAAGATTACATTAATAGTGGTGTGATAGCACATTGGGTAAACAGGGCTAAAAAGACCGATGCACACTATCAGCTTGTTGTCAAACATTACGACAAACCTGGAGTGCTTGCAGCAATATTTGATATTCTGAAACAAGGTGAAATTAATATCGAAGAAGTTGAGAATGTTATTTTCGAAGGTGGTATTGCAGCCTGCTGTACAATGAAACTCAACAAAGCTGCTTCGTCTGAAATGATGAAGTGTTTCCGTGAGAACCAGGATATACTAAGTATATCCCTGTTAAC
Organism: Ignavibacteriales bacterium; assembly: GCA_050258815.1. GTDB lineage: Bacteria > Bacteroidota > Ignavibacteria > Ignavibacteriales > SURF-24 > JAAXKN01. The sequence goes on from JBLMZM010000164.1 coordinate 5,317, forward strand.
CCTCTGATGCAGACACAAAAAAGCGGGGATAACCTGACTGATACAATTGGGCTATCCCCGCTTTTTCCGGAATTATGTTCAAACAAACTGATTTATACAAACTTTATTTCTACCATATCATCCAGAAGACCATGATAATAAGGAAGCTGCAGCAGCTCTTTTAACCCATCGACTTCAGAATCAGTCATTTCAAAATAAACAGAATTCAGGTTATTTTTAATCAGTTCCCTGGAATTTTCGTTAAGTGAAAATTTATGTAACATAGTGTCCACATTATCCTCAATCAGCACGTCTATTTCGCTTAATTCTTCATTAAACTTCTGGATAAACGCCTCATCTTTTGAAACCGCTATAAAGTTAACATAGGGTAAAAAAAGCATTTCAGATAGCTCATCAGAGAAACTCAACCCGTGGTCAAATTTGCTGTTATCCAGATTGCTATCTCCAACAACAAGATAGTTCCTGGTAGAATAATCGGCCTTGCCAGTGTCAAGGTGCATCTGAACGTCGGAAGAATATTTTTCCTTGAAAAGTATCTTACTCAGAATAATTTCATTTGTTGTAACGTCCCCGCTGAGAAATATATCAGTAAATTTATTCTGATCGGGTAAAAAATAAAAATAAGCATTCGAAAGAAACCCGTCAAAGGAGATAGCAATCTTGCTGGAAACAAAAAACCCGGAATGTTTCAACAGATCACAGGAAGGAATAAGGGCAATATCAGCATTGCCCTGCTCCAATTCTGAACTGATAACCGAAGCTTCCTTAAAAATAACGGATTCCTTCAATTGGGCAGGCATAACAGCCGCCAGAAGTGAAGTATAAATATTTTTGGGAAATAATAATCTCATAATATAAAAAAAGCCGCTATATAGGGCGGCTCGTTTATCGAAAAACTATTTTGCTTTATTTTTAATTCTGGCTGCCTTACCTGAAAGGCTTCTCAAATAATAAAGTTTTGCTCTTCTGACGTCGCCTTGTTTTAGAACTTCAATTTTAGCAATCTTTGGTGAATTAAAAGGAAATATTCTTTCAACGCCAACACCGCTTGAAATCTTTCTTACGGTAAAGGTTTTGCTGATACCACCGCCTCTGATGCTTATTACGTCACCTTCGAAGGGCTGTATTCTTTCCTTGTCACCTTCAATAACTCTTACGTGCACGCGAATATGGTCGCCAGGGTTAAATTCCGGCATGTCGGTTTTAATTTGATCCGCAACAAATTCTTTTAGATTATCCATGTCCTACTCCGAACTATTTATTTTTTTCCATTTTTCAGTTAATATCCTGGACTGGTCGGCTTTCCAATCCTCAATTTTTCTGAAGTTTCCCGAAAGAAGCACTTCAGGCACTTTTAAGTCTCTGTATTCTGCCGGACGGGTATAATATGGAGGTTCAACCACATCTCCATCCTGAAAAGAATCATTAAGAGCCGATTCACTATCACCCAATACGCCGGGTATCAGCCTTACAATAGAATCAACAATTATTAAGGCCGGCAGCTCTCCTCCGCTCAGGACAAAATTGCCGATTGATATTTCATCCGTAGCAAAAGTCTCTCTAACCCTGTCATCAATTCCTTTATAATGACCAGCAATAACAATAATGTTTTCTGCTATGGAAAACTTGTTAGCAAGCTGCTGGTTATAGATTTTCCCCTTTGGGCAACTATAAATTATATGCTGATAACTTCTCTTACACAATAAAGATTCGATACATTCAAAGAACGGCTCCGGCTTGAGAAGCATACCAGCTCCCCCGCCAAAAGGCTTATCATCTATCAACTTATGTTTATCGTGCGTATAATCACGAAGGTTGTGAACAACTATCTCAACTTTTTTTGCTTCCTGCGCCCGCTTAATAATACTGGTATTTAAAGGGCTAACCAGTAAATCCGGAACAGCAGAAATAATATCAATCCTCATCATCCTCTTCTTCTAAATATAACTCACTTCCTGGTTTCAGTATCAGCACTTTATTATTTGAATCAAAACTTTCAATATAATCGGAAACAGCAGGAATTAATAATTCCTTATCAGACGTATCCCTGATAACATAAACGTCATTTGCAGGTAGTGTAAGTACATCTACAAGCGTACCAATTAGCTTTCCATCACGGAATACCTGGCTTTCAATCAGGTCATGAATAAAAAACGTATTTTCCGGCAGCTTAATCAGTCCTTCTGAATCCACAAAAATTCTTTTGCCGAGCAGTAGTTCAACTTCCTTATCGCTGTTAAAATTCCTAAATTTAACAGCAATCAGGTTTTTTACCCGGATTACCTTCTCAACAGAGAACTTTTTCTTATCACCGAAGATGTCAATATACACATCTTTTAACTGAAAATAACGTTCAGGACTATCTGAGTAAGGAATTATGTATACAAATCCGTCATTTTCGTAGACGGCCTTGATCTCTGCTATTAAATAATACTCACTCACAATAGTATAAGAACCAATTAATCCAGTATTTCCAAAACTACCCGCTTTCCTTCCTTAGCAGCAACAGCAGTTAATAAAGTCCTCATTGCCTGTGCGGTTTTACCCTGTTTACCTATTACTTTTCCTACGTCTTCTGCGCTCACCTTAAGAGAAAGTACCGACTTATTATCATCAGATGTCTTCTCTTCAATACTTACGCCATCCGGGTTGTCCACAAGATGTTTTGCAATAAATTCGATGAATTCTTTCATATTTTAACCCTCTTACTATTTAAGCGAAGAGTACTTAGTTAGTAGTATGAAAATCCGGTAAAAGCTCTCTGTTGCAAGCTGTTTTAGGCGGGATTTTCATCGGAAGTAGTACTCTTTACTTCCGCTACATTGACTTCCTTAGGCTGCTCTTTATCTGTTGCTACCCCTTCCTTATTAGCACCAGACTTAGTCTGTTTTTTATTTGAACCAACTTTGGCTTCATTAAGTTTAGACCAGGCCTCAAATTTTGAATTCACGTCTTGTTCGGAAAATCCCTGCTTTGTCAATTCCCTCTTCAAAAGGATACCTGATTTGCTTAAAAGGTTCTTTACAGTATCAGTAGGCTGTGCACCTACTCCCAACCAATAAAGCGCTCTTTCTTCTTTAATATCAATTGTAGCCGGATTTGTAAGCGGATTGTATAATCCAATAGCTTCCAAAAACTTTCCGTCTCTTGGGGCGCGTGAATCTGCAGCAACTATTTTATATATAGGCTGCTTCTTTTTACCCATTCTTCTTAATCTTAGCTTAACTGCCAAATTATTTGTTCCTCCGAATTATATTTCTTTATATTCAATTTATCTAAAGTTCTTTAGACCTGCAAAAGGATTTCTCCTTCCGCCTGAATTAATCATTTTCATCATTTTCTGCATTTCCTGAAACTGTTTAATCAGCCTGTTAACATCCTGAATACTAGTCCCGCTGCCGATTGCAATACGCTTTCTGCGGCTGCCATTCAGGATCTTAGGTGTTGATCTTTCCAGCTTTGTCATTGAATGAATGATCGCTTCAACTTTCAGGAGCTGCTTATCGTCAATATCCGCATTTTTTATCTGTGAGCCTAATCCCGGAACCATCGCAAGGATCGATTTCAGGGAACCCATTTTTTTGATCATTTTAATTTGCTTAAGAAAATCCTCAAAGTCAAACTTATTCTCTCTGAGTCTGGCTTCAAGTTCCTGGGCTTCATCAGTATCGTACTGCTCCTGAGCCTTTTCGACCAGGGAAACAATATCGCCCTTTCCGAGAATACGTGAGGCCATCCTGTCAGGGTGGAAGACCTCAATAGAATCTAACTTCTCACCAAGACTAATAAACTTGATAGGTTTATCAACGACCGCGCGGATAGACAAAGCACACCCGCCTCTTGTATCACCATCCAGCTTTGTAAGAACGATTCCGTCAAAATTGACCTGTTCATGAAATGCTTTTGCCGAGTTAACTGCATCCTGTCCGGTCATTGAATCCACTACAAAGAGTGTCTCAGTCGGCAGAACGCTCTGCTTAATCGCAGTCACTTCCTGCATCATCTCCTGATCCACGTGCAGCCGGCCGGCAGTATCAATAATTAAAGTATCCAGACCGTTTTCTTTTGCATATGCAACAGCATCTCTGGCAATCTTAACTGCGTCTTTATGATCAGCTGAAAATACAGGGACGCTAATCTGTCCTCCAAGCTGCTTCAGCTGCTCAATAGCAGCAGGTCTGTAAATATCATCTGCTACCAGGAGAACCTTTCTGTTCTTTGATTTCAGGGATTTGGCCAGCTTGGCACTGAAAGTCGTTTTTCCGGAACCCTGAAGGCCGACCATAAGTATGACCGTAGGTCCTGATCCGCTCAGTTTCATTTCCGACTGGCTGCTGCCCATCAAAACAGTAAGTTCATCATAAATAATTTTTGTTATCTGCTGTCCCGGGGTAATGGAGTTAAGCACTTCTTTACCCACAGCTTTAGCAGTAACATCATCTATGAATTTTTTGGCAACTTTATAGTTAACATCAGCATCTAAAAGAACACGTCTTATCTCACGCAAACTATCCGAAATATTACCTTCAGTTAACTTACCCTGTCCACTTATCTTCTTAAGCGCAGTCTCTAGCTTATTTGTTAAATCTTCAAACATATATTTTAAAAAATGACACTAAATTTAGCTAATTTTCTTGTTTTTTACAAATGTTTTTCGTCTTTATCCGCCTTTTAATGCATTTGCACCGCTAACTATTTCCAAAATTTCCTTCGTAATAGCGGCCTGCCTTTCTTTATTATACTTCAGCTGCAGGGAACTAATTAGCTCTTTAGCGTTTTCAGTAGCCATATCCATTGCAGTCATTCTTGCACCGAGCTCAGAAGCATATGATTCAAGCAAAACTCTCCATATCTGTGAATTCAAATGTTTAGGAAGCAGACTGTTAACTATTGAGAGCCTGTCGGGTTCGTAAATGTAATCCGTATTTGTCACACCTGTATTCTCAGTACTTTTTACCTGAGGAATGGGCAGAAGCTGTTCAACAACGATCCGCTGCTGAATAACCGACTTAAACTCATTATATACTACCAGAACTTTATCATATTCATTTGACAGATAACGGTATTTCAATTCAGACATAACAGTTGTTGCGGTCTGGAATTTCAGATTCGAAAATACACCGGGGAAATCCCCTACGATATTGTATTTCCTTCTGGAAAAATGGTCAAAACCCTTTTTCCCGATACAATACAGGAAAAGGTGGCCTGATTCATAATAACTGTTATATTCCTCGTGTATAAGCCTTGTTGCTTCACGTATCAGGTTCATATTGAACCCACCGCACAACCCCCTGTCAGAGGTTACAATTACAACAGCAACATTATTAACCTCCCTTTCCACCAATAACGGGTTATTGGAATGGTTGGTAATAGACAGAAGCTGGGTTATAACTTCCGATATTTTTCGTGAATAGGGCCTGGCATTTATTATATTTTCCTGAGCCCTTCTAAGTTTGGCAGCAGCCACCATTTTCATGGCTTTGGTTATCTGCTGTGTACTCTTAATACCAATTATTCTTCTCTTGATGTCCCTTAATGTGGCCATAATTCTTAAGATTTAGGGTTAAAACATCTCATATTTAAAATAATATTTTTTATATCAACAACAAGTCTAAAAGCTTTTGAATTGACTCCTGCAATATATGCCGGAAATTCAATTAAACAGCCTCCAAACCATATTTCCGCAGAACCTGGTCCATGCGGAATAACGTAGAGTTAATGAAATACTGACATTGCCATAAATTATAAATCTTGCCTTTTGGGCAAGATCTATAATTTTAAGAACAAGCGGCTACAGTTTCATTGTCAATTATTCAGTAGCTTTGAATTTTGGTAAAAATTCTTCAACAGCTGCCCTGATTTTGGCAATTGTAGCATCACTCAGGGCTTTTTCCGTCCTGATAGTTGTAAGTATATCGTTATACTTCAATTCAATATATTCCTGTAATTCCTTTTCAAATCGTTTTACGTCAGCAACAGGAATCGTTTCGAGGTAATCATTCGTACCGACATAAATACTGATAATCTGCTTCTCTACCGGAATCGGGCTATACTGTACCTGTTTCAGCAATTCAACTAGTCTGGCACCCTTTGAAAGAGTGCGCTGGGTAGCCTTATCGAGGTCAGAGCCAAATTTCGCGAATGCTTCCAGTTCCCTGTACTGAGCCAGGTCAAGTTTCAGAGAACCTGAGACCTTTCGCATTGCCTTATTCTGTGCATTACCGCCTACGCGGGACACGCTGATACCAACGTTGATCGCAGGTCTTACACCGGCATTAAAAAGGTTTGGTTCCAGATATATCTGACCATCAGTAATAGAAATAACATTAGTAGGGATATATGCCGAAACGTCACCCTGCTGGGTTTCAATTAAAGGCAGGGCTGTAAGGCTTCCGCCTCCTTGAGCGTCACTTAATTTGGAAGCACGTTCCAGCAATCTTGAATGCAGATAGAAAACATCCCCCGGATAAGCTTCACGTCCCGGAGGCCTTTTCAACAGCAAAGAAAGCTCACGGTAAGCAGCAGCCTGTTTGGACAAATCGTCATAAATAACCAGGGCATCCCTTCCGTTATCTCTGAAGTATTCACCTAAGGTTGCACCTGAATAGGGGGCAATAAACTGCAGAGGAGCAGCTTCCGATGCGGAGGCCACTATGACAGTAGTATAATCCATAGCACCATGTTCGTGCAGTTTTGCCACAACCTGGGCAATGGTGGAAGATTTTTGTCCAATAGCTACATATATACAGTAAACCGGTCTGATACCGTTGTTCTTTGCTTCTTCTGTATGTGTACTTCTTTGATTTATGATTGTATCGATCGCAATTGTCGTCTTGCCGGTCTGGCGGTCGCCGATTATCAATTCTCTCTGTCCCCTTCCGATCGGGATCATAGCATCAACAGCCGTAATACCGGTCTGCAGTGCCTGCTTCACCGGCTGGCGGTCAATAACGCCCAGAGCTTTTCTTTCAATTGGCAGGAAATGCTCTGTGTGGATCGGTCCCTTACCGTCTATAGGAAGTCCAAGTGGATTAATAACCCTGCCCAGCATGGCTTCACCCACGGGAAAAGAGGCTACACGTTTGGTTCTTTTAACCGTATCTCCCTCTTTTACCAGCTCAGTATCACCAAAGAGCACGCATCCAACACTGTCTTCTTCCAGATTCAGCACCATTCCGAAAACTTCGTTTGGGAATTCTATCAATTCACCGGCCATGACTTTGGATAACCCATAGACGCGCGCGATACCATCCCCAACCTGGAGTACTGTACCGACGTCATATATGTCTACATCTTTATCAAAACCAGCGAGCTGTTTTCTTAAAATTGCAGATACTTCATCAGGTCTAACTTCTGCCATTTCACTTTCCTTTAAAATTTAATCTTCTCTTTAATTCGGCGAGGAACCTTCCTTAAGGAACTGCTCTTTTAACAATTCCAGCTGGTGACTAAGGGAAGCGTCAATTACCGTGTCGTTGATCTTAACGACAAAGCCTCCCAATAGTTCATTTTTCAGAGAAAAAGAAAGACGGACTTTCTTTTTAGTATATTCCTCTAACCTCTTACTTAATTTTTCTTTTAAATCATCAGTAAGATCAACCACACTATACACTTCGGCATTTACAACTCCCAGCTTTTGATCGCGCAGAACCAGGAACTGTCTGATGATATTGAACAGTAGATGCTCCCTGTTCTTTTTAATGACAAAGTGTAAAAAACTTAAGGAATCCGTACTTACCCTGGTTTCAAATATTCCCGTCAAAACCCGTGATTTATCTTCTGACTTTATCACCGGACTTAATAGCACTACCTGAAGCTCCCGTGAGTCACGGATTGTATTATAAACCAGTTCCATGTCAGCAGAAACCTGCTGAAATGTATCTATTTCCGAGGCTAATTGCATGAGTGCACTAGCATATCGTGAAGAAATATTCAGATTGCTCATATTCAGTTCTTGGGTAAATCGTCAATAAATTTATTAACTAAATGCATTTGCTTTTCTTTGTCCAGATTCTCTCTAATGATCTTTTCCGCAGCCTGTATGGCAATTAAAGCCACCTGGTCCTTTAAAGATTCGAAAGCCTCATCATTTTTTCGTTTGATTTCAGCACTTGCATCGTCAACGATCTTTTTAGCTTCTGTCTTGCTTTCGGCAATGATCTGATTCTTCAATTTTTCAGCAAATTCACGTCCCTGTGCAATTATCTTTTGCGCTTCCTCTTCAGTTCTGGCAAGTGCCGCCTGATTTTCAATAAGCAGTTTTTCTGCATCACTCCTGGCTTTCTCTGCCTTGTCGAGAGAATCCTTAATAAAATTTTCCCTTTCGTCCAGAGCATTCAGAATTGGTTTCCAGGCTATTTTCTTCAGGATCAGAAGCAGTATTACAAAAGTAATTACTGTCCAGAAAATAAGTCCGGGATTTACTGCAAGCAAACCGGGTTTTGATTCTTCTGCCTCAATCAGCGTAACCAGAGCTATATTCAAATAAGCTAACATGTTTACTTTTCCTTTGAATTATTAGTCCTTAAAAAAAACGGAGTGTCTTAAACACTCCAAACAGACTTACTTCAAAGCCAGCAGAATACAAATAACCAGTGCAAACAGAGAGATACCTTCAATAAGAGCTGCTGCAATGATCATCGAAGTTCTGATATCACCTGCTGCTTCGGGCTGTCTGCCACTGGCTTCCATAGCTGAGCTGGCTAATTTTCCAATTCCAAAAGCACCACCAATAACAGTTAATGCCGCACCAAATCCGGCTGCTAAGTATGCGAAGTTCATTTAATTTTCTCCTTTTATTAAGATATATACCGTTAGTTAAAATCAATGTTCCTGATGTACTGCCATACCAATAAAGAGGGATGACAACATTGTAAAAATATATGCCTGTATCAAGGCGACCAAAATTTCCAATAGATAGATAAACAGAGCAAATGCAATCGAAACGGGGGCTACGAAAATGGTCTTCAGAATAAATATCAATCCTATCAGTGCCAGGATCACTATGTGCCCGGCAGTCATATTAGCAAAAAGACGAATAGCCAGTGCAAAAGGTTTTGTAAATAAGCCAAGCAGCTCAACAACAAACATAATTGGAAGAAGGAATACCGGGACACCATGTGGGATCAGACCTTTGAAGTATCCGAACACACCATTTTTCATTATTCCGCCTGCCTGAATGACAACGAAAGAAATTATTGCCAGAGTGGCTGTAACAGAGATATTGCTTGTAGCTGTAGCACTGTATGGTACAAGCCCCAGAAAATTAGCAGTAAGTATGAAGAAGAACACTGTTAGCAGATATGGGAGGAATTTTTCATATCCCTTGCCAATCGTGGGTCTTGCAATGTCATCCCTGACAAATACTACGAGTAACTCAATCATGTTTGAGAAACCCTTTGGTACCCTGGATTTTTTATAACTCTTTCCGACAAAATAAAATATTACCAGCAGCAGCAGCAGGCTGATCCACATAAAAACTACGTGTTTGGTAATTGATATATCTATTCCAAAGAGGTGTAATTCGGGTAAAGGGATTCTGCCAAAGGGTTCAAAATCGAGATACTTTGCATCTAATATATGGTGCAATATCCAACCACTGTCCGATTTACTGTTAGTCTGGGCTACGGTGTCACTTATAGCTTTGACTGTATCAGCTTCCATATAATTAAACATAGCTTAGGTTTTCTTTTGTGATATTTTTAATCTAAAATAATTGACTTCAATGGCTAAAAACACAATATATAAAATAAAAAAATTAAATATAAAACCATATTTATCAATATTCAAGAATTTAAGTAAAATTAAAATTATTGCTAAAAGCAAGAACATGCGTAAGATCATCCCACCCACATTAAAGATCAAAAATGTCTTATTTGACCTGTTCATGGAATAATTAAAAGCAAAGAGCGAGGCAAGCACATTTAGTATATTTATAACACCGCTGTAAAATGAAGCATTTAAAAAGGCATAGGAAATAACTGAAGTCTTGTATAATACAATTAAAAGCACATAAAGGGCTAAAAATATTACAAGTATTAGGTTAAGAGTCTTTTTCACTTTTGTTCTTTTTGTTTAAATCCAGTACTGTTTTAATAACATTGTAAATTCCGGCAAACCCGCCCAGAAAGGAAAAAATTATGGTCAATACAGGTTCTATTTCAAATTTCGAGTCGAGCCACCGGCCCAGGAAAAACATCAGGATAATAGATGCAGCCAGCTGAACACCCAGTCCCAGATAAGGACCTACATCGTTATAGCTTTTAATTGTCCGCTTTATTTTATCCGGATCTTCCATTTGATTTTATTCTGCTAAACTATCACTGACGGGCATTGTACATTTTCCGTCGAAAAAAGCTCCGGGCTCAACGACCAGGATTCTTGCAGCCAGATCGCCTTTTAAGGAGGACCTGGATTCTAGTATCAGCTTTTCAGCGGCATTTACCGACCCGGTTATCTTTCCGCTCAATGTTATATTTTCAGCCTTAACTTCACCCCTGATTTCAGCGCTTTCACCCAGCGTCAGATTGCCACTCACAGAAACGTCACCGTTAACAATTCCATCAATTCTAACGTTCCCCTGACTGATCAGCTTACCTTCAATATTTACCCCGCGGCTGATAATACTGACGTCTTCAATTGAACCGCTTGTATTCTTTTTTTGTACAATAGACACTCTGCACTCCTTAATTGGTTAAAAAGCCTTTGGGATCGATTACCTGACCATCCTGCCACAATTCAAAATGCAAGTGAGGCCCTGTAGTTTCCATACCTGTGTTTCCACTAAAAGCTATAACTTCCCCCTGAATAACCTTGTCACGCACCTTTTTTGTAAGAACAGAACAATGCTTATAAACGCTGATATATTCCTGGCTATGCATCAGAATCAGCATAAAACCGTCCTCAGCAGTATAACCAGCAAAGATAACATATCCGCTGGCTGCAGCCGCAACAGGTGTTCCTGCCTTCACGGCAAAGTCTATTCCCATATGCCCTCTTTCGGCATTGAATCCCCTGCTTATAAAAGCGCTTCCCACAGGTTTCAGGAAATATATTTTTTCATCCTTCTGATGAGCTGATAAATAAAATATCCGGTTTATAACCGTAATGAGATTCCCACCCAGCAGACTCTCCTTTTGACCTTTTTTTGAACTCCCATTCGGCTTTTCAAGCCGTTTAGCCAACCCCGAATCCCCAATTGAAATTGCATTCTTCAATTTTTTATTAAGCACTGAGATATTTTCAAGTTCACCTGTAAGCAGCAGTACTTTTTTATTCAGTGCGTCAATTTTTTCATTCTGAGATCTTAGAGAGGCTTCATTCTTCAAAAGAAGTATATTTCCGGCAGGAGTAACTAATAATAATAATAAAATAATTACAAATATAAAAAAAGTATAACCAGATAAGTAAAGAATGATCTTAAAAACATCAAATTTATGACTTTTTGTCTGAATTCCCTGATGGCTTGGGATAATTAAAAGTGAAAAATCCTTTATATTTTTTAATTTGTTAAAATTCATGGCATTTTTTTGCAAAGTTAACTAACCCTGCTCAAAAAGTCAATTAAACACGTTTTAGTAAACATCCATTATATCCTTAAATTTCACGACCCCCTCCCGTATCAGAACCGGAGAATTTTCAGTCAGGTTAATTATAGTGGAACTATTGGCAAACGTTTTCTTTTCAGTATAAAAAATTGCATCCAGTTCATTTCCAAACTCGTAACTTATCAGATCCTTTTCATTTAAGGGTTCCTGTCCGGCCCTGTTTATGCTGGTTGAAATCAGGGGCTTACGAATTTCACCCAATAGTGCCCTGCAAAACTTATGATGTGGTATTCTGAAGGCAGCCGTCGGTGTTTCCAGCAGGTCTGCAGCTGTTTTGTTCAGGTTGAGTATTATAGAAATCGGATTGGGCCAGATCTTATGCAGGAAATCATAGTGCTTATCTAGTCTGATATCCACATATTTAAACAGTTCTTCCAGACTGCCAATCAGCAGAATAAATTTTTTCTTTTCATCCCGCTCCTTGATACCTGTTATTCTCTCAACCGGCTTTTTAATAAATGGATTTCCCCCGAGACCATAGATAGTATCCGTCGGGTATGCAAATACTCCTTCCTTAATAAATATTTCTGAAGCCAGTCTGACCGCGTTATGCAGGTCTTCATCTATTGAAACGAATTTTCCTCTTCTTTCACCACTCATATTATAATTTCTTTCCGGTATTTTGATTATCAGTAAAAACGGTGATTCTGCACCTGACACAAATGCTATTACGGCTAGCCATTTTCAGGATACCCCGAAACACCGATCATAGAGCTAATTTTATTAAATATTGTACTATTATTTAATTTATGGGCACATTCGAACGTTTTTATAGGGCATTCCTGCCTTCCATGGATTCCACACGGCTTACAACTTAATTCGTCATAACTGACAAAATTACTTTCTGCTGAATAAGGATAGAAGCCAAAACCGGGTATCGTTGAACAATAAATAGTCAGTACTGGTATACCGGCACACATCCCAAAATGGGTCGGTGCGCTGTCATTAGAAATCAGTATAGTGCAATGTTTTAATATTTCAACGGTCTCAATAATAGAGAATCTGCCGGCGGTAGATACCACCTGTCCCCTGAAACCGGAGGCAATATCGCTGCAATAAGAGGCATCAGCTTCACCGCCAATTAATAATATTAAAAAAGAATTTGCGATTAGGAAATTAATAATCTCAATAAACCTGTCTTTCGGGAATTTTTTAGTAGCCCAGACCGATCCTGGTGCTATGGCGGCTATTTTTCTTCCACTGAAGTCGCTCATATAACCGGATATCTTGTCAACAATCCCCTGCTCAATAACTAATTCCGGTCGAATCTTCCATTCCGGGTCATTTCCTCCCATACCAGCCAGTTCCAGATTCCGCTGCACCTCATGATGAGCCTTATTGTATCTCACAATATTTTTATAAACTGTGCTAAAAGATGCATTTGAAAAACCAAAAGTCTCCTTTACCCCCGAAAGGGCGACAATAAGGGAACTCCGGAATGAACGGTGTGGCGAATAGATACGGGAATATCCCTGCTGTCTGATATTTTTTGCAAGACTGAATAGCCGGATGAGTGATTTGTCTTTACCTCTTTTATCATATGCGGTCACCTTATCAGTGAAAGGACTAGCTGCAAATATTTCCCGGGCAGCAGGTGTAGTAATTACGTCTATCACAGAACAAGGATATCGCTCCTTCAGGTACTTTAACATGGGTAAGGTAAGAACAGCATCACCAATAAATGCAGTTTGAATTAAAAGGATCTTTTCCATATCCATTAATACTTCCACCGCTTATGCATCCAGAGCCATTGTTCGGGATATTGCCTTATATAGCTTTCCAGTATCGAACTATAACGCTGGTTTATTTCCAGGATCTTCTCATCCTCACTTCCCTCCAGTTCTTCAACATTAATAACCTCAATAAAAGTTGTATAACTATAGTCCGGCTGACGGGCGACAATGCTGACAATTACCGGGGCATTTGTTCTTAGTGCCAGTACCGCGCTTCCAGGGTATATGGTAGAATCAATCCCCATGAATTTAACCCTTGGACCGTCAGGCTCACCCCGCTGATCTCCGACTAGTCCGATTATATGATGATTTTTTAATTCTCTGAATATATTTCTGAAAGACATTCCCAGCATTACTACTTTATTACCGAATTTCTCTCTCATCATATTCAGCCATTCGCTGACGAAATTGTTTCTCTGAGGCTTGGCAGCTACGTATATTGGCAGGTTCAGCTGTGCGCCGATCGATGATGCTCCCAGTTCCCAATTGCCGAAATGAGCAGTAAGCATGATTACACCCCTGTTTTCCTCATATTTCTGCCTGACAAGGTCAAGTCTGGGACAATTAACCATCGACTTTAGTTTATCTCTGCTCAGGTATGGCATGCACATAATTTCGATAATTGTTATGGCAAAACTATGATAAGCACGATATGCAATCTTATTAATTTTCTCTTCGGAAAACTCAGGGAACGCCAGCTTCAGGTTGCTAATCACCGTTTTTTTTCTGATTGGAATAATATAGTAAAACAATACGGCCAGAAAATGGGCAGCATGCCGTGCCCTTTTGATACCCAGTAGATTAAAAATCTTAATAAAGGATGTAAAAAGAAAATATTCTGATTTATTTTTCAGATTCACAGACTTATAACCTAAAATTAATTTTAACATACAATTATAATAAAAAAATATGGATATACGAATTTCTTCATATATCCATATCATTAATTACTAATTATTTTCTAACAAACGTACTTAAGTATAACCGACTATCAGTTGGCAGTAATAATTCTCCTGGCCCAGTTATCATCTCTCAATTCGCCTCTTTTGGTTGAATGCAGGAGCTGGTAATCCGAAAAACCGGATACATCGCCAAAAACAAATATAACACCGCCTTCGATCTGATTATAATGCCATACTTCATAGGGCTTTTTATCAAGATCATTGGGATATCTGTCAATCTCATCCGGTTCACCGTAAAGAACAAGAACTCTTCCCCTGTCTGTCTTCATACCAAGCCGGTTTATTGTTCCATATCTCTCATTACTGATTTTTACCCTTTCCATATACTGAGTCATGAATTCATTTGCCGGAGTAGAAGGATCCTGATCCCTTTTTTTCCAAAACTGATACAGGAAATCTCTTTTGGATTCAGCTGTTTCCAGTTTTGAATATTGTGAGGACTCATTTGATGTAGCAATATATTTTGATTTTTCAAACATCTGATCACATTCTTCCGTACTCATCACGCTGAACTGGCTTCCCAGCAGATCTGTCTTACCAGCAACATTTTTAAATGTATCGGCTACAGACGGGTTATATACAAAAAATCTTTTCGATGAAGATACTCCAAAGTTTCCAACACTGTCCAGAGCCTCTACAATCAGGGTATATGTATCTGTGGGATATTTGGTAATATTAATGGTACCCACATCGACGCGTGACTGGTTGCCGCGGCTGATCTTTTTTAATTTTTCACTTAATTTGTAGCCTTTACTGTTGAACAGTACTGTTCTTATCAAAAGATTGTTCTGCAATGAATCGTTTATCAGGTTATAAACTTCCGAATAGTAAAATAGTACCGGTATGCCGTCGCCGAAAATCATTGTCGGGTTGGGCTGAACCTCCAGTGTGTTTTTATAAAATATTGAGAGTGAATCAGCATTTTCCTGTTTGATATTTGCAGCTAGTTCTATATCACTCAGTGCAAGGTTCCCCCCAATCAATGGTTCAATTCTCAAAGTTTCATTTATTACTTTTGTTTTCTTTGGATCGATACCATCGGAACCGGATACAACACATTTAAACTGACCTTTTGGTACAACCAGGCCTACCAGACCAATTAAATTCTTATTCATACCGGCCCTGGATGTATCACTAACCGGACTATCAATGCGCCAGTCCCTATTCAAAAAACTCTTCCCCGTAACAGTATCTGTCAATTCAATGTGCAGCTTTGCGCTTACAAACAAAGCAGTATCCTTCTTAAACACTGTCAGGTGGTTTTGTCCAAAGGAATAATAAAATTCCACATAATTTGAAACGCTGTCATAACCAAACCTGGCATAATCATAGTCAAAATTAAATTTGCTCTGGGCGTAGCTATGACCGCATGCAATAAGTATAAACAATATTGCTGTAACTTTGAAGTTTTTCATATGGTTTCCTTGAATTAACCAAGCAAAAGTGTCTGTAAGGCGGCCGGTACAGCAAGCTTCCTGCTCGGTTAAATTATTAATGATTCGTAAAAATTTTAATAATTTTACACCACAAAATATTAAAAAGTTCTAAAAAAAACAGTTATAATTACGTCCCCTTTATTTATGTAATCAGGGAGAAATGCCTTATTTGTTGTAGTTTTACTATATTAACATTCAAATAAAATATTAATAACAGCCGGGTCAATTTGGTGCTTAATTTTAATAATCTTCTTTTGAATGATACACCTTATAATTTCAAAAAACAATCAATTTATGAAGAATGTTAAAGGTTTAATTTATTTATGTTTTTATTTTTTTGTTGCTTTTATAAGCAGACCATGTGCCCAGGGCAACAAATGGGTAAATTTCACCAAATTCAATTCCGGTATACCTTCAGACCAGGTCTATTCAATTTGTATTGATAGACAGGGTACTGCATGGGTTGCAACACTGGACAGCGGTTTTGCTGAATTTGATGGTAAAATGTGGACAAAACATAATACCAGGAACTCTCCTCTGCCCAATAACAGCATTTATACAATTATTGCAGATAAAAACAATTCAAAGTGGATTGGTACCTTTGGCGGTGGATTGGTTAAATATACCAGGAAAGAATGGAAGGTATATAATACTAAGAATTCAGGGATACCCGAAAATTTTATTTACTCGATTGCAGTTGACAAACAGGGAAAAATATGGATTGGAACCAGCAGCGAAGGCCTTGCAGAATTTGATAAAAACAGATGGGTAGTCTTTAACAGGGCAAATTCCGGACTTCCCCATTCAAAAATCCCTTCACTCTTGGTTGACCGGAACGGAACTGAGTGGATTGGAACTGGAGGCGGACTTGCAAGATATGAGAGAAAATCAATAATTCCGGTTCGTGATAGCCTGCTGCCATCCTCAAGTGTTTATACTCTGGCTGCTGATAAAAACAATTGCCTTTGGGTTGGTTTTAAATATGAAGGGCTTGCAATGTATGATGGTAAAAACTGGAAGTATTATAACCATGAGAATTCCGGATTGCCAGGTGACGAAATCCGTTCAATATCAGTTGACAGTAAAAATAATCTCTGGATCGGAACATTTGGCTATGGTCTGGTAAGGTTTGATGGCAGGACCTGGACGATTTATAATTCTTCCAATTCAATGCTTTCTGATAATAATATATTTCACGTAACCGTTGATGAATTTGACAATAAATGGATTGGGACTCTTAGTTCCGGATTATTTATTTTTAATGAATCAGGAATAAAGGGAAAGCTCCTGATCAGGTAACCCCTCCTGCCCGGCATAGAATCAAATGTCCAAATTTCAGACAACACTCACCTACATATTACATGTTTAAAATGGCAAAGCCCTCTTTCGAGGGCTTTGCCTTATCATAGTAACACTATTCCGATTAGAATCCGAATGATACTGAGAATACATGGTTTGCACTGAAATATTGAGTCTGCCTGTAGGCATAATCAAACTTAAAGTCGAAACCTTCCATCTGATAATTTAATCCAGCACCAGCGGTAAGGCCGAATGTTCTGTCATCTTTTTGGATTTCAGAAACAAAAGAGTAACCGCCGCGTACAAAGAATAAATTATTGTAACCATACTCAGCACCAACTTTGTATTCATCACCATAAAAGTTAGTGTTCTGGAATGAAGATGATACTGTAAGGGCATTATCCTTGCTCATATCATATTTATATCCAAGACCTAATTCCAGGGTTGATGGTAATTCGAAACCAGCCGATGTCATCTTATAAAGCTGTGTACCTCTCTTCAGATCGGCAGCATTTGCGCTCAGGTATAATCCTGAACCGTCAAACTGCATCTGAGGACCAAGGTTCTTCATAACTACTGCGAAGCTTAATCCATTGATATTACCAAGGTTCTGATAGGAAATACCAATATTGAATGCAACGCCTGTAGCACTTACACGGTCGATTTTTTCAGAAATATAATTAGCTGTAAGGCCAACAGAGATTCTGTCGCTCAGCAGTCTTGAATAGGTTAAACCTATGGTAATAAACTGAGGCTTGAATGTCTGTCCTGTTCCATCAGGGTTATCAACTGTTGTGGTAGCTATTTCATCCATTGAAAGACCTTTAATGCTGAAACCAACAGCACCGAAGCCTTCAATGTTTGTTGAAATTGCGCCATAGGAAACTCCAATGTCAGCAATATAATTCATCTGTGATAACATTACGTTTGTTGCATTTGAGGTTCTTGCAAGATTTGCCGGGTTCCAGTAGATTGCTTCCGGACCAACAGCATTCGTAAGAGTAGCACTACCCATGGCAATACCACGAGTACCAACAGGGATCAGCAGTTCAGCTGCACCTGCAGTTCCGTTACGGTTACCACCGCTGGCAAAAACAGACTGGGTAGCCGCAAGGATCAATAATACTATGACCAAACTTATTTTTATATTTTTCATTTTGTTCTCCTTGACTGTTATTTAACTAAAATCTGTCTAAGATTTGTTGTTCCTGGATAACAGCTACTTTTAATATTTTGGTTTTACCCAACTGTGGCATGTCAATGTAAGCAATATAAATACCGCTTGCGATTGGTAAACCTGAATCAGTAGCCAAATCCCACTTCTGGAATTGATCAGGAGAATCTTTCCTAATTGTTCTGACTAACTGTCCAGCCAAGTTAAAGATTCTGATAGTCGCAGTCTGAGGCATATGGCTGAATGTTACAAACTTCTGGTATTTGTTCAATTCTTCAGAGTTTGCACCATAGTAAGGATTCGGATATACGTTGATTTTTTCAACGTCAGCCTTAGCATCTTCAGCACTTACAGTAACAGTCTTGGATGTAAATGTCCAGGCATCCTGCTCAGTATTAATATGGTTTACAAATAAATACAATTCATCAAGACCAGACCATGCTGCTGCATATCTTCTGGTCACAGAACCCCACAGGTTAATGGGGAAAGTACCACTCAGTATATTATCGTTTGCCAATACAGCATCAGGAGTTTCTTTGTAATCTACATCAAAGATAAAGAACCATTCTCTCGGACTATTAGCACCAACATTATCTGTTCCTTTTACTGGAGGCCAGTATTTACCATCAACCAAGCCACCTGAGGCGTTATTTTCAAGATAACCCACAGCAAGTCTTCTTGGATGTGCAGGATCTTCAACATCATAAGCAGCAAACGGGAAGTTCTTTTTGAAATCCTGATAAGCCCAGCCAGCTTTCTTATTTATCATGAAAGGAGTGAATGAACTCTTTTCTGGTGCTTTCGTTGCATTACGCAGGTATCTGTATGCATAAGATACATCCGGATCATTAGGATCAACATTTCCAAGAGTATCAGCTGCAGCCAGTTTGAGCACGACGTTTTTCAGTGCATTATAACCAACTGAAGAACCAAGCCATGTCATACCAGCACCCATTCCACCCTGGAAGCCTTCAAAACCAAGGCCTGTAGCACCAGACCAGTCGAATTGGCGTTTACCAGTAGGAGCATTAGTATTCCAACCCCACAGAGATGCATCGTCAGTAGTATTGGGATCTTCTGACTTCATACCTTTCGGAGGTCCCAATACTTTTATAAGAAGACCATCAACATTAAGATAAGCATCATCACCGGACTGATTCATTTGCTTGGAAATTTTAACTTCTTTAGTAGTTACATCAGTTACTTTCCAGACATATGCCAATTCATAATCCTCTATATCCGGGTTATAAACCGTTAAAGTATCAAAAGTTACTTTATAATCATGACCTGTAACAGCCTTCGGATCTATTACAAGAGGAACCACTGTACCATCACTCTTACCACCAACTCTGTTTATAGCAAGAGTATCACCATATGCTGAATGATATCTTACACCTGGATCAGGAGCATGAGGAATAACAGTAATAACTGAAAGTGGATTTTCCAGATTGTTTGGTACTGCCAATGGATCAGGGTTGTAAGCGTAGGCAGTAATTGCATAATAATATTTCTTTCCATTTACCAGCGGAAGGTTGGTAATGAAATCCTTGTCTATCTTTATAGAGTGTTTTAATCCGGTATCGTTACCGAACTGCTGAACAGCTTTCAGGGTAACGCCTGTTGCTGGGTCAACAACATCGCCAAGAATGTATTTAATTTCATCAACTACATCGTAGGTAGCTATCCTAACCGCTTCACGGGGTGTAGCAGTAGCTGAAGGCAGCTGATAAACATTATATCCCTGGAACTTAAATTCTTTTTTGTTATGACCTTCAGTTTCAGCAACCTGTGCAACGTCCCATCCCCAGTCAAAATCAACTTCCTGGTTCAGTTCAGTCACATGAGGTATCGGCTGCCTTGGAGCTGAAGGCAGAACGAAGAAATCATTATATGCCTGCTGAGCAACTTTATCGTAGCTCTTCAGCATTTCAACTGCTTTAAGGTTATTCAGACCTGTACCAGGACCACCGGCGCAGATTTCAGCAATTACGATTTCCTGAGTATCGCTGGGTGCCATTGTGAATGGGCCAGAAACCATACCAATTCTACGGTCACCTTTCGGGAATAGTTCACCATCAAGATAACCTTTTGCAGTTACAGGATCGCCTGAAAGAGGAAATGCCGTTGTTCCGCCACCTAATGAAGCAGGAATTGGGAAGGGTTCACCGGAAACTGAAATTCTTCCGTGCAGAAGGTTCCAGAAACGCATAGTACCCTGTTCATAGTTTTGGCCGATTGTTGGATCAGTATAAACCGGACTGCTATTGATAAAGTAATAGTACGCAGTCATAGGAAGGTTCTTATATCCTACAATTTTTCTGCCGTTTGCAATGCCAGTATCAGTTGCAGCACCTTTTACCAAAGGACCCTGGAAGTAGTCAAAACCAACTGCCGGGGGATTTGGACCATAGGTAGCATCATTATTTGTAGCATTGTAAACATAACCCAGACTCAGAGTTGTATCGCAACCAGCAAAGTCATCCTGAGCGTCACCGTTATCAGGATCAGACCAAACTGACACGTGAGTTTCAGTAATTGGTTTACCACTCTTGTTGATCATCTTGTATTTTTTGAAGAACATATTTCCTAATGCACCTGCTGTTGAGTATCCCCATACAGTAGTCTGCAATTCAATACCAATACTGGTGGATCCGTATAATTGAGTTACTTTTTTAGAGTTTAAATCATTACATACAAACCAGATTGTCTGATCTGCACCCGGAACACCAGGTATATCAACGTTAGGATCGTACTGACCATCACCGTTAACGTCTTCAAATGGAGCGCCTGCGTTAGCCGGCCATTCTGCCCAATCTTTAGCATACTGAGCTCTGACTGCGGCTTCTGAACCTTCGAGATCTCTGACTTCGGCACTCATACTGCCAGTCTTATAATCTCTTCTGACTCTGTAGATTCTTACATTGTCAGCATCCGGGTTTTCAGCCTGACCATTAGGAAGGATCCTTCCCGGCTGTAAACCTGACTGGTAGGTTGAACCGCCAACACGAACCTGTCCGTCAACCTTTCCACCCCATACGAAACCTGACATAAAAACAATACCCTTATTGCTTCCTTTAGGATAAATAAGGCCTGAGTTGCCAAGTTCATTCTGATCTGCTGTACCATCATACCAGAAATATGAAGATAAGTTATTTATATTTAATCTTGTGTAGTTGGGGTTACCCGAAGTCTTTCGCAACGATTGCCCACTACCCTTTTTAACACCTTCTGCCAGCGCCGGTGAAGAAACCAAAGCGAATAGCAAAAGTATACTTAAGTATTTTATGATTCTTTGATTCATATTTTTTTTAAAACTCCTATCAATATTTGTTTTTAATAATAAATCAGAAATTAGTACTCTAATCTAATTCCCAATCTAATTTGACGAGGAGCACCATATATATTCGGAGCAGTCTGTAAGAACGGAGCGTTCTGGAACTGCTGATAGTAATCAATATTTATGGCTCTGTATAATTGGGCATATGCCTCGCCATTGCTCTGAACCAGCTTACCACCGAGTTCAGGATTGCTGAGGAAACCATCGTCATCAGGAGCACCGGTTCTCAAGAATACGTTTTCAATATTCTTTGTATCGAACAGGTTGATAACCTGGACATAAATATTTGCTGATAACTTATCGAATAAATTGATGGTCTTGTCAACACGTAAATCAACCTGGAATATCGAAGGAGTGGTTGAAGAGTTAAGAGGCTCTACCGGCCTTCTGTCTCTTGCTTCACCTTCAAGATCAGCACCACCTACACCACGTGTATATGGGTGACCACTATTGTAAGAAAGTAACAATGAGGCACCAAACTGATGCAGTACTGCCGGGCCATCATTATCACCAAAACGGTAATCGAGATTCAGGTTAGCTCTGAGAGCATTGTTGAATTCGAGAGGAGCAATATACTTAGGTGCAAATACTGTCACACCATCCAGCGGCGCGCCAATAATACCACGGTTTGAGTTTGGTGATGAACCTGTTCCCTGAGCATCCTGGAATGCCAGAGTACCGTTCATTGCAAGTCTTTCATATCTGCGCATTGTGAAAGTAAGCTCAACACCCTTGGTTGTTGCAAAATCGCCGTTTACCAATGTATTATAAGCCTTAAACTTTGAACCGTTTAATACAGTCTGCTGGAAGAATACAACCTGATCCTTTACGTCTTTATAGTATCCGGTAACGTCAACTGACATAAAGTCCGTTAACTGCTGTGTGAAACCTAATTCATACTGTGTTGTACGTGTAGGTTTGATATACTTTCCAACCGGAGCACCAAAGAAGTAACCTGTCTTAATTTCCCATGCAGTTCTTAAGTATCCCTGATACATGTCGAGACCTCTGGTCTGCTGAACGAATTTTCCATACTGTGCATGGAAAACTGTTTTATCAGTTACAGGGAAGGAGAAGCCTAAACGTGGGCTGACTTCACTAAACGTAGGTACTTTTTCCCAACCTGATTCAATCAATTCACCTGTTTCCCTATTTACTGAATAATCAGGGAATGCAGGGTCTTTCATCATCAGATTATCGACATCATAATAGTCATATCTTAAACCAAGGTTAAGAACCAGATCTTCGTATTCAATTTTATCCTGAACATAAGCAGCTGCAAAGATTGGTTTATGAGGAGCATTGAAACCGCTGCCATTATATTCATTTCCGAAAATATCATAACCGTAGTAGTTGATACCATTATCTCTTAAGATGCTTTCCTTTGATTCTGTTTCATTCGCACCGGCAGCAATTGCACGTGCAAGTGATCCGGCAAAATTTGACTGTCCAGCAACAGCCCAGTTCCTAAGTGTATACTGCTGGAATTCACCACCGATCTTAACAGAATGTGTTTTTCCAATCAGCCAGGAGAGGTTACCATTAAAGTTAAGTCCTCTTCTGTCGAACTTTGTATAATTGGTAGGTATTGCGCCGTCTCCTGTAAATGCAAATCCTAATATAGATTTGTCAGTAGGTTCAACATACTGGCCATGTCTTGCAGCATTTGCTAAATCTTTAGCAGATCTCTGCCATACAATACCAACTGCAGCATTTGCAGCGCTGTCGCCATAAGCCCAGAAGTCTTTTTTCAAGTAAGGATCATACTGTTCTGATGTCTGGAGGAAATATCCACCGGAAAGTTCATAGAACATTGAAGGACTCAGAACGTGAGTAACCTTTAAGTTAAAGGTACCGTTGCTCTGATCAATCTTACCAATTCTGGTGTTAAAATAATCCTGAATCAGACCATTTAAACGGAGAGCATCAAGATTACGGTTTGTATATGTACCTGAGAGTCTGAGCATAATCGGGGAGAAGTCCATATTTAATGTACCTGTATAGGTAAAGGACTGATCCTGATTGCCAGGCATAGCACCGGCAGGGATATACATATTAATAGTATCTGGATTGTTTACAATATTATCTACAACCTGTCCCAGATTAATACCAGGATATGGCTGAGGATTGGCATCTCTTCTATATTGATAGTTAAAGTTACCGAAGAATTTGAATCTCTGATCAAGTACCGGACCGCTTAATACGGCACTTAATTCATTATAACCATACCAGTGAGAACCTAAAGTTCTCTTACCGTCAAAAGCATTGTCCTTGCTCTTGAAAGAAAGATTGTCTGTAATGTATTCAACGCTGGCTTTCATCTGGTTGCCGCCTGACTTAAATTGCTGGCGGACGATACCTGAGTTGGCACCACCAAATTCAGCAGTATAACCACCTGCCTGAACCTGGATCTCTTCCAAAGCATCCTGTGAAATTGAAACAGCGCGTCCGCCGGTCATCGGGTTGTTGATAGAAACACCTTCAAGGTAGAATCCAACTTCATCAAGACGACCACCGCGGATAAATACGTTATTGTCTTTTATAACAACACCTGCAGTAAGACCAACAATATTGTTGACACCCCTAACAGGTATTGCAGAAATATCTTCACTGGTTGTTACACGAACGGCATTCGTGTTATCTTTATTAACCAGCGGCTTAGGGGCAACAATAGTAATTGTCCCAACCGATATTCCTTCTGCCGGTAATTGAAAATTAATTTCTGTTGTCAGATCGGCATTAATTCTGACATTTGAAATATTTACAGTCTGATAGCCGATAAATGAACAACGCAGGTTATATACACCTGCTTCCAGGTTCTGAACCTGAAATCCTCCATTTACGTCTGATGCGCCGCCAAGTGATGTTCCTTCAACAACCACGTTGGCTCCAATTAAGGGTTCACCCGATTGCAGGTCAGTAACCTTACCCTTAATTTTTCCCTTTGTACCTGCAAAGACTAGCGCAGGCAAAAGGCACAAAAATAATAAATAGTAAAAAATGTTTCGCTGCATACTACTCTCCTAATTTGTTTAGTTAACCTAAGGATATTATTACCTCATGAAAAATAAAATTTTGCTTTTGACTAACCTCCTGTATAAATAATTGGTTATGAAAATAGATATTATATAATTATGAACTTTGTCTTTAGATTGTATCTGAAAACAATTCAATGAAGAATAAATAGTTTCGGAGCTATTATAGCATCGGATCTTGGCATTAATGATAAGCTGTAATCATCATGAAGCACATAGACTTGAACCCCTCCAACACAGCAAGACTCAACAAGAAACTTCCAACCTGAACATTCGTCTAATCTGGAAAATAATTTAATAAAAAAAACAAAGAATCCAAATCAAAACGAAAATAGAAAAGAATTCCATGACAATTCATTTTCGCATAAATTATCGGAATAATGTTCTATTTCTTAATTCCCAAATGTGGTAATTTTTTTGCCCTATTTTCTTAAAGCGCAAAAGTAAAGAATTGTTACCTTTAACGCAATACGCTTTTGAATCTTTATTACTTTTTTTTTGAAATGAATTATGGTACCCAATTTTTACCCTAAGTTACGCAATTATTTTTTAATTTTGCAATACTTAACTGGATATTTTTTTTTGCTGATAAAAGCACTTAAATAAGTGCTTTTATCTTTTGCTGAAACTGGGCTTTGGGAACTGCCCCAATAATAGTATCAACAACTTTTCCATTATTGAGAAACAGAACAGTTGGAATGCTTCTGACCCCGTATTTAATGGCTGTCTGCTGGTTTTCATCCACATCAAGCTTTCCAACCTTTACCTGTCCATCATATTCGCTGGCCAGTTCTTCAATTATGGGAGCTATCATGCGGCAGGGACCGCACCATGTAGCCCAGAAGTCCACAATTACCGGAACATTTGCCTCCAGTACCTCACTGTTAAAATTTGCATCTGTAAATTGAATCGGCTTCATAAATTACTACTCCATACATTTATTTTTTCATTTATCATTCTGTTTGCAACCTATAAAATCACTCCGTATTTTATAGGTTGCTTAAAATGGTGCGTTAAAAGGCACCATTCTTCTTGATTACATCCCTGGCAATTATGCCCTTCTGAATTTCATTTGTACCTTCAAATATTCTGTTGATACGTGAATCCCTGTAAAATCTTTCGATTGGCAGTTCTCTTGAATATCCCATTCCGCCATGTATCTGAACGGCAAAATCAGCTATTTTATCCAAAGATTCTGAACAGAAGTATTTTACAATTGCCGACTGGCGCGAAATGTTCTTTTTGAGATCATAATCAACTGCAGTACGGTATACTATTGATTCCATGTTGTAAATTAAGATGGCCATTTCAGCCAGCATGAATTGAATTGCCTGGAAATTACTGATGGTTGTGTCGAACTGTTCCCTTTCCTTTGCATACTTTGTTGAGAGTTCAAGCAGTTCCTTTGCAGCACCCAGACAGGCAGCGCCCAAACCGAGTCTTCCGGCATCAAGAGTTTTCATGGCAATTAAAAAACCACGACCGTCCTGTCCTATCATATTCTCCTTTGGAACCCTTACGTTATCAAATGTTATTGCATTCGTTGTACTGCCCTTAATTCCCATTTTCTTTTCAGGGGGTCCGGCATGAAAACCGGGGTTCTTCGTTTCAACTACAAAAGCTGTAATTCCCTTCGGAGTACGGGCAAATACTGATACAACGTCAGCAATACCGCCGTTTGTGATCCATAACTTATCACCATTTATAACCCATTCATCTCCATCCTGGTAAGCGCGGGTCTTCAGGTTAAAAGAATCACTTCCAGCCTGTGCTTCAGTAAGGCAGAATGCACCGATGTATTCTCCTTTAGCCAGCGGAACCACATATTTCTGTTTCAGTTCCTCGGAACCGCCAAGGTATATTGCATTAGTTCCTATTGATTGATGTGCACCAATGAAAGTTGCAGTGGACATGCATCCGCGTGCAATTTCCTCCTGTGCAATACAATAACCAACTTCCCCAAATCCGCTTCCGCCGTATTCTTCAGGAATAGAAACACCAAGAACACCAATTTCAGCTAATTTATTGATTAAATCTCTGGGGATTTTTTCATCAGCATCAATTTTCTGAGCTATGGGTTTGATCTCATTATTCGTAAAATCACGAACCATTTCACGCAGCATGTGCTGCTCTTCGGTAAAATTAAATTCAAACATATTTAAATAGACCTGCCAATTATTTTATGATTTATTAGTTGTACACTGAATTTTCAATATTAATCAGTAACTAAACTATCCCGCTCTTAAGAGAAAGGTTTGCAGACCTTATCGCCCATATAGTTTACGACATATTCGCCGCCATCAACACCTATAACGTTTCCAGAGATCCAGCCTGCGCTTTCTTCGCAAAGGGTTACAATAGCGCGAGCAACTTCCTCGGGTACAGTAAGCTTGCCCATGGGATTCTTTAATCTTGCTGATTCGAGCATTTTTTCAGAACCTGGAATTTTCTTTAATGCCGGGGTATCGGTTACTCCTGCCATAATGGCGTTTGCAGTAATCCTCATAAATCCCAGCTCAACGGCAATCTGACGTATGTGGGCTTCAAGAGCTGCCTTGGCTGCAGATACTGCTCCATAGTGCGGGATAACAGTATGTGAGCCAGCACTCGTTAATGCAAATATTCTTCCGCCTTCGGCAAAAAGATCCTTTGCGATTAAACCCTGAGTCCAGTATACCAGGCTGTGAGCCATCACATCCAGGGTCATGGTCATTGAAGCTTGTGTAACTGCAACATCTGGATTTTTAGCAAAGAATGGTCTTAATGTTCCGAAAGCCATTGAATGTATTAATACTCTGATCTTATTGTTTTCCTTTGCAGCTGCAAATCTTTCCTGGATTTCGTCCAGCACTTCTTCGCGCTTGATCGGGTCAGCGGCGTTAATGTTAAAATAAACGGCTTTCTGTCCCGTCTTTTCAATTTTTTTAATAATCTCATTTACATTAGGCATAGTAACTTGCCTGTCCAGGTGCACACCCAAAATATTATATCCGTGCTTTGCAAGCTCTACTGCAGCAGCTCCGCCAAAACCACTGGATGCACCCAGTACCAGTGCCCACATCTTATCATTTGTCTTTTTAACGTCCAATTTAGTCCTTCCTAGTTGTTATTAAAAATATGGTTCTCATTATACAAAAATACAATTTGTTATTCAATAAGCATTCCAGCCGTAAATTCTAATTACGGACCGGCTATTCTTTTTGATTTTAATACCATAAATATAAGAAATAAAATAAACTTTCTGCGCTATTCAATAATAAATGATTTACGTGCTCTCCGGAAGCATACCATTTTATGTACAATAAAGGATATTGTCTTCTCCAAGCAGCTCAATTACTGACTGGGCCAGTTCATCACAGATCTTTACTCTGTAACTCTTTAAATGGAACAGACGGGGTTTATCCCCGTTATTTACAACATGTATAATAACAGGAATATTACCCTGGCATTTTTCAAAAGTTTTTCTGAGTTTTAAGATAGTTTCTGTATCATTAAACTTCTCCTGATCCAGTACAATTTTTAAACTTTTGGTCAATTGGGGTTTTACATCCTCCAAAGGCATTGCATTCTCAATCTGAAGTTTAATAGCATCTCCGCTGCTTTCAGGTCTTCCTATAAGCATAACAGTAGCTTCTTCGGTAAGATACTTGCCAATTTTTTCGAATGTAGAACCAAAAACAATACATTCACATGAACCGGAAAAATCATCCAGCGTAAAGAAAGCCATAGTCTTCCCTGATCTGTCAATTTTTGTCTTCAATCCTGTTACAACACCACACGCCCTTACCTGTTCGATATTCTCTAAAGACTCTGTCTCTCCCAGGTGAATTGTGGCAAATGACTTATACTCAAGTTCATATTTCCTAAGCGGATGGTCAGTCAGATAAAAGCCAAGCACTTCCCTTTCTTTGGAAAGTTCGACTTTTTTAGTCCAGGGCTGAACATCAGGCAGGGACGGTTCAGGGATCTGAATTGATTCCATATTCTCCCCTCCAAACAGGCTATCCGTCATTACCAGCTTTGAATTCCTCAGCTTAGAACCAAATTCCAGCGCAGATTCAACTGCAGCAAGGTTCTGCGCCCTTGTTCCGGAAAGTTTATCAAAAGCCCCCGCCAGTATCAATCCTTCAAGTGATCTTTTATTAACTATTCTTGTATCAACATTTGCACAGAAATCATATATGCTTGTAAAGTTACGTCCTAACTCTTCCCTTTTCTTTCTTATTTCTTCAACTGCACCTATCCCAACATTCTTAATAGCACACATGCCAAAAACAATCTTTCCGTTGGAAACATCAAAATATACTGACGGCATATTCACGTCAGGACACAATACCTCGATCTTTAATTTCCGGCAATCTTCAAGCAGCGTGGTAACTTTACCGGTGTTGCCAAATTCGTTAGTTAGGTTGGCTGCCAGAAATTCGGCCGGATAGTGTGCCTTCAGGTATGAAGTCTGATAAGCAACAACACTATAAGCAACCGCATGGCTTTTATTAAAGCCATAATTTGCAAATTTATCTATAGCATCGAAAATTTCAGAAGCTACATTCTTTGCAATTCCATTTCTCACTGATCCTTCAACGAACTTCTCTTTCTGTTCCTTCATCGCCTGAAGATCTTTTTTACCCATGGCCCTTCGCAGTAAGTCTGCTTCAGCCAGACTCATACCGGCAACTTTGTTTGCTATCTGAATTACCTGTTCCTGATATACGATGATACCATAAGTTTCTTTCAGAATCGGTTCCATAATGGGTGAAAGATACTCGGCCTGTGCTAGCCCGTGTTTCCTCTTAATAAAGTCGTCAATGAACTCCATGGGACCAGGTCTGTAAAGGGCATTCATTGCTGAAAGGTCCTTTATTGATGAAGGTTTCAGCTTCTTAAGGTACTCCCTCATCGGGCCACTTTCAAACTGGAACACGGCAGTCGTCTGCCCCTTTGCGTAAAGCGCAAAAGTCTTTTCATCATCAGTAGGGATTTCATCAATATTTATGTCAACATTGTGATTCTTCTTTATCAGGTCTATAGCGTCGCTGATTATTGTCAGCGTACGCAGGCCAAGAAAGTCCATCTTCAGGAGTCCGGCTGAATCCAGCTCCTTCATATTATATTGGGTTACGAGATCGCTCGAATTACCGGGTGTTGCAAGCGGTACGTGATCGCTAACTTCACCGGGGGTAATGACTACACCGGCCGCGTGTTTGGAGGAATTCCGGTTCATCCCTTCAAGAATTCTGGCGTACTTTATCAATTCCTGAATCTTGGGATCCTTGGATTCAGCTACCCACTTTAGTTCGGGCACTTCGGCCAGGGACTGATCAATGGTAAATACTTTTCCGAATTTGGAAGGAATAAATTTTGTAATCGAGTTCACAACCGGGATTGGAATCTGCAGCACACGTGCAACATCCCTTATTACAGCCTTTGAAGACAACCTGTTGAAAGTTACAATCTGACTGACTGAATTTTCACCATATTTTTCCCTTACATATTCTATTGCCTGACCTCTTTTGGTATCGGCAAAATCGACGTCAATATCAGGCATTGACTTTCGTGCCGGATTCAGGAATCTTTCAAAGAGCAGATCATATTCAAGAGGGTTAACATTGGTAATGCCAAGGGTATAGGCAACCAGACTCCCGGCGGCACTGCCTCGACCCGGTCCTACTGAAATGCCTCTGCGTTTTGAGGCATTAATAAAATCCTGAACTATCAGAAAATAGCCTGAGTATCCCATCTTTTTAATGGTATCTATTTCGTAGTCAAACCTTTCCTGAATTTCAGTTGTAATCGTCTTAAATCTCTGGTGCAAGCCCTCAATTGCTATCTGTTCAAAATATTCGTCCAGGGTTTTGGCAGAAGAATCCTCCGGGATAGGGAAATTAGGATGCAAATGCCCTTCAAACTCCAGACTCAGATCAATTTTTTCGGCAATCTCCATCGTACTTTCAGAGGCACCCTTGTAATCCCTGAACAGATTAACCATTTCTTCGGCAGACTTAAAATATATCTGATCAGTATTATATCTTAACTGGTGGTAATCTGCCGTACCCGACTTATCCCCAAGCAATAGCATTATATTATGAGCAATTGCGTGATCTTTTTCAATATAGTGGCAGTCATTTGTAGCCACTAACTTTATTCCCAGCTCTCTGGAAAGCCTGGGCATTGACTCGAGTATGGGCCTCTCGATTTCCATATTATGATTCTGGATCTCAAGATAAAAATCATCACCAAAAATCTCCTGGTATTCCAGAGCAGTCTCTTTGGCTTTTTCATAATTGTTATTAACAAGATGCACTGCAACAACACCACCGGCACATGCAGAAAGCGCAATAAGCCCCTCACGGTATTCGCGCAGTAATTCCAGGTCTATCCTGGGTCTGTAATAAAAACCCTGCGTGTGGCCAAATGTTGAGAGCTTACTTAGGTTCTTATATCCGGTTTTATTTTTGGCCAGAAGGACCAGATGGTTGTAATGCTTTGTACGTTTCTTACCGGTTGCATCATCGGATTTTCCCTTATCAAAACGGGAACCCTCGGTAACGATGTAAGCCTCCATCCCGGCAATTGGCTTAACACCTTCTTTTTTAGCAACGCGGAAAAATTCTGAAATCCCGAACATAACACCGTGATCGGTTAAGGCTACCGCCGGCATGTTATATTTTTTGGCAGCTTTTACAAGATCATATACGGTGCAGGCACCATCCTGTAAGCTGTAATGTGTGTGGTTATGTAAATGTATAAACTCGGCCATATTAACGTTCCATTCCTGACTATTTACTGCTCAAACCTGTGTGTCCAAATCCGCCTGTTCCCCTTTCGCTATGCGATAAATCCACCGTTTCCTCAATCCTGGCAAAATAAACTTTAGAAAGAATCATCTGAGCAATTCTGTCACCGCGGTTGATAGTAAAATCCTCTTTGCCAAAATTGAAGAGTATGACTTTAATTTCTCCTCTGTAATCGGCATCTATCGTTCCTGGTGAATTCAGTACACCAATTCCGTGTTTGGCAGCAAGACCGCTGCGGGGACGCACCTGTAATTCATATCCTTCCGGAATCTCAACTGACAGGTTCGTCGGTACAAGCGTGATCTCACCTTTGTGTATTGTAATTGGGTCACTAACAGCAGCACATAAATCCATGCCTGAACTTCCCGCTGTAGCGTAAGCCGGCAGGGGGAGATCTGAAAATTCTTGTAAAATCCGTTTTATTTTTAATGGGATGATTTCATTCATGTTAAATCACTTTCGCATAATTATTAAATGTGTTCCGGGGCGAAATCGGAATTTTCTTATATGTTAGGAGTAGAGTTTATTCCTAAACAAATCTGAAAAGCTATAAGAATTTAACTTCAACTTTGAGCAAAATCAACTTGATATTTATTAATTATTAATTTTGAAAACCAGCGAGTAACGGAGGGGAATAATAAATTAAGTTTTTTGGGT
>JBLMZM010000165.1:0-25078 GCA_050258815.1 Ignavibacteriales bacterium
AAGACGCAGTTCGCCGCGGTGAAGAAATTGAAGGACATTACTGATCCAGAGCAATACGTTGAAATTGGATTCTACCTGTCCGCTTACTAAACGCAGATTGCCGGAGTAAAAGGGAAAACGCCTATATCCAGCGCGATTCATTGACTCGGATAATATGAGCAATGATAAAGATTGCATCTTCTTAACTATTATATTATAATGGATTGCAGGATATTGCCTATTTTATAAGCCCAGCTCAATATTCAAAATCTCTGCTGAACCGGCCTTATTTTTATGTCCTTTAATTACCACACGTTGTATCCCGTGGCCTTTACGAATAGTCCCTTTTTACTGATTACTATTCCTTGAAAACTGATTTTGTAGAAACGAGCCTCTAAAGTCTGACAGAATATGCCATTTTCTAAAGATTTTTAAACAGTTCAAATTTCTTGATAGATTTTGAGCTTAAATTTTCATTTATTTACTTCTTTAAAATTGTGATTTGAAGGATAAAATGCAGAAAAAGAGAATACTAAGCGGAATGCGTCCTACCGGCAAACTCCATTTGGGCAATTATGTGGGTGCACTCGAAAACTGGATTAAGCTGCAGGACAGCTATGAAAGCTACCATCTGATAGCCGATTACCATATGCTTACAACAGACCTGAATACCGATTCTATTCAACAAAATACAATGGATATGGTTATTGATTGGCTCGCTGCAGGGCTCGATCCTGTAAAAAGTCCTTTCTTCAGACAGTCACATATAAAAGAACATACTGAACTGTTTTTGTTATTTTCTATGCTAGTCACTTCGGCCAGGCTGGAAAGAAACCCGACGCTTAAGGACCAGGTAAGAGACCTGGACATAGAGAGCTTAATTTACGGACATCTGGGATATCCGGTTTTACAGGCAGCAGATATATTATTGTACAAAGGAGTAGTAGTCCCCGTTGGTGAGGACCAGGTTCCCCACGTTGAAATCACGAGGGAAATTGCGCGAAAATTTAATCTGCAGTACGGTTTTGTGTTCACGGAACCTGAACCGCTTTTAACGAAATTTGCAAGATTGCCTGGACTGGATGGTAAAGCGAAAATGAGTAAATCGCTTAATAATGCGATCTACCTTTCAGATGAACCCGAAACGGTAAACGCTAAAATGAAGAAGGCAGTTACAGACCCGCTTAAGATCAGGAAAGGGGATCCGGGAAGACCTGAAATCTGTGTGGTCTTTATGTACCATCAGAAATTTAATACCCCTGAAAATACAAAAGAAATTGAAACAGGCTGCCGTTCAGGAGCTTTAGGATGCGTTGACTGCAAGATGAAAGCTGCTGCTAAAATAAATGAAATGCTGACCCCAATCCTTGAAAAAAGGAAATACTATGAGAGTAATCCTGATGAGGTGAAAAACATTCTTGCTGATGGGGAAGCCAGAGCTAAAATTGTAGCACATGCAACGATGCAGGAAGTGCACGAAAAGATGAAATTAGGCTAATGTTCAGAACGGGTAAGATTTGTATAAAATAAAATTACAACAATTCGAGGGTCCCCTTGATCTGCTCCTTTTTTTTATAAAAAGAGATGAGCTTAATATCTATGATATCCCTATATCAAAGATAACAAAGGACTTCTTCGAATATATGAATCTCATTAAAGCACTTGATCTGGAAATAGCCGGCGATTTTATATTGATGGCTACCACTTTAATGCAGATTAAAGTCCGGATGCTCCTTCCAAAGGAAGTTGACGAAAAAGGAGAGGAAATTGATCCGCGTGCTGATCTGATAAAAGCACTCCTTGAGTATAAAAGATATAAAGAAATGTCAGAGGAACTGTCATTCTTTGAATCAAATCAACGCAAATTGAGCTATCGGGGGAATTTTGAGTCTGATTATAAGGTTGCCCCTCCCGAATTTGGTACATTATTAAAAAATATTACCCTTTATGACCTGCTGAAAGCATTCAAGAATGTTCTCATGGATAAACCGAAAGAGATCGTCCATGAGATTAAGAAAATCTCGGTTACCATTGATGATCAGATAACATATATTTTAGACAGGGTGAGAATAGAGAAGGAGGTATCCTTTGTATGTCTTGTCAAGGAAATGGATGAAAAGATCAGAGTAATCGTCACATTTATTGCTTTGCTGGAAATGATTAAAATGGGTAAATTAGGGCTTAAAGAATCAGAGAATTTTAACGATTTTGTAATTTATAGTCTGGTGGCGGATGGAGAAAATATATAATTCGATAATAGAAGCGCTTATTTTTGCTTCTGACGAATCGATTTCCGCTGCGGAAATTCTGAAGGCAATTAAAGAAATTGACGGGGAGGACGCGGGCCTTGCAATTGAAGATATTGAAAAATGTATTGATGAATTAAATGAAAAATACAATTTGCAGGATATTTCATTTAATATAATGAAAGTATCTAACGGATTTTTATTCGCAACAAAACCTGAATACGGTAAATACGTTGGATTTCTTTCCACTGAAAAAAGTAAAAGAAGACTAAGCCAGGCAGCACTTGAAACACTGGCAATAATTGCATATAAGCAGCCGATTACCAAACCGGAACTAGAATCAATAAGAGGTGTTAATTCAGATTATATTCTGAACATGCTTCTTGAAAAAAATCTTATTACCATTACCGGAAGATCCGACTCTATTGGAAGGCCTTTATTATACGGTACTACCGATGAATTTCTTAAGTATTTCGGCCTTTACAGCATCTCTGATCTGCCAAAGCCTCGCGAGATTGAAGAAATTATGAAAGATGAAGATTTCATTGAGCAAAAGAATAAGATAATGATGAATGCAATAGAAGAAAATCTCGAAAACGACACTAAGGAGTCTGATGATGATGATACGGCTGAATAGATTTTTGTCTGAATGCGGTCTTGGATCCAGACGGAAAGTTGAAGAATTCATACTTCAGGGAAGGGTGGATGTAAACCAGAAAACCGTCATTGACCTTGCCTTTAAGGTTGAGGAAGGGAAGGATACTGTAACACTTGACGGAGAGAAGGTAAAAAGACAGGAAAAAGTTTACTTCCTGCTGAATAAGCCTAAGGGTTATGTTACAACCACCAGTGATGATAAACATAGAAAAACCGTTATGGAGCTCATTAACACAAACGTACAGATATTTCCCGTCGGCAGACTGGATTATGATACTACCGGCGTACTGCTAATGACAAATGACGGGGATTTTACTAATTTTCTTCTGCACCCGAATAATAAAATAAGAAGAGTATACAGGGTTGTCTTAAATAAACCGTTTGAATTAAAGGACAAGGAAAAAATGCTTAAAGGCCTTTTTCTTGAAGGCAAAAGGGGCAGGTTCGAAGATGTAATTGTCACTAAGAAAAATAACATTCTTAATGTTATTGCTGTTGAAGGTAGAAACCACTTCGTGAAGAATATGTTTAAGGCACTGCGTTACTTTGTTGTGGAACTTTCCAGGATCAATTACGGTGGAATAACACTGGGAGATCTGCCACCTGGCGGATATAGGAAATTAACTGTTGCCGAAATTAACAGTATTACTAAAAAGTATGATAAATAGAAAATACTTTGTATTATTTCTCTTTTTAAGTCTGCCAATTGCACTTAATGCGCAGAATTATCCGGCACAGAACTTCAACAAATACTCATCATCCAGAGTTGCTGATTTCTGGCAGCAGATTGATGATATTTTTAATGACCCAAATTTTAGCAGCTCTACATGGGGTGTGGTTGTTAAGTCGCTGGAGACAGGGGAATATCTTTATAAGAGGAATGAAGACAAACTTATAATGCCTGCCAGCAATTTAAAGCTTTTTACTACTTCGGCAGGACTTCTCCTGCTTGGTAAAAACTTCAGGTACAAGACCAACCTTTATGTGAATGGCACAATGGATGGTTCGGTGCTAAAGGGTGATCTTATCATACAGGGTATGGGAGACCCCACTATTTCCGGAAGGTTTTATCAGGAAGATTCTTATAAAGTATTCAGTGATTGGGCCGATACCCTTTTAGCCAGGGGAATTGATGAGATTACAGGTAACCTCATCGGGGATGATAAACTATTCGATGAGAATGGCCTCGGCGAAGGCTGGGCCTGGGATTATGAATCCTACTGGTACTCGGCTCCTACCAGTGCCCTCAGCTTTAATGACAATTGCGTCGATATTCTGATTAAACCAACAGAACCAGGCAAGCTGGCCAATATTTCGCTTATGCCTGATACGAAATATGTTACAGTAATTAATAAGGTGGTAACAGCCACTAAGGATACCCCGGCTGATATCGATGTTTACAGGGAAAGGGGTACAAATATTATAACCGTCTATGGCAAGATAAGTGAGAATAGCGAGGATTATAAGACATTTGCTACGGTAAATAACCCGACCCAGTACTCACTGATTGTCCTTAAGGATGTATTTAAGAAGAAGGGGATATTAATACGGGGATATGCCACTGACATTGACGAAGAAAATATTAATCTCGATTATCCCAAATTAAAAAAAATATTTACACATTACTCGGTTCCGCTTTCTGAAATCGTAAAAGTAATAAACAAAAACAGTCTTAACTTTTACGCAGAACAGCTCCTGAAAACTATAGGATTGGTAAAATTTGGTTTTGGTTCAATTGATAACGGAATAAAGGCTATTAAAAGCCTGCTCAGGGACATGGGCATAAATTCCGAAAATATGATTATGGCCGATGGTTCAGGATTATCAAGACTAAACCTGGTTACTCCCAGACAAATTGTGGATCTTCTGAATTATATGTATAAAAGCGACGTATTCCCGGTATTTTATCAAACGTTGCCTGTGGCAGGAGTAGATGGTTCACTGGCAAACAGAATGCTGAGATCTAAAGCAGTGAGTAATGTAAGGGCCAAAACCGGGTATCTCGGCGGAGTAAGATCGCTATGCGGATACGTTCATACTGCTGATAATGAACCGGTGGTTTTTTCAATTATTGTCAATAATTATATAGTCCCATCGACTTTGGCCGACAATATTCAGGATCTGGTATGTTTAAGACTGGCAAATTTTTCAAGAAAATAACAGGAGGACTTTTTGGATACTAACTTTCATGAAGATATTAATACACTTGTAAAAAGGCGTTTGGAAGAATTAGATGAGCTGAAAAATAAAAATTTTGAAACTTTCGCCTATGAGTTCGATGTAAATGCATATTCACAGGACATAAAAAACCAGTTTCAGGAAGGAACCGAAATGAATGTCAGCATCGCCGGCAGAATAATGGCTGTCAGACGTATGGGTAAGGCTTCCTTCGCACATGTCCAGGATAAACAGGGTAAAATTCAGATTTATCTGAAGAAAGATGAAATAGGCGATTCATATGATGCATTTAAACTGATGGATATCGGTGATATTATCGGTGTGGAAGGTTTTGTATTCAAAACAAAAACCGGAGAAACTTCTGTTCATGCTAAGGGACTAAAACTGCTTTCAAAATCTATCCGTCCTATTCCAATTGCTAAAGAAGTTGTGGATGAATCAGGCAATAAAACTGTTTTTGACCAGTTTGCTGACAAGGAATTGAGATACAGGCAGCGCTATGTGGACCTTATTGTAAATCCCGAAGTAAAGGATGTTTTTATTAAAAGAAGCAAAATTGTTTCCGCGCTGAGAAGCTTTTTGGATACCCGCGGTTATCTGGAAGTTGAAACTCCCGTACTTCAGCCAATGTATGGTGGTGCCGCAGCAAAACCTTTTGTAACTCATCACAATGCCCTGGATATCCCTTTGTATCTCAGAATAGCTGACGAATTATACCTGAAACGGCTTATTGTTGGCGGGCTGGATGGAGTATATGAAATATCCAAAGACTTCAGAAACGAAGGAATGGATAAGACCCATAATCCTGAATTTACCATGATGGAGCTCTACGTCGCCTATAAGGACTATAACTGGATGATGAATTTTGTTGAGAGCATGGTGGCAGACGTATGCAATAAAGTATTCGGCACTACTGAGTTCGAGATCGAAGGCCGGAAAATCAGCTTCAATCCGCCATGGGACAGGGTGTCTATGGTTGAATCTATTAAAAATAAGACCGGACTCGATGTACTATCCGCATCGTATGACGAGGTAAAAAATGTTGCTAAACATTATGGGGCTGCTATTGGCGGCGGTGAAAGCAAAGGAAAACTTATTGATGCTCTCTTTGAAGTTACAGTACAGGAATCCCTTATCCAGCCAACATTTTTGATGGACTACCCGCTTGAAATGTCCCCTCTGGCTAAGAAGCACAGGACAAAAGAAGGACTCGTGGAAAGATTTGAGGGATTTGTACTTGGCCGCGAGATATGTAATGCATTCAGCGAACTCAATGATCCGATTGACCAGAAAAACAGGTTTGAGGATCAGGTAAAAATGAGAGAAGCCGGGGATGAGGAAGCCCATCAGATCGATGATGACTTTGTCAGAGCGCTGGAATATGGAATGCCGCCTACAGCCGGTCTTGGAATTGGTATTGACCGTCTTGTTATGCTTCTTACTAACCAGCCATCAATACGCGACGTAATTCTGTTCCCACAGATGAAACCTGAAAAATGATATTATACGCGGGGACAGGATTATCTCCCGTCCCCGTTTAATTTTCCTTTTTAAGCCCAGTTCAAATTTATTCCCCGTTCAGCGTAAAATTATCTATTGATGAAATATATATTATTAATTTTTTATGCTATTATCTTTACCGGTACTCTGCACTGTGCTGAACCCGGTGATTCCACTTTGCTTCTTAGCTCCCGTCAGCTGACGTCCGGAGTGCATTATGTAATTAATCAACCGCCTAAAACCGCGATAACCCCGGTAGACCCCGCAACCAGTTATCTGGACTATCCGCTATTAGGCAGTCTTGGACTATTATACGGCGGAAGCGCAGCTCTGCTGCACAATTATCAGGCTGATGCATGGTGGAAAAACAGTACCGAATTTTATTTTCATAATAATTGGAATAAGGACTTAAATTTTAATAAATTTGGGCAATTCTATGCTGTTAATCTTCTGGGTCATATATTTTCAGGAGCATATGAAGCCGCGGGTATGCAGGCATTGCCCTCAACCTGGTACAGCTCTCTGAGTGCCCTGGCATATATGCTCTACATTGAGACCGAAGACGGATTTCATAAGGATAATGGGTTCAGCCTTACTGATGCCTCTGCGGATCTTGCCGGAACATTGTTTTATATAGGACAATATTATTATCCGGTAATGAAAAATTTTATGACCAAGGTAAGTTATTATCCGTCTGTATATATTTCATCACGGAATAATATAGTCTTTGACGATTACTATGGACAGAAGTATTGGATGTCTGTCAGGATTAAAAACTTTCTGCCTGGTGAGAGCGTCAAATACTGGCCTGGATTCCTGAATATCGCCGCGGGTGCAGGGCTGAATAAAGGTGAAAGAAAAAACAACCTTGAATTTTATATCGCACTGGATCTTGATGCCGAGGAGTTACCATTATATGGTCCTTTCTGGCAATTCTTCAAGAATACTTTGAATTATTTTCATTTTCCCATGCCCGGTGTCAGAATTACTCCGGATGCAGCTTTTTTCATGTTCTGTTTTTAAAAAGGTGATTTTTGAAATATAGCATTATTATTCCTACTCTGAACGAAGAAAAGTTACTGCCATTTCTGCTTAAGCAGATCAGACAAGGCGATATTCTAAATAAATATGATGCGGAACTGATTATTTCAGATGGCGGCAGTTCCGATTCCACAATAGAGATTGCCAAATGCTATACGGATAAAATAGTAATTCATAAGGAGGCCAGAAGGCAGAATATTGCTGAAGGCAGGAATGCCGGTGCCGCCGCCGCAGAGGGTGATATTTTAATTTTTCTCGGTGCTGACATAAAATTCAGCGATATTATAGCATTTTTTGATTACGTAGAACACAGGTTCCTGAAAAGCAGGTTTCTTGCTATGACCTGCAACGTTAAGGTATTCCCTGAGGAAGAAAAATTTAGTGATGTATTTTTCCATTCAGTGCTTAACCTGTATTTTTATCTGCTCAATGTGACGGGCGTTGGTATGGGCAGGGGCGAGTGCCAGATTGTCAGGAAGAATATTTTTGCGGATTTTAAGGGTTACAATATTACTCTGGCAGCAGGTGAAGATTTTGACCTTTTTAAGCGAATAAGAAAAACAGGCGAAATTCTGTATGCAAAAGACCTGTGCATCTTCGAATCTCCCAGGAGATACCGTAAATACGGATACCTGAATGTTTGCAAGATGTGGTTCATTAACGCATATTATGTTATTTTTAAGAATAAATCATTGGCGCAGGAATGGGAACAAATAAGATAATATTATTGGTGTTTTTTGCTCTCATTTTTGTCTCCACGAAAATGTTTGCACAGGCCGAATACGTACCTTATAACCATCCGGTTTACGATTACCTGGAAAGGATGAACGAGCTGCATGTAATCGCAGGATTTAATGATTTTGAAAGACCGCTTTCAAGAAGAATAATTGCAAAATATCTTGAAACCGTAATTGAGAACATTAGCAATCTTGATAAAACCGACAGATTGATGCTGGCTGATTTCAGCAAGGAATTTGAATATGAGCTTACCGGATCAGTAAAGAATAGCACCTCATTATTCGGCGACAGCACATACAGTTTTCTTTCTCAGAATCAGAAGTATATTTACCTGCTGGCAGATTCCGCAAAGGCCACACTGTTTGTCAATCTGCTCGCTGATTTTGAAACAATATTTGAGAATAACAGAACTGCGGGTAATAATGAGAAAGCTTCATTTCTTCGTTGGGGCGGTATTTTAAGAGGAACCTTTTTAAATAAATTTGGTTATTATATTAAGGGAACAAATGGGAAATTGTGGGGTAACAAGACTGTTGCCCGGACAGTGAATGAATTAAAATTTAATTATAAGCTGAATGCAAACCCGGCGTTTGTAACCGCGACAGACTATTTTGATAATTCCGAGGGTTACCTTACTGCTGATTTTGATTTAGTAAGATTTAAAATCGGCCGGGATCAGAAGATTGTTGGTTATGGACCGGTTAAGACTATCCTTAGCGATAATACGCCCCAGTTTGACTACTTGTCGCTGGATATGAATTATAAAATATTCTCTTTTTCATATTTCCATGGAAAGCTCCTTGGTGCTGCGACCAGCCAGTTTGATACACTGCAGGGAGA
Source organism: Ignavibacteriales bacterium (assembly GCA_050258815.1). Lineage (GTDB taxonomy): Bacteria > Bacteroidota > Ignavibacteria > Ignavibacteriales > SURF-24 > JAAXKN01. The sequence goes on from JBLMZM010000165.1 coordinate 9,180, forward strand.
AATTAAAAAAGTAGATGAAAAGTATATGGGCTATCACCGTCTTGGCTTCAATTTTTCAAGACACCTGAGCATAGGGATGGGTGAAATGATTATTTATGCTGGACGGTCCCTGGATCTGACGTACCTGAACCCTTTTAACTTTTATAAGAGTGCTGAGCATTCTAATCAGGACAGGGATAATTCACTCCTCTTCCTGGACATTTCGAATAATTCGCTGAAAGGGCTAAAGGTTTCCGGTTCAGTATTAATTGATGACATTGATTTTGGCAAGCTTGGAAGCGGCTGGTATGGCAATCAGCTGGCTTATACTTTATATGCCCGTTCAAGCAATCTTTACAACTATTATCCCGTGGATCTGGGATTTCAGTACACCAGGGTCGAACCTTATGTTTATTCACACAGAATTACGGATAATAATTATACTAATTTTGGAACCGGCCTGACTGATCCGTTAAAACCCAATAGCGATCTCTTTTTGTTTGACATTAATTACAGGCCGCATTACAGAGTTAATGTATCTTTTGAATTCAGATTCTCACGACATGGGGCAAATGAACTGAACACTGATGGTACACTCAAACGAAATGTAGGGGGAGACGTACAATACGGACACAGGAATTCTGATCCTGAAAAGGTAACGTTTCTTGATGGAGATATGGAATATTACAGAAGTATTACTTTTTCCAGTGTTTTTGAACCCATAAAAAATTATTTTATTTCTGGAAGGGTCGAATATCAGCATAACAGTTTACAAAATTCGAATATTCAGAAATTTCTTACTGCTTATTTACTTATAAATTTAAGTCTATAGACCGGAGTAAATTGGATGATTCCAAATAAATTTAAAACCCCTGTTGTTGCTGTAATTGTTCTGACTATCGGAATAATTCTAGGCATCGAGATCCAGAAGGTCATTTCCAGTGACAATCTGAGAGAGAGCCTGAGAAAGTTCGATGATGTGCTTACTTTTACTGATAAATATTATGTTGAAAAGGTGGACACACAGAAACTCATCGAATCTGCAATTAATGGCATGCTTGATTCGCTGGATCCTCATTCTGTATATATACCAGCCAAACAGATGGAAAATGTTGAGGAACAATTCCGGGGAAATTTTGAAGGTATTGGCATAGAATTTCAGGTGGTTAATGATACTCTTACGGTAGTATCACCAATTACCGGTGGCCCAAGCGAAGCACTGGGCATTATGGCTGGCGACAGGATAGTTAAAATTGACAATAAATCCTGCATCGGAATTACTACTGAACAGGTACGAAGCAAACTTAGAGGCGAAGCTGGTTCAAAAGTAACCATCTCCATATCACGGCCCGGCGTTAAAGGTATTAATGATTATATAATCGTAAGGGATAAAATACCCCTTTATTCGGTTGATTCCCACTTTATGTATGATGATGAAACGGGATATATCAGTCTGTCACGATTCTCAGAAACGTCAACCCAGGAAATGCTGCAGGCGCTGGATGATCTGCAGAAGAAGGGAATGAAACGTTTAATTTTTGATCTTAGAAATAATCCCGGGGGCTATCTGAACCAGGCCTTCCAGATTGCCGATCTTTTTGTGGACGGCGATAAGATGATTGTCTATACCCGTGGAAGAAAAAGTGAGTTTAACGAAGAGTATCACGCTTCAAAACCATATCCATATGAGAAGCTGCCTCTGATAGTGCTGGTTAATTCAGGCAGTGCGTCAGCCAGTGAAATTGTTTCCGGGGCTATTCAGGACTGGGACAGGGGATTAATTGTCGGGGAGACTACTTTCGGTAAAGGTCTCGTACAGCGGCAGTTTATGCTGCCTGATAATTCGGCATTAAGGCTGACTATTTCCAAATACTATACCCCTTCCGGCAGATTAATACAGAGAAGCTATAAGGATAAAAAAGCCTACTTTGCCAATATGCATTCCAAAACGGAAAATGACGGTCTGAATATTGAACACATGGCAGAGAAAGACTCATCAAAACCTGTTTACAAGACCAAAGGCGGCAGAATTGTCTATGGCGGCGGTGGCATTACTCCGGATTATATAGTAAATTCCGAGAAGCTTCAGTCATATTCTGTTGCTCTGAGAAGAGCTAATCTGTTCTACCTGTATGTTCTCTCATATATGGACAGGAATGGTGAACAGATAAAGAATAAATACTATAAGGATTTTAAGAGTTTTAAAAATAATTTCCGCTTTACCGACAAGGATCTTAACGATTTTATTAAATTCTCTGCTGACAAAAAAGTGCCGTTTGTAAAAGATGAGTATGAAAAGGACAAGGATTATATAAGAGTACAGCTAAAGGCTTACATTGCAAGAGATTTATGGAAAAATGACGGCTGGTATCAGATACTGCTTAGCATTGATAACCAGTTTAATAAGGCACAAAAGGAGTTTTCTGAAGCAGAAAAACTTGCAAACTTATAATAATAATGAATTTACTGAAAAATCTTGTGCTGTTTTTAGTCTTTTTCTACTTTTGCGGATTCAGTACTGAAAATGCACCGTGGACCAAAAGCCAACAAACCTCCAATATTCCGAAAGAAATGCAGGTGGGGGAAGATATTACTTATGTTGTAAGTTACTCACTGCTAAAATTCGGTGAAGTGCGGCTCCAGGTACTTGAACGTAAGGATAAGGAAGGAAATGTTTACTATAAAACGAGGGCTTATATCGATTCATATTCCGGGATCCCTTTTGTAAACCTTCATCAGATATATGAAAGTTACTTTAACAAGAACCTGTATTCCGACTTTTTCAGGGCCACGGAAAAGGAAAAAGACTATGTTAAATTCACAGAGTATTTTTTCGATTATAAACATATGACGGTCCATGTGAAAAAGGGGAAATATAATCCTTTTGAAATTTGGACCGATTCCACAACCCGGGTGAAAACTTATAATCAGGATGGACTTTCTCTTTTTTATTATGCCAGGATGAATACCGGACAGAAGAAAACGGTTAACGTCCCCTGTTTTGTGACTGAAGAGTTTGTTTATACTAAAATTAATTTCTATGATAAAGTTGAACCATCCTCAATTGATGCGGTTGATTATGATATTGCCAGTGTCAGACTTGACGGGCATACGGATTTTGTAAGTATTTTCGGCTTGACGGGTAATTTTGAAGGCTGGTTTACAAATGATAAATATGCTGTTCCTACCATTGCAAAAATGAAAGTAATTATAGGTAATGTTACTTTGAAATTAAAATCATGGAAGAAAGCGAACTGGACTCCTCCCAGATATTATTAGTTTGTTAACATTATTATCGCTATTTTAAGCACTTTTATTTGATCCCTATATTAATTTTGATCTAAAATGGATAATATCAGTTTAATTCCTTATAAGGGGATTGTTCCCAAAATTCACGAATCGGTTTTTCTCGCCTCAGGTGTGAAAATAATCGGTGATGTGGAAATAGCAGAGGATTCAAGCGTCTGGTTTAATTCCGTGATCCGGGGCGACGTGAACCGTATTACTATTGGCAAAATGACTAATATCCAGGACCTTTCTGTGCTACATGTTACGGCCAAGCATCCTTTGATATTGGGCGATAAAATTACCATTGGGCACGCGGTAAAACTCCACGGATGTACAATCGGGGACCTTTGCCTGATTGGAATTGGAGCCGTGGTTCTCGATGGGGCGGTAATACAAAAAGGCTCTGTTATTGCTGCAGGAGCAGTAGTAACTCCGGGATTTATTGTACCTTCCGGGAAACTTGTTGCAGGTGTGCCTGGTAAAATAGTTAGGGATTTGTCCTTACAGGAAATTGAGGAGTTGGAAAGATCGGCAGTAAGATATAAGGAATACGCTAATTTAAGCAGAATTGAGGCATAATTTTGCCGGTGGCGGATGCCGCTCCAAAACTGATAAGCGTTCTTAAATTATTACACCGTATGGATCACATATGATCGTGACTATAAGAAATAATGGCTTATTTTTACCGTTTTTTTAAGTTTTTGTGATTTTTTGTTATCTTTACATCCCTAAATAATTATGGAATTTATATTTGCTAAACATTTTAAAATAAGATATATTGATTAAAAATCTTGTAGTAATTAATGAGGGAAGAATCAGGGTAAACAAGCGGCTTATTCACAGACTGACGGGTTTATTACTGAATGAGCTGGAATTGTCCCTGCTGTCGCTTCCCGTTAATTTTATAACATCAAAGACAATCTGGGGAATTAATAAAGAATTTTTAGGTCACGACTATCCGACTGATATTATTACCTTCAATTATTCCGGTAATAAGAAGGATCTGGATGGTGAAATCTTTATATCTGTTCAGGTTGCTGCGGAAAATGCGGTCAGGTTTAACTGCTCGCTGGATAATGAATTATTAAGACTTGTAATTCATGGTTTTTTACATCTTACTGGATACGATGATATTGATAGTGCTGACAGAATTAAAATGAAGAAAGCTGAAAATTATTTAACTAATAAATTTGAATACCTGATAAATAGCGATAAATTGATTTATGACAGCCAAAATAGTTGAAGTAATAGCACAAATTCTTGACGCTCTTAGTAAGAATTACTCTCTCGAAGAGGTAAATAAAAAATTAAGCAGCGACAAAAATTTCGATAAACAGACTGTTAGCACGGCTTTCAGTTGGATATATGATAAAAAATTGACAAATAATTACTTTAAAAAATCCATAAAAAACAAAGAAATTAAGAGTTTTAGGTTCCTAACTGAAGAAGAAAAAGAAGTCTTGGGAGTAGAAAATTACGATTATATCACTCATTTAATAAATGTTGGTTTATTAAAGCTTTCTGACCTTGACAATATTTTGGAACAAATAACCTTATTCCCGGGTGATAAAATTTCAAAAGAAGAAATTAACTGGTTAATTTTATTTTCTTTAGTTGATTTAAACGAAAGTATCCCTCCTGGAAGCAGAGTTCTTTTATATTCTTCGGATACTATTAACTAAAGGAAATTTTATAGATGGAAAAAAATCTTGTTCTAGTGGAATCGCCATCCAAGGCGAAGACTATAAATAAGTATCTCGGTAAAAATTATCTTGTAGAGGCTACGGTTGGGCACATCAGAAATCTGCCCAAGACAAAACTGGGCGTAGATATTGAAGATAATTTCAAACCACAGCTTGTAAATATCAGAGGTAAAGGGGACGTAATTAAGAAAATTAAGAACTTAGCCTCGAAGAGTAAGAATATTTTTATCGCAACTGACCCTGACCGCGAAGGAGAAGCTATTGCTCAGGATATAGCAGACGTAATTTCAGGGATCACCGAGGGAAATGTTTACCGTGTTCTGTTCAACGAAATCACAAAAAATGCGGTGCTCAAAGCTATCAAAGCCCCCCTGATGATTGATTCTAATCTGGTTTCCTCCCAGAGGGCCAGAAGGGTAATGGACAGGATAATCGGATATAAAATAAGTCCGATCTTGTGGAAGACCGTAATAGATGCCGCCAGTTTTAACCTGTCTGCCGGAAGAGTCCAGTCTGTAGCACTAAGACTGATCTGTGAAAGGGAGAAGGAAATTGAAAGTTTTATCCCTACTGAATACTGGTCAATTTGGGCTACATTCCGTACAGAGAAAAATGAAACCTTTAAGGCAAAACTGTTTGAAGCAGACGGAAAATCCCTCAAAATTCAACCCAAACCGGAGATGACTGACAAGGATTGGGAAAATTTTCTCGTCAGTAATTTCGCCCTTAATAATGAAAATTCCGCCCAGGAAATACTGGAAAGAATTCTGCAGAAAAATAACTTCGCTATCTCAGATGTCAATAAAAAGGAAGGCAGGAGAAACCCCCAGCCGCCGTTTATTACCAGTTCGATGCAGTCGGAAGCCTCCAAGAACCTGAGATTTAAACCAAGCCTGACAATGGCAATTGCCCAGAATCTTTATGAAGGTATTGATCTGGGAAAAGAAGGTACTGTCGGTTTGATAACATATATGAGGACAGATTCAACGCGGCTTAGTCCTGAAATCGTTTCTGATGCAAGGGATTATATCAAATCTGCATATGGTGATAAATATGTCCCGGAAACTCCCCGGAGTTATGAAAAGAAAAATGGAGCAAACGTACAGGACGCACATGAAGCCATCCGCCCAACGTCTCTGCAGTATACACCCGAGTTTGTAAAGTCTTTTCTGGATGCTAAGCAATTTAAGCTTTATGAATTGATATGGAAACGATTTGTGGCTTCACAGATGAACCCGGCAATTGTTGAAACTACTACTGTTGAAGTCAGAGCCGATGAATTTTTGTTCAAAGCTTCGGGAACTTCCATTAAATTTGACGGCTTCCTGCAGGTATATGAGGAACAATCAGAAGATACCACTGTAAAGGATGAAGGAGAAAATGAAACTATTCCGCTTGGGCTTGAAGCCGGACAGAAAGTAAAACTTGATGATTTGCACAAGACTCAGCACTCAACAAAACCGCCCCCACGGTTCAGTGAAAGCTCACTTATCAAGGAACTCGAGAGCAGAGGCATAGGAAGACCTTCTACCTATGCAATGATCGTGGGAACGATCCAGGACAGGAAATACGTCTATACCGAGGAGAAGAGGTTACGGCCTACGGAACTTGGCTTCAAGGTAAATGATATACTGGTTAAAAGTTTTCCGGAAATTCTGAACGTTAATTTCACTGCAAAAATGGAAGATGAACTCGACCTTATTGCCCAGGGTGAAATTGAATATATTAATGTACTTAATGATTTTTATACACCTTTCTCTGATGCGCTCAAACACGTGGAAGATAATGTTGAAAAGATCTACTGCGACCAGTGCGGCAGTGAGATGGTAATAAAAATAGGCAGATTCGGCAAATTCTTTGCCTGCAGTAATTATCCCGAATGCAAAACTATCAAATCATTAAAGGATTTGAAACAGGATAAACCACAGGAACCCGAGTACACAGGTGACACGTGTGAAAAATGCGGGGCAAGAACCGTATACAGAAACGGAAAATTTGGACGGTTTATCGGTTGTGAAAGGTACCCTGACTGTGATTATATAAAACCGATGACTACCGGCGTGAAATGCCCAAAATGCAACGATGGTGACGTAATTGAAAGGCAATCCAGAAAAGGGAAGATCTTTTATGGTTGCAGCAGGTACCCCGATTGCGATTTTGTGGCCTGGTACAAGCCGATCCCCGTATCATGTCCCAATGGCGATTCAGGTTATATGGAAAAACGATATAGTGTAAAGAAAGGCGAGTATTTGAAATGCCCTGTATGCGCTGAAGAAGTCGTTGAAGAATTAAAAGAAAACGAAGATTAATATTTCTGTCTTTATTCTTACTTAATATGGAATTAAAGCTGATCATAAATGATTTTCTGGAAAACCTGCTTAAAATAGGCAGGTTTTCCGGAAATACCCATAAATCTTATCAAAGGGATCTTCTGGATTTCCAGTTATTCTGCGATGCAAAATCGGTGTCGGATATTACTGCCGTCACTGAAAAGATCGTAAGAGCATACATTATTCAGATGAATCTTAACAGCCTTAAGTATCAGACCAGTACCATTTCAAGAAAACTTTCCGCTCTAAGAAGTCTTTTTAACTATGCGGTGAAAAATGATCTGATAGAAATCAGCCCTTTAAGCAGCATTCCTAACCCCCGTGTAAAGAGAAAATTACCTGAAGTTGCTCCGGAATCATCGCTTGATAAAATCTCAGAGGATCTTCTTAGAGAAAATAAGCTGATGTATAATGCATTATTTGAAGTTTTATATTGCACCGCAATCCGTGTCTCCGAACTTTGCAGTCTGAATATGGGGGACATTGATTTTGACAGGGGTTCGGTAAGGATAACGGGTAAAGGATCGAAGACCAGGGTTGTACCCATCGGGAAAGAGACGCTGGGAGTCTTAAGGAAGTATCTTGATTCAAAAGCCGTATTAAAGTATAATGATCCAATATTCCTAACTCCTAAAAACAAAAGGATTTACCCGCGTTATGTTTACAGGATAATTAACAGATATCTTTCAAAAGAAAAGATCTTAAAGAAAAATAGCCCTCACATTCTCAGGCATACAGCTGCCACTCATATGCTTGATCATGGAGCTGATCTGCTGGCAGTAAAAGAGATTTTGGGGCATGAGAGTCTTTCGACCACTCAGATATATACTCATGTCAGCGTTGAGCGGTTGAAAGCTATATATAAACAAGCTCATCCTAAATCATAAGAAAGGAGCGTTATATGAACATCCAAATCACTTCAAGGAAATTCAAAGCAAAAGATTCTCTTAAGGAGTACATCTACGGTGAAGTAGGGTCCCTGGAGAAACTTAGCGACGATATCATTGATGTAGAAGTCATATTAAGCTATGAAAATCTAAAGGATAGCACTAAGATAGCGGAAATAATTCTTCCCATTCCCGGGAAGATCTGTACAGCAAAAGAGACCTCAGATGATTTTAAAAAGTCTATTTCAGCGGCTGTTGAAAAAATTGAAAAACAGCTTACTAAAATAAAATCCAAGAAAATTGACGGGAAGAGAACCGAATCCCAGGTTGTTGAACCATTAAATTTAAATGAAGAAGAAGAGGAAGAAGAATAAATAATGAAACTGGATGAAAATAATATCATAAAAAAAGAAAGCATAACTGTAGATTTTTTTTATCAGAACGTAAAGGACAGGTTCAGGTTAACTTTATTTACTGATACATCCGGTTTCGACAGGAATATTTACGACCAAAACCTTCACAGACCCGGCCTGGCACTGGCCGGGTTTGTTGAACTGTTTTCCTATACAAGGATCCAGATATTTGGAAATACAGAGATAAAATATCTGAATCAGCTCGATGTCACTTCCCGGATTTCTGCACTAAAAAGAATATTCCAGTTTAATATTCCGTGCATTGTACTGACAGACGGCAATAAACCGTTCCCGGAAATGATTGACCTTGCTAATGAATACCACATTGCCATGTTTGGCTCCACATTTTCAACCACAAAACTGGTTTACCTGGTCAGCGATTTTCTGGACGATCAGTTTGCACCCCGTATCTCAATTCACGGATCATTCGTGGATGTTTACGGCGTCGGAATACTGTTCGTCGGGAAATCCGGAATTGGAAAAAGCGAAGTTGCACTGGATCTCGTCGAAAGAGGCCACCGCCTCGTTGCCGATGATGTGATTATTGTCACCAAGAAAGGGGAGAACATACTCATGGGCTCTGGTACTGAACTAGTAAAACACTTCATGGAGGTCAGGGGTATCGGTATAATTGATGTTAAAAGCATGTTCGGAGTCAGGGCAATCAGATTTCAAAAACGGCTGGAAATCATTGTTGAACTTGAATTATGGGATGAAAAGTCCCATTATACCCGCACAGGTCTGGATGAAGAAGCGTTTAGTTTACTTGATATTGAAATCCCCTACATTAAGCTGCCCATTTTACCAGGAAAGAACATCACCGTAATTTCAGAAGTAATAAGCTTAAATTACCTGCTGAAACATTATGGTTATGATTCTGCCAAAGTATTACAAAAAAGGCTTGAAGACCGCCTGAACAGACTGAACGTTGAGGACAAGCGCTTTGTTGACTACTTTGAACACGATTTTGAATAATGTGTTACTTACCAGGACTGCAATGTCATAAAGAACAATTTTTACTTGACATATACGAGTTATTTTAATAACTTCGCAGTCATCTATGAACAATTTTTACTATTTTTCAAAGACTAAGCTGAAGTTCATTGAGATTAAAAATTTCTCCAGGAAATTTTTGTCTTTAGTTGTTATTCTTGTTCTCATAGTTTCAACTATGCTGTTTGGGGGATATTTTTTAATTACTTCATTTATCAATTCTGATTCTCAATTATCCTCGTTAAAGGCTGAAAATAAAGAACTTTCTGATAAATTAACTGAAGTAGTTTCTTTATATAAAAAACTGAACAGTAGTATCGACAGCTTGTCCTCAATCAATAATGAGCTAAGAGTAGCTGCAAATTTACCGCCTGTTTCTGCGGAGGAAAAATCCCTTGGTACTGGCGGCGGGACTTTTGATAATATATTGAATTTTTCAAAGAGGAATTCAAAAATTGATTTGGATGAGCTTTCGGAATTTATAGATAATGTTCAGAATAAAATTGCTTTTGAGAAGTCGAATTATATGGAAATTTCCACTACTCTTAAAAGCAATCAACAGCTTTTCGCAGCCATTCCTGCCATAAAGCCAGCATCAGGAACAGTTGCTGAACATGGTTTTGGAATGCGCGTCCATCCGATTCTGGGAATCACCAGAATGCACGAAGGTATCGATATAATTACAGGTATTGGAACTCCTGTATATGCACCTGGGGGCGGTACCATTGAATTCGTTGGGAATAAGGGTGGTTTTGGGTTGTGTATTGAGATCGAACATGGATTTGGCTATAGGACTGTCCTGGGACATTTATCAGAGGCTGACGTGAAGGTGGGACAAAAGGTAAACAGGGGGACATTCTTAGCGAGGACCGGTAACTCGGGACTTTCTACTGGCCCTCATCTGCACTATGAAGTACACCATAACGGAATTGCCTTAAATCCAACGGACTTTATCTTTGATGATTTAAATTTATTTAATTAAATTGGAGAAAATAACAAATTTTCCGGAGTATAAAACATGATTTGGACTGTAGAACTAGCGTCTTATTTGGATGATGCACCTTGGCCAGCTACAAAAGAGGAATTAATAGATTATGCCGAAAGAATCGGCGCACCATTAGAGGTAATTGAAAACCTTCAGGAATTAGAAGATTCTGAAGAGCCATATGAATCTATCGAAGATATCTGGCCGGATTACCCAAGTGAGGAGGATTTTTTCTATAATGACGACGACGATATAATGTAATGATTTTCAGGCGCTAAAGGCGCCTTTTTTATATTTATGGATAATATGCTAAAAGAGATCGCGGGTCAGAATAATGCGAAAGAATCACTGGAAAAGATTTACTCTTCTTCCAAGATTCCGCATGCTTTCTTATTTACCGGACCAGAAGGCGTGGGGAAACATTATACGGCTGTTAAATTCATTGAGTTATTGAATTCCAGCAGGCAGGCAGGGAAGTCAGATTCTCCAATTTCTACAAGAATAAGAAACCTTTCTGAGCCTTACGTAAAATTTGTAATTCCGTTGCCCAGGGGTAAAAATGAATCCAGTGAGAATTCACCTACCGAGAAATTAAGTAACGAGACGCTTGTACAGCTCAAGGAAGAGCTGGAGAAAAAGTCCGTAAACCCTTATTATAAAATAAATTTACCCGGTGCAAACAACATTAAGATTAATAGTATCAGGGATGTCAAGAAATTCCTTTCCCTGAATTATGACGAGGTAAAGTACAGAGCTGTTTTAATTTCGGAAGCTCATTTGATGAATGATGAGGCGCAGAATGCTCTGTTGAAGAGCCTTGAGGAACCACCCCAGGGGATTATATTCATTTTATGCACTTCCAATAAAAGTGACCTGTTACCAACAATAATTTCCAGGTGCTGGAATGTCGGCTTTGAACCCCTGTCGGATTCTCAGATTGCCGGCATTCTAGTGAAACACTTCGGAATTGATCAGACGACAGCGGACAAAGTATCCCATTTTTCTAATGGTTCAGTTACAAGGGCGCTGGATTTCATTCAGCACGATTTTGACTCTCTCATTGAAAAGGCAATAAGTATTTTACGAAATGCTATGGCTCTGAAATTTCACACTGCCCATAAGGAAATATCTCAGTTTACCGCTGGGAATTCAAATGAATCTCTGAATCTGCTCATCCAGATTATCTTAACCTGGCTGGATGATTCACAGAGGAATAAAACCGGGCTCAACAACTATATATTCAGTAATTATAGTGACACACTCGACAAGTTTAATGCAAGGTTTAACACTGTAAATGTACATGAAATTATGTTCCGGCTCAGCAGATTATCCTCAGCCATGGAAAATAATCTTAACTTGAATGTTATAGCACTTAATATTATATTTGAACTGGCTTCAATAAGATATATAGGTTTGAAAAGTGCATAGCATGGGACCAAATAAAGAGAATCAGGAAGAGAATCATTTACATAATGATTCTGCCTGTAATAATCATATGCTGTATAACAATATTCTGGTACAGAATCTCTGCTGCCAGCATAATATCAGCGGTTGCATGGTCTGCGGAGCCGAACTTTCAACCCTTGCACCACTGGACGATAGGAAAATAATTGAAGCCTACTGCAAAGGATTACTTGGATCCTTTTACTGCCTGATACCCGAAGGTTATACTGAAGAAATTCTGCCTGAAGACCTGATCATAGTATCTTTTGAGGATACTACAGAAGTTGCCACAGTTACAGAAGTCGGTGAGTTAGTTAAAATCAAAAGGCAGAAAGCCGGCTTTTATGGTGAGCTCCTTCCGCACCTTTTGAGAAAAGCCGAACAGGCAGACCATACCATATTTGATAAAAACAGGTCAGAAGAAGAGAAGGCTCGTGAGATATTTAAGGTGAAAGTCCATAAATATAATCTGAACATGAAACTGATTGATATTCATTATCAGTTCGACAGGAATAAACTCTTTTTCTTTTATACTGCAGATGGCCGGGTGGATTTCCGCGAGTTGGCAAAGGACCTGGCAGCGAATTTCAGGACCAGGATTGAGCTAAGGCAGATCGGAGTCAGGGATGAAGCCAAGCGGATCGGAGGAATGGGAACATGCGGCAGGGAATTTTGTTGTTCCTCATTTCTTAATAACTTCAAGAAAATAACCACACAACTGGCCTCAGAACAAAACCTTGCATCAAATTTCTCAAAACTAAGCGGTCCCTGCGGTAAACTAAAATGCTGTCTTTCTTTTGAACGGGACGCACATCAGAATCAGGAGAATCCTGCTCCGGAAAATCCGGCTTAACTTTCCCAACATTTTTGATAAAATATGGGCCAGCCTTAGTGCATTGCTGTACTTGTTTTTGCATATTATAGAATAACATTAACTCAATAACTATTCAGGAGATGCATTATTATGGATATCCGGAAAGTATCTGTAATTGGAGCCGGGACAATGGGTAATGGAATTGCTCATGTTTTCGCCTTAAAAGGTTATGATGTCTCATTAATCGAAGTAAAAGAAGAACTCTTAAAAAACGCCATCACCACGATATCTAAAAACCTGGAGCGCCAGGTATCCAAACAAATAATCACGCTTGAAGAGAAAGATTCCGCGTTAAAACACATAAATACCATTGTAGATATTTCAAATACACCGGCTGATTCAGACCTTGTAATCGAAGCTATTTATGAGAACAAAGAGGCTAAGTTGTCTGTTTTTAACAAACTGGAACCGGTAGTTAAACCGGAATGTATTTTTGCCTCGAATACTTCTTCAATTTCCATTACCGAGCTTTCAGCTTCAGGCCGGGCCGATAGGTTTATAGGAATGCATTTCATGAATCCTGTCCCTGTAATGAAACTGGTTGAAATAATCCGCGGTTATTCCACTAATGACGGGACCTTTAATACAATCAGGGACCTTACGGTAAAGCTGGACAAAGTGCCGGTTGAGGTATATGATTATCCCGGGTTCATCAGCAACAGGATATTGATGCCGATGATTAATGAGGCCATATTCGCATTAATGGAAGGCGTAGCCTCCAGGGATGATATTGATACGGTTATGAAGCTGGGGATGAATCATCCAATGGGCCCTCTGTCGCTGGCTGATTTTATAGGTCTCGATGTATGCCTGTCAATTATGGAAGTACTCTTTAACGGGTTCAATGACAGCAAATACAGACCATGTCCGTTGCTTAAGAAGATGGTAGCGGCTGGCAAGCTTGGCAGAAAGACCGGCGAAGGATTTTTTAATTACAAATAATCCTGCAGCAATAGCATCGGTTACGAGGTCCGAATCAACCGGTGTACAGGCACCAGTGAATTCCTTTACCAGGAAACCCCGAAGCACTTAAAGGGAGGCCTCCGGTTAAGAGGCATTCAGCGGCACGCTAAAAAGCCCGGAAAGCCGTAAAAAGCCAGCTCTGTCCCCCCCGGATAATCATTTGTCCGATAATGTATATTATGTAAACTAGCATATCCCTTCGAAATTGGTATTTGGTATTGTTTTCAAATAAGGATCTGAGATTTACAAAATTGCCTCTTCCCTTTTGGGATCGCATTATTTCACTATAATAAATTTAGTCTGCTTTTTCCGGCGAGAAAACCAGATTCAGTTTGCTTTCCGCGAGTCTGATCTTAACCTGAGTTGTATTGTATGAAATGACTTCACCGTCTGCGTGAATGTAAACAGGAGCATCCAGTTGAATATCTGCTGTCCTGAACTTCATTAATGATATGCCATCGATTGAACCATGCTGCCCTTTGACAAACTTCGGGAAATCCTTTATGATCTGCGGTATCGACAGATTTGCAATGACACATGCATCCAGGTACCCGTCCGACATTTTGGCCCCCGGATTTACTTTTATCCCGCCGCCATAGGTCTTTCCATTGCTTATTGCGATCAGCAGCTTTATTCCATTCACAGGGTTATCATCCAAAGTACCTGTAACTGTCATTACCCGGTACTTGAATAAGGCCTCGATAACTGCAAAGATATAAAGGGGTAAACCCTTGAATAATTTATTCTTTCTTATGAGATCTGAAACCAGTGCGTCAAATCCGATCCCTGCACTGTTTATAAACCTCCGGATAATGCGACATTCACTCTCATATTCCTTGAAATCCATTACCCCTACATCCACGCTGCGTATGTTTTTGCTGTTCAACATAATATCAAACGCGGTGCTTAATTCCTTCCTTATACCGGCAGTTCTGGCCAGGTCGTTTCCTGAGCCCACAGGAATTATACCCAGGATATTCTTATCCCCGTCACAAAACCCGTTGACAATCTCGTTTAGTGTACCGTCTCCGCCTATTCCACATATGCGTGGATAATTATCCTTATAGTTTCTTACTAGTTCGGTAGCATGATTTTTACCTTCGGTAAGCACAACTTCGGAAATACTTGCGTATGGGGTAAGTAAGGTTTTTATTTCAGGCAGGATTTTCCTGCCTGTTCCTTTTCCAGCGGAGGGATTTACTATAAATAATACTTTTTCTTTCAAATAATACTTATTATCTGTTATTAATCGGTTGTGAAGAGAGCAGATACAAAACTTTTAGCATCGAATGTCTGCAGGTCATCTATCCCCTCCCCGACTCCGATATATTTAACCGGTACCTTTTGCTGTGAGCAGATCTGGAAAACAACTCCGCCTTTTGCTGTGCCATCCAGCTTGGTTATAATCAATCCTGTAATCTCAGTCACTTCACGGAATTTCTCTGCCTGTATCAGAGCGTTTTGTCCTGTATTGCCATCCAAAACCAGGAAGGTTTCATTGGGAGCATAATCAACGACTTTGCTCATTACCTTCTTTATCTTCTTGAGTTCTTCCATAAGGTTCTGCTTTGTGTGGAGGCGTCCCGCGGTATCGATCAGCACTACATCTGCATTCTTCTTACGGGCAGCATTCATGGTATCAAAGGCAACAGCAGAAGGGTCAGAACCTGTCGAGCTCTGGATTATCTCCACTCCCGCCCGTTGGGCCCAAATCTCCAGTTGCTCATTTGCTGCAGCCCTGAAAGTATCAGCAGAGCCGATTATTACATTCAATCCGGCCTGTCTGTAGTTATGTGCCAGTTTTCCTATTGTAGTCGTTTTACCAGCACCATTTACTCCGATAACCAGTATTACATAAGGTTTATAGTTGTTCAGCCGGTTGAACTCTGAATTCGTATCGTACGAATTAAGTAATAAAGTAAGCTCTTCCTTTATTGCGTCAATAACATTTAATTTACTTCTGTCCTTTTCGGCTTTTAATCTTACTCTCGTATTCTCAATGATCCTGGTGGCAACGTCATAACCAATATCGCTGGTGATA
>JBLMZM010000166.1:0-2742 GCA_050258815.1 Ignavibacteriales bacterium
GAATGAAAGTATCAGACTATAACCCGCTATAATTATGAACATTAACAGAAAAGAATGAACTGTATTCAATCCTATCTGCAGAGCGAGCCTTTTAACCGGACTCGTTTCCCACTTATAATACCTGTCAAGCCATGAATTAACCCGGAGGTTTGCTTCCCAGGTAATCAGAAGCAAAAAGCAGTTAAATATACTGTCCGCAATAAAATGCAGCAAGTATGAACCGCTGAACTCAACCTTATGCCCGGGAAGCCAGTTATGGTAAATCAGGGTCGTTACAAGTGACAGCCCTATCAGTATTTCAATTTTCCGTAAATTATTTCTTAATAATCTCATTTCATTAACTCTTTATCCTGGATAACCAAAAGTAAACACCCATTGTGAAAAAGGCAAAAGCATAATAGAGAATCACGCTGGACCTATAGTTCATATTCTATTCCAAATATCGGCATGATGCTCCACTGATATATGGTTTCTATTGAATTTTTGTCTGCATTCCAGTAATAATCCGCAACATTTTTCCTGTTATAGGTATTCCATACCGAAAGATAAATATCCAGACTCTGTGAGCTGAAGAAGAACTTCTTATCTATCCTGAGGTTAAGTGAGTGATAATCAGGGTACCTCGCTGAGTTTATCTTTGCGGGATCTATTACTCCGGTCCTCAGCTGCTGCGACTTAACTATATCGAACGGGGTATAAGGACAGCCACCGGCATACGTCCACCTCATACTGAACTCCCACTCCCTGGATGGTTTATATCCCGCAATAAAACTGAATATGAATTTATTATCGTATGCCCTGTTGCGCCATATTCCGTCATAGTCACGATACCTGCTTCTGAAGTAAGAGCCGCTGATGATGCCATAAATATCATCGGAGAGTTTCTTCTGAACCAGTATCTCCGTGCCTCTGGTATATCCCTTGCCGGTGCTGGAGAGCTCATTATAATTGCCGAATGAACTGCCAGAAAGCCCCCCGTCCATTACAATGAATGAAGGATCCTCTTTTGAAAGCGGCAGATTATCATACTCCTTGTCATACACCTCAACTGTCAGCTTTGTATCTGCGGAAAGGAGGTATTCAAGGCCTGCCCCCAGGTGGTATGCCGTAATATTCTTCAGTTTCTTAAAGTCCAGCTTTTGTGATAAAATCACCAATGGCAGCCTTTGATAAAAAATCCCCGAGCTGGCATTCAGCTTCAGTACTGGGTTCACTTCATATGAAAGCGATACTCTTGGTGAAAAGAGCACGTTTTCATTAAAAGAATAATAATCGGCCCTGCCTCCAACTGAAACCATAAAGTCATAAAAAGGGCCCGCAGTGTAGGTAAAAAAAGCACCATATCTTTGAGGGTCCAGGTTCCTGTTGACAATAAAAGCCGGTTCAGGCTGGCCAAGTCTGTTGGTATCTGCATATTTTGCATAATCATACTCACCCATTTCTGCATTTACTTCCAGACCAAATTCAATTCTGTGAAATTTATTCAACTCAAGATAATTAATATTTTTAAGGTTAAAGAACCCTTCAAAATTGTCAGAGACATAATATTTCTCATTAGTACTGACTTTGTTAAAATCATTTTTGAAGCTTTGCATGGAAAAAGATGCGCTGGTAACGGAATACATTGTTGAGTTCCATAGCGCCTTCCATGATAACCCGGTTGTATTCTGATAATTATCAATTAAGCCATAACTGTTGCCGCCCTGTTCAATTGCATCTTTCCTATCAAACTTCTCATGGTCATCAGCAAAAATATTAAGAAGGGATAACTTGTGGTTTTTATTCAGGTCATAGGTGACCTTGGCCTGAGCATCCCCGTATCTGATCACCATATCCCAGCCGGCTGCCTTACTGAAGAAATCCAGGTAGCTGCGTTTGAACGAAACTAACCACGCACCCTTTCCTGCGGGCAGGGGGCCTTCCAGCGCACCTCCAAAGCCAGCCCAGTTCAGATCCGCCTGCAGATCAATTTCATCCTTGTTGCCTTCCCTGAAACGTATATCCACAACTGAAGAAAGTTTGTCACCATACTGTGAGGAAAAGCCGCTAGTAAGAAAGTTAAAATTATCAATAAACTCTACATTCAGGATGCCAATGGGCCCCCCGGTTGAACCTATATTGGGAAAGTGGTTGATATTCGGGACAGGGATGCCGTCCACGTAAAACCCATTTTCGCTGGGGCTTCCGCCCCTTACCACAAGGTCGTTATTATCATCAGAGACCTTTGCAGTTGACGGCATTGCCATTAAAATCCGGCTGACATCCCCCATTGATCCGGGTGATCTCTTTATTTCTTCATTATTAAAGCTTAAAGCACCCAGATTACTTACATCAGGCGGCTGGAAATAGCCCGCAGAAATTACCACATCCTCAGTCTGTATTGTTGTTTCCTTCAGTTCAGCATCAGTTGTAGTAATCCTTCCTGGCCTTACCTGTACATCTGTCCTCATGAGATTATTATACCCTACTGACCGGAATTCGAGGATATAACTTCCGGCAGGGACATTGGGAATCGTATAGTATCCTTCGGCATCTGTAGTGGCACCGAGTCTGGTATTGTGAATTAGCACCGTAGTGCCCATAAGAGCCTCCCGTGTTTGGAGGCAGATTACGTGTCCCTTAATTGTGCCCTTCGGCTCCTGTGCACTCAGGATCGAGGAAAGGTACATAAGGGCAATTACCGCATAATAAGGTACTGTTCTCATACAATTTATTGTTAGCATTATATTTCCTGTAAATTTT
>JBLMZM010000167.1:0-6623 GCA_050258815.1 Ignavibacteriales bacterium
AAATATTGCCGATGCACTTTTAACTTCTTCATCATATAAAGAAGCTGTCTTGGGTAATAACTATGATGTAAGCCTTTCTTCCGGCCCTCTGCCTGGCAGGAAGCAGCAGGATTATTCCGCATCCTGCAGCGTTAAGTTCGGCTTTTAATATTTTAAGGAATCTGAAATGGTCAAGTTAAAAAATTATAAATACTTTGCTCTGATAATTACATTTTTTGTGTATGGTTGTATAACTAAACCTGAGGAAAGCGATTTCGCTCTGGATTCCGTAATAGGCAGAATAGTTGATTTGAGCAGCCTGCCTGTTTCTGATGCAGTAATTACAGTACAACCGGGCAGCCTGACTGCAAAGACCGATGCTAATGGCTATTTCGAAATTAGAAATATTTCTCCGGGTACATACAACGCCTCAATTGTGAAAACCACAGATCAGGAATTTATAAAGCAGAATATTCCAATTACGGTTAAGACTAATAGAATATCTGATATCAGAATAAGCAGTATCGCAGGGTTTATCTTTGTCGATGCCAGGGATAGCCTGGGCTATAACTTCTATATATCGAAATACGAACTTACATACGGCGATTATTTTGAAGGCTCGCCGAACTATGCTGCTGTGGAAAGGAAAAATTTACCATGGGAGGGTGATTGGGAAAACGGGGGCTACCCGATTCAAACTTACCTTAATAAAAAAAGCGTTGCCGAAGGATTAACCCCATGCTATACCATTACGGAATACACTACCTCGGTTAATCTTAATGCAAACGGCTACAGGTTTCCCACATTAAAAGAATGGATGTATGCAGCCAAAGGAGGCAAATATTCAAAAGGCTACATTTATGCCGGAAGCAATAATATTAATGAGGTTGCCTGGTATGAGGGGAATTCAGGTGGTCTACCGCATCCCGTTGGACAGAAGAAACCAAATGAGCTTGGAATTTATGACATGAACGGAAATCTTACGGAACTATGTTATGGAAAGTTAATAGTCGCTCCCTGGGGTACATCGCTGAATGCCGAATACTGCGGAGGTGCATTTAGTTCTCCGGCTTCTTCTATCGGCTTAAAATCGGGAGATAGTGACGATATGGGCTACAGAATAGTCAGGATAATCAAATAGCAGTGCATCATTACTTCGCTCCGCCCGGTAATTAGCATCAATAAATCAACTATTTGTATTATGCTGCAACCCTCCTTCCAGCCTGCGGGAGTGTTATAATCAGGTCAGATTAATTATTGACAAAAGAGACGAATATCTGTATGTTGTAGCTCAAAATTAAGGACCTGCTTGTCTGATGAAATCAGTTTAGCGGAAATAAAAACGTGCAACACTAACAGCTCCCGGATAATTTATGAAAATATCTCAATGTTTTTTGCTTTTTATTTTTCTTCCTTCAATTCTTTTCTCTCAGGACAGCCTGTGGGTTAAATATCTGGCCCCGACTACAACCGTGCCATCGGTTAACGTAATTTTAAGCGAAGGCGATACTATCTGGATTTCAACAGAAGCGAACGGCCTTTTGAAAATGAATAGCCTTACAGGAAAAAGAGAGAGGCTAAATTCAGAATTGACCATCAAAAGTGTCCGCTGCATTGCAGTTGATTCAAAGCATAACAAGTGGGTAGCTCTCGGTAATGGAAGTCTTGCAAAGTATGACGGACAGACCTGGACCTATTATCCACCATCCGATTCGGGATTACCTTACACTGGAATTGGAGCTATTGCCATTGACTCACTTGGGAATAAATGGATTGGAACTTCAGGCTCCGGACTTGTAAAGTTTGACGGAAGGACCTGGACAAAGTTTACCACTGCAAATTCAGGCCTGCCAGGTAATAACGTCGCTTCTTTGGCAATTGATTCAACTGGTCATATATGGGCAGGAACATGGGGCAGCGGCCTGGCGGAATATAATGGTCAGACCTGGACAGTCTATAAAACAACGAATTCGGAATTGCCGAATAATTATGTTAAAGTAATTACTATTGACCGGCTGGGAAATAAATGGATTGCAACCAACGGGGGACTGGTAAAATTCGATGGGCAGTTGTGGACTAAGTATAATTCTACAAATTCCAGCTTACCCTATAACAGTATCCTTTCAATTGCTGCAGATCATGAGAATAATGAATGGATCGGGACATACGGCGGCGGCCTGGTAAAATATGACGGACAAAACTGGACTACATATGATGCTTATAATTCACCCTTAAAAAATAATTATATAAGAAGTATAACAGTTGATTCAAAGGGAAGTAAATGGGTTGCTACCGATAGGGGACTCAATAAAAATGACGGGCAAAACTGGAGCGCTTATGATATCTCTATTCCCGGATTGACGAGTAATAATATTTCTTTTATTGAAATTGATCCGCAGGGAAATAAATGGTTCGGAACCGCGGCAAGTGGCATGGCAATGTTTGATGGAAAGGACTGGACGAGTTATTACCCCTCTGATTCCGGTTTGACAAACAGCTATATCTGGGCGATCGCAACGGACAGGAAGGGAAATAAATGGATTGGAACAGAAGACAATGGTCTTTTGATGTATGACGGCAGTAAATGGACAAAATTTAATACCAGCAATTCAAAATTGCCGCATAATAAAGTTTTATGCATTACACTTGATAAGCAGGGGAAAAAATGGGTAGGTACCGTAGGAGGCATTGCAATAATTGAGGATACAACCTGGACGATATATAATACTTCAAATTCAGGATTGCCGGCTAATGCTGTAATCAACATCATAATAGACTCGCTGGGAAATAAATGGATCGGAACAACAGTTGGTGGGATAGCCAAATTTGATGGCCAGCACTGGGACGTTTACAGTACCACAAATTCAGAATTGCAGAGTAATTATACCAGATCAATGACTTTGGCCCCAAATGGGGATTTATGGATTGGGAGCTGGGGCTATGGCATGTCAAAATTTGATGGTCAGAACTTCACAAATTATAAAACCTCAAATTCCGGTCTGCCGGGTAATTATATTATGTCAGTTGCTATAGATTCGCTGGGTAATAAATGGATTGCAACGGAGAACGGACTTGTGGAATATGACGGTCATAGCTGGAAGGTTTATAACACATTAAATTCACCAATTGCAGGCAATTATGTTAATTGGCTGGTAATAGATTCACTGGGTAATAAATGGATTGCAACTTCTACTGGTTTATCCGTTTACAGGGGAGATGGTAAAATTAAATTAAGCGGTGTTGAGGCTGAAGATGAGTTGAAGCCGGCCGGATACTCGCTAAAGCAGAACTACCCGAATCCATTCAATCCTTCGACGAAGATAGAGTTTTCATTAAAGAGTGCTGATCATGTGACACTCAAAGTATATGATATAATGGGTAAAGAAGTAGCTACGCTTGCAAATGAGCGGATGGCTGCAGGCAGTCACAAAGTTAATTTCAACGCGCCGCATCTTCCAAGTGGGGTTTACATATACAGGATTCAGGCGGGTGAGTATAAAGAAATGCACAAGATGCTGCTTTTGAAGTAACAATTGATAATCGCGGCTAATTAAAGCAGAAGTTCATAAAAAGGACTTCTGCTTTTTTATTATATAACAGCTCTGATAATATTCCCGTGCTGCAAAGTATTACCAAAAGTATTAGCTATAGGACCTGCAATATTGTTTATAGTTGATTGAGAATCTGAGAGTATTTACTTACTTTTGTTGTTCTTAAATAGTTTAGCAACATAAACAATAGATAATGATTATGGATATATCAAGAAATGCCCCATGCCCGTGCGGAAGCGGCAAAAAATATAAAATGTGCTGCATGCCTAAAAAGGAGGCTCCTTCAAATAAAGTAAAAACAACTCAGAGCCGTGCTGAAGAAAATGTTATTGCTGTGGTGCTTGACGATCAGTTAAACAGCAGCGCATTCGGGTTATTAGGTGAGATGCAAAATGCAATTGCGCTAAAACGCGAAGGAAAGTTCCTGGATGCAGATAATATTTACTCAAGATTGAACAAAGAAAATCCCGGTCACAAAGACATTTTGTTCAATTGGGCAAAAGTTAAAATGCTGCTGGGTAATTATGAAGAAGCGACTCAAATGTTTTCTGAGTCTGCCAGGATATCAGAAAAATGCCACTTATATCATGAAGCAGCAATTTGCAGGCAGCATATTGAAAATCTGAAATTCAGTGATAAGGAATCTGCAATATTTATAAACTACTTAAAAGAGGTAGCCGGAAACATTTCTCTTGAGATAAAAGAGATCCGGAGGCAGTTTGAACAAATACAGGCACCTTCCGAAGAGGATATAACGAGTTATTATGAAAAAGTAGAAAAAATATCCGCTCCATTTTATAATTCCCTTAAAAAGCCGATTGAGATTAGAAAAAGCAAAGAAAAGGTCAGAAAGAAAATTTCTAATAGCAATAAAGTAATGGAAAACGAGCCGGTAACTGAGTTATCGCCTGCCGGCGATGAAAACTCAGATACTGATTTGGCAAGTCTACTGTCTAATAACAGTCAGGTTTTTTGGGACACGGCAGAATATCTCTACAACACCGATCTTAAAAAATCCATCGATTATTCCTGCATTTTAACACCATACGCAAAGGCAATTGAGACAGAAATTTACGAGAAATTCCTCAAGAAACTGGAAGCCTGGTCGATATCAGATAATCAGGAAATATTTATTGGAAACAGGAGGATACAGGATTTCAGCAAAGTTACTCTCGGGCAGTATCATCATTTATTGAACGTAGCAAAAATAAAAGAATTCATTGAGCGCAATTTCGATCTTAAATCCATCCAGTTTCTATTAAATGAGTTTGGAAATAAAGTTAAATTATTGGCCCAGATAAGAAATCCTCATTCGCACAAAACAATAACGACGAGAGACATAGTAGATTCGTTTAGAAAAATTCTTGTGGAAGAAAAGTTCTTAATGAACGTTGCATGCCTGTCGTAAGTACAGTTCAATATGGTTAAAAACTGGAAAGCAGGGAGGTAAGGACAAATTACACATGAAGGGGTATCCCAGCAACTACGAAGTTGATCCTCAGAAAGCCCGCTACCCTGGAGATGGCGCTGCGCAGAGGTGGGCTGAACGGTATTGTAATTTAAAGCCTTGTAAAATTAAGATTTGCAAGGCTTTTTAGTTTGATATGGGAGTTCTGCTATTTCATCAATACAAATTGCTTTGTTGATGTGAAACCGCCTGCTTTCAACTGATAGAAATACACTCCGCTGGAAAGATTACGTCCATTAAATTGAATCTTGTAATCTCCCGCGGGCTTTTCTTCATTCAATAAAGTTGCGATCTCTCTTCCCAACAGATCAAAAATCTTTAGTGATACCAACCCTGAATTCGAAACCTTAAATTCAATATTAGTAGTGGGATTGAAAGGATTCGGATAGCAGTCATACAGCGTATTGGGATTTGGAATTTCAGTCTGGCACGGATTAATCTTTCCGGGAAAGGTTCCTTTTTTCTGAGCAAAGAGCCAGCGGTGAAGTAAGGGGACATCGTAAGTGTAGTTAGGGATATTATGAGCTGCATTATCAAATATCGTAAAAATGTGATTTATTCCCGCGGCCCAAAGTGAATCGAGTTTGGAATTCGTCAGTCCGACTTTCAAAAGCAGTGAATGAACATACGCAACTTTTATTCCTTTGTTTTCTATGGCCTTCATCAGTTCCATACTTTTTGCTATAGGCACCTGCTCGTCAACTTCGCCATGAAAATTCCAGACGGGTATTTTAGTAGGATCAGGTGGGAAATCAAAATCCCATAACCCGCTCATTGGTATTGCGGCCGCAAACCGGTCACGACTGAACAAATAGATCAATGCCCAGGTTTCCACGGCTCCCAATGAGTAGCCGGTAATATAGATCCTTGCAGTATCGATAGGATAACTGGCTATCATTGAATCAATTACTTCATTAATTCTAAAGAAGAAAGTATCGATGCAGTAAGGTCTAAGCCAAGGGGGGAATCTGTTGATTTGTGGTGCAAAAACGAACGCGGGATTTTTTTTCTGTGCCGAGTCCTCCGCCCATGTCACTGCGGTTCGTTCTCCAGTAAGCTGCCTGGAGTTATCTGATCCTATACCACCGCCTCCGTGAAGCGCTAGTATAAGGGGATACTTAATGGAGTCTCCCGAAAATTTTGGCACAAATAAGCGATACTGAATAGAGTCTTTACCATCATTAAAATGATATACTCTTCTTAAAAACTTAGATGCTACTGATTGTCCGAAAGTAGTGGGCTGGCAAATCGAGAATAATGAGAAAACGACGAGAAAGTACGCTAAATATTTTTTCATAACTCACCTCCTAAAATTATTAATAATTACCTGGTAAGTATTACAAATTCAGAGGGGGATTGCCATGAAAGAACTAAGGTTCGTGACTCCAATTCATTTTCTCTTTTTTCAAGGTAAGAGTTTTCTTAAAGAATCATTTTAATTCTTTTCTGTTCCTCATGGATGAAAGTGGTTATTTGTTTCTGTAAAAAATAATCTTTAAAGAATTAAACCTCAATATATTTATTATTGCATCCATTGAGGTAGCCCCCCCTTCCGGAATTCGCCTCAGTGAATATGTCACCGGGGGCTACAAATCCTCCGTGGAGCACGCCCTTCAACACCAGAG
>JBLMZM010000168.1:0-2711 GCA_050258815.1 Ignavibacteriales bacterium
CTGTGAGTCTTCCGTCTCTGAGCACTGTCACCCTGTCACCAATTTCAAATAGCTCTTCAATTTTATGAGATATATAAATTACAGATACACCTTTTTCCTGAAGTTTCCTGATAATTTTGAAAAGCTGAATGGTTTCTGTTAAAGACAAAGCCGAGGTCGTCTCATCCATTATTATTATTCTTGCGTTTAACGACAGAGCTTTTGCAATTTCAATCATCTGCTGTTGTGCAATTCCGAATGACTTAACCGGGACACTACAGTCTATCTCTATTCCAAGTTCACCTAGAATCTTCTGCGCAGAAGAAATGACTTCTTTTTTTCTGATAATCCCTAATTTATTTGCCGCCTCACGCCCTAAAAAAATATTTTCTGCTGCCGAAAGCTCAGGTATTAAGATCAGTTCCTGATAAATTATCGAAATGCCTGATTGCTGTGAATGCCTTGGAGTCCTAAAGACAATGGGCTTCCCTGAGAATAATATCTCACCGCCTGTGGGCTGATATACACCGCCTAATAGCTTTACAAATGTTGATTTGCCGGCACCATTCTCACCAAGCAGAATATGAACCTCACCTTTCTTAAGAGAAAAATCCACATCCTGCAAAGCCAGTACCCCTGGAAAGTGTTTACTGATTTTGCGGGTTTCTAAGACTACTTCATCTGCCACTTTGGTCTCGGCTGCTTGGTAGGTTTATTAACAGCTATTTACAATAAAATAATCCTAATTGCCGAGAATTCATAATTGTTTCTATTTGATTGAAAAGTTCTTTTCAAAAGAAGACATTAAAGTGAAGATTAAATAACTATATATTTATCTTACCCCTGCTGTTTAGGAAATTTGTTGTTTCATTATCTTTTTATTTTACTCACTCACCTTACGCAATAAGGTGAAAATGGTGTAAAAAAAGAGTATATCATATCTAAGAGGAGGATTGCTACAATGAACCCCAAAATCTTAGATTTATATACGGATTATTTAATCAGTTCATTTTCATATACAACGGCAACTGGCTTATCCAGGCTGACTGACGGGAAAGTCAGTCACGACAAGATCACAAGGTTCCTAAGGGAAGAAGACCTTGGCTCTCGTCAGCTCTGGAAAGCAGTAAAGCCCCTTGTTCGCAATATTGAATCTCCTGATGGATGTCTTATAGTTGATGACTCCATAGAGGAGAAACCATATACGGACTTGTCAGAAATAGTCCAGTGGCATTATGACCACTCAAAAGGCAGAAGTGTCAAGGGTATCTGCCTTGTAAACGTTCTTTACTGCTCAGAGGATGGGGCCGTTGCCCTCCCGGTCAGTTATGAAATTGTAAAGAAAGACAAGATCATAAAAGACAAAGATGGCATGGATAAAGCAGTAAGTACTGTTTCAAAGAACGAACTCTACAGGCGTCAACTCCAAAGGTTAAATAAGGTCCTGAAGTTCAAATATGTCTTAAATGATCTCTGGTACGCTTCAGCTGAAAATATGATGTTTGTAAAAAGAGAACTCAATAAAGACTTCGTAATGGGTTTGAAGTCAAACCGCCATGTATATTTAAGCATTCATGATAAAATTAAAGACAACTATGTTGAAGTAAGTAACATTAAACTAAAAAAAAGTGATACTATGAAAATCTATTTAGAAGGAGTTGATTTCCCTCTGCTTCTAATTAGAAGAGTTTTCCATAACGAAGACACGACAACTGGCATTCTTTATTTAGTTACAAGTAATCTTACATTAAGCTCTAGTGAAATCTATGAAATCTATCAAAAACGATGGAAGATCGAAGAATATCATAAATCCATTAAGCAGAATGCATCGCTTGAGATGTCACCGACAAAAACTGTAAGAACACAATGCAATCATATTTTTGCATCAATATTAGCTTTTATAAAACTTCAAATACTGAAAGTAAATAAGAAAATGAACCATTTTGCAATTAAGTCTCAGATTTACCTTCAGGCGATAAAGTCAGCATATCAGGAATATAGAAGAATGTCTGACTTAATTAAAAATTATAATTTTGCGTAACATGAGTTAATTATATTAAATATTACTCCTTCGAAATATTTCCATTATGCCAATTCCGTTTTTCAACTATGATCCTTTTGATCAGAATTCACTTAAGTTGTTCTGATGGCAAGAGCGGAAGGTACAACAGCCTCAAAAAGACGATAAAGAAATATCACAGGATTATGACAGATCCTGAATTTCTCTGGAATTCAAGTGCCCCCAATTTCAAGAGTTTTATAGATTTCAGGATCAGCTATCATAATAGGTTAATAATTATATTTCCCAGCCCTGCACCGCTCCCAAGTCACGCTAGTTTACGCCGTGTTTTCTTTTGCGGAATTGTACCAGTGGGATAATTATAGCAAAAATAACTGCCAGCCGAACTGATGTTACCCATTCGATGATGCCTTCGTTATAGAATATGACATTAAAAAGGTAGGTTACCATAAGGCTTACGATCAGAGTTACAGCAAAGACAATTATAACATCCAAAAGCAATTCAGAGAGCTTCATTTTACAGCCTCATAATTCTTAAAATTCATTAAATCATTTATTAATCCGGGATCACACTAAAAGTTATCTGTTTTCAGTGCATTTTTTAATTTCCTGGTTATTTCAATCATACCGGACATATTCTTCATAGTTATACCAGTAAAGAAGTAAATAATAGCAGTTTTATTTTCCCTTGAAAAATATGCGTTAGTAAAGA
>JBLMZM010000169.1:0-5923 GCA_050258815.1 Ignavibacteriales bacterium
CAAGTCTGTTTGCGACCTTCAGAGTCTTTTCTTCTGACGTGGAGTCCATCTTTCCAAGACTTCCTTCATAGACTTTCTGGAGTATTTTTTCACTTCCTTCTTCCACCAGTTCAAGCCTGAGCTTAAGGTCACCATTCCATCCTGTTTTCTTAACCCGGAGATTAGTGGAAAAGGAGGCATCCTTGTCAAATGTGAAGCCTTCAGTCCTCATAAATGAGAAGAGGGGAGTTCCTTTCTTATTTAATGAATCGGGATTATAGAATGAAAGGCTACTGCCCTTAAAGTTTCCCATCTGGACGACGAGTCTTCCCGGAGTTTTATTTGTGGTGTCAATTATCTCAATTCTCCTGAATGTTTTTACGTTTTCCATGCCTTGTGAGGCAGTTACGTTCTCAGAAGATGACTTAAGTTCATATGAAAGCCCTGAACGGGTATTATTAACTGTCTGCATGGCTACCTGGTATGGCATAGCGCTTCCCTTGGAGACAACGTAAGTTACACTTCCGGCAGGAGCTTTCTCAAGAGAGTTTGGATATTTTATCGGAGCCGAAGGTGTAATATATGTTATCCCATTCCATGAAGTGCCGTTTGTAGAAACCATGTTGTAGAGTCCTACCAGTTCTGCAGGGCTGTAGAAAATGGAGACACCGCCATCAGGATTGGTATTGTTTATATTTTCATGGCCTGAGACCGTAGTATAGACAATTGAAGGCTCATAAATGGCCTCATCCCTGAATGTGCTTATGCCTGAAAAAACGCCGTTTTTGTAGCTTCTGTGAAAAGATGCGGAGTTATTACCGTAGTAGTCATCATAAGCGATCCAGCTTATGTGTGTTCTTCCTGCTCCGTCAACAGCCACCTGCGAATAGACGGGGGCTAAGGGGATCTGGCTTGAAGAATACACATTTGCAACCATATCCCACGATGTGCCATAATAATCAAAGCTATAGAGGTTTACCTGAACTGATCCGGAACTCCTTGTTGCAGAGACCATAAATTTCCAGAGATCAGGGTTCCATGCTATGGAAGGATTGTTATCCATTATTGGTGTGCTAATAGAAACCGGCCCTCCATAGTAGAAACTGTTTCCGCAGTCTTCCGAGTACTTATAATGCATCTGGTATCTTCCTGAGTACATTTTCTTATAAGCTACAAGTACGCCATAATCATCTGAAGAAACGCCAATTGAGGGCTGGAGGTCCACAGTTGAGGCATCTGAATCCAGAAGAAGAGGTTCTCCGGGGTTTTGGAGTGACTTTATATAGAGGTTCCTTGTACTTCCAGAAGTCTCCTGCCATACACAGAAAACATCATTAAAGGGATAAACTTCTTCTGAAGATGCAATGGATGGAGACGTGGCTGTTCCCGTTCCCGAGACAAGCTGTTCGGCTGACCAGGTCGCTCCCCCGTCAGTTGAAGTGGTATACCACACTTTTCCCACTGATTCATATACCATATGAAGTTTCCCTCCCAAGTCTTTTGCAATCTTCCTCTGGCTTCCGCTGCCCCCGGTGGCATTTAGTGTGGTTGAAAGAAGGTGCCCTTTATAATTGGCGGTTACAGATGCATCTGTCTGTTGGAAAATAACCGGAGTAGTTAAACTGCTGAAGTTTACAAGGGCGCCT
The DNA here is from genome assembly GCA_050258815.1 of Ignavibacteriales bacterium. GTDB lineage: Bacteria > Bacteroidota > Ignavibacteria > Ignavibacteriales > SURF-24 > JAAXKN01. The sequence goes on from JBLMZM010000169.1 coordinate 1,626, forward strand.
GTAGCACTCCAGTTCGAGAAATAAAATCTGTGTGTCTTTCCTGTCTGCGGGAGTGTCAAATCATAAAAAGGTTTCGCCGAAATTGAATAATATGGCATTTTAATTTGACTAAGGATGTTTCCACCTTGATTCAGGAAGACTCCCTTATATAGCTTTCCATTTTCAGTATTAATATCAGTATCAACTGTAAACGGTACTTTCCTTGGTGCAAATGAAGGATTCAAACTGCTGTTATATGATCCCTTTTCATCAGTTTTGTCATAAAGCCAGGGATCTGCAAACTCGACAGAATTATCTTGGGGACTAACAGTAATACCGGGATCTTCAAAGACATTTTGGATTGTGGCTTTTTTTGCACTCATAAATGTAGCAATATATTGCTTTTGATAAGTTCCTTTTCCCGTAGGGTTAAGAGCAGCATATGTTGAATAATTATCATACTTAACTAAACCACCATCATTCTTAATAGAATAGAATTTTTTTGTATCTGTGATATACCGTGCATCAACTTTAATATAAATATTATCCGCTGGCGATATCGCAATTGGACGCCACCCCGACCATGTAGATTTCCATTGCCCATTCACCCACAAGCTCCAATAGTTAATATCATTATCATAATTATTATTATTTTCATCACGATATGTCACATTAATATGTGCATAACTAGAAAAACTATATGTGACCACTGTAGGTAGACTTTCTTTATAGCCACTCTTAAATGCTGATGCCTTTATAGTAGCATCGGCGTTCAGAGTAAATGAGCTGGTATATTGAGTTGAGTTTGATGTTGGTGTTGAGCCGTCCATCGTGTACCTGATAGTGACCCCCTGCTCCGGGCTCTGCATAGTAACCGTAATTGGGTCGGAATACTGATTAGTTCCCGGACTGATAGCTACAGGAAGACATTGGCCTTGACTTGATATTTGAAATGGATCACTAAAGCCGTAATCATTTCCCATGTCATGCATTCTTATTCTGTAAGTACTTGCAGGAATGTCTGAAGGGATGTTCCATGTAAACTCATTAAGCGTCCCCTGGTTGCTATTTACAGATGTTGTTGATGTAAGGTTTTTAATAACGTTATTGGACATATCCACAAGTTCAATTGATATATAACCGAATTTATTATCTGTCCATTTAATTGTTTGAGTAGTCCCGAATTGCCATGCTATGCCTGCTTTTGGCGAAGTTATTGTAAAGAGCCTGTTAACATCCCACCCCATGTCCATTAATGCAGATATTACAATTTCACCCGGAGAATGAATTGCTTCGGCATATCCGGTCCCAGGTGTCATTAACGAGTTTGATGAACCTGCCGGATAAGTGTCTTCATCCAAATGATAGGTACTCGATCCGGAGGACCATTCCGAAGGGCCGTATAAACGTGGAAGATTACTGCTTCCCGTCATTCTCATTGCATTACTCCCATTAAAAAAAACATTCCCGCCCTTTAAGAATGCTCCAAGATCAGTTGAAGGATTTCCATAAACCGAAGGATTATCAACTACTGAATTCTGATAATTATTTGCCACGTAACAATCAAATATCCAGGGATATTTTTGAGTACCGATCACTTCTCCCCAGCTCCCAGTTCCATCGCTGGATACCTGGAACGAACCAGTAAATCCAAGCCCGTGAATTATTTCATGCATCATAACTGTCATAAGATCAGTTTTATCCGTTGGCGTGTTGCCGTCAATTCCATAATACCACGGCTGTGTTTTGTTAAAGGTAATAGTAATCTCAGGATTAGAACCATTTTGATCGTGCTGGCTTAATTTATTGGCAAGTGTAACAGGATATATTACATTCTGTTTTATTCCCTCTGTAATAAAGTTAATATATTTTTCAGGATTATTTGTAACAGCATTCACATTGTTATCCTTAAGGTCTTCCCATTTAACCTGTATTGTTATTGCCGGCTGTGATGTATTATTGGGATATCCAGTATCAATAATGTAGGACCAGATTTTTGCAGCCTCATTTATTGCGGCTTTTGCATTTTCAGGAACAGCTGCATCAAAAACAACTGTAAATTGTGAAGTAGGTGATGAATTTATCAGATCCCTGTTTAAGTATATTGATGGTGCCGGAACTTTCGTGTACGTATTAGTATGTTTTGCTATGTTTATACTTTGAGTTTGATATCTCATCTGGGCAAAAGAATGTGTTGCCAGGTTTAGAAGAATGAGGACTAATAAAATTCTTTTCATATTACCTCTAAATTAATTGGTTTAAGATTTTGAAATGTTTTAGTATCTTTAAACCGCAGACAAAAAGGCGCCAGAGCAGCCGGCCAGGCTGCTTAAACTCCAAAGTTAGCCTTATTTTGTGTGCAGTTAATCCGTGCCGGTGCTGCGAACGCCGGCACGGAATTTTATTGGGGGCCTATCCTCCTCTTTCTTTAATTTCTTTTACCCACAGCAACGGCAACTTTATTGTTCAGTATGCCTACTGCCGCTATTGTATTTCCTTTTACATCAAGTGAGCTTATTACATCCCAATGGTCTGAAAATTCCGGGTACACCATCCAGTCAATACCGTTATAATGAGCCAAAAGGCCCATTGCTCCTGAAACAAAGATGTCATTTAATGCGCTGCCGCGTACCACGTCAATAAATTTATTTGTCACAAGACCGGCATCTTTCCATCTTCCCGGAGTGTAATAATAAAGTCCTGTTCCTGCCACATATACCGGATACCCTCTGTGTGTCCAGACCGAAGATGGCTCCATACCCGCATTAAAACTGATGAAATCAGCCTGATCATTGCCGGATATACAGATCAGCTTTGAGGCTTTAATGTCAGAAGGAAATGTAAGCGGGCAGTACACGGTTTTTTCCCCTGTTATCTCGTCTTTATAGCCACAGATGTCTGCAGTAAATCCATTTGAGACTTCGGTCAGAAGCTTCCAACTTTTGCCGTCGTACTTTAATACAGATCCATTCTCACCGGCAAAGTACATATCGGATGAACTTGTTCCCCAGATCTTTCTTATCCATGTATGCATTTCCGGATAATTCTCTTCTTCACCATAAAAAAACCAGTTCTTTCCGTCCCCATGCGCTGGTGTATTATTCCCTACCCAAACATCAGATTTTGAAAATGCAAAGATTGAATATAATACACCATAGATACTTCCCTTGTAAAGAGCAGCATCATCACTCCACTTCAACCCATCCCATTTTACAAGGTTGTAGTATTTTTCAACACCAGATTCATTCCTGGTAAAGTTTCCGCTTACCCAGATATTGTTTTCATCGATTATTGCTACATCCCAGGGACTGTCAAACCCAGCCTCCCCGATGTAATGTACCTGCCAGCTTACATGGTGGCTTGTAGGGCTGAGTGTTGAGGCAATGACCTTTTCACTATGCTTTTGGAAGCCTACCCCCCCGGACTCCGCAACCTGGTAGGTATACTTTGTGTTGGGGCTGAGCAGAGTGTCACAGATGACAGTATCTCTTGAAGCCCTAAGTTTCATAACAGAAAAGCCGTTCCTTTTGAGCGTTATTTCTTCATTTCTGAACCGGTCGCCTGTTTTTATCCTGAGGTAAACTTCCTTTGAAGAGGTATCGAGTACACTTAGCTCAAACTTACCGCTTTCAGATACCGGTGGATCTAATAGATTGCAGCTATTCAGGCAGAATAGAAAAAAGAATGAAAAAAGGGCTTTAGTGTATCGCATTTTGATTCCAAAAGAATTTGTTATCACAGATGAAATTAGAAAGAAACCTATTTCAGACATATATCTAATTAAAAGCCGGTCTGAAAAATATTTTCTTTTTACTTATATATATATGGTGACGGAAGGCAAATTCGGAAAAATTTACAAAGAAAAAAGAGAAAAAAAAAAAAAAAAAAAAAATAATCAGATTTTTATTGCCTGAATACCGATCTGATATAATTTTCTTCGGTACTTGGGAATATTTCATGCTAATTCAGCCTAAATTAAAAGATTCTTGTAAAGCCCGGGAATTTCACTAACTCTCATACCTGAAAGATATTTTTTACTTTTTTATCAGTTTCCGGTCAGAGCCTATGAAGGGATGAATAAACGGATAGTTCAGGAATTTGTGTTAATTTTCCTGGGGGAATGGAGTTTAGACTAGCAGCTCAATATTGGCAGGAACAGACTTATTGTCTGCTCCTGCTTTTTTATGTCACTTAATGTACATCATCTTTTTTGTTGCCGTGTAGCTTCCGGCTTTAAGCTGGTAGTAGTATGTGCCTGAAGGAAGGTTGTAGCTTCCGGGCAGGAACTCCACTTCATAGTTGCCCGAGGGCTTTTCTTC
>JBLMZM010000170.1:0-10670 GCA_050258815.1 Ignavibacteriales bacterium
AAACAGATTATTTCAGCATCTGTCAGGGTACCCGTTAAATGTTTATTTATTGCATTAATCCCATCTTCCATCTGCCGAAGTATATCGAGCCCCTTCTCCGTAATCCTGGTTATTGATAGTCTTCTGTCTTCAGAAGAATTCAGCCTTACTATCAGTTGCTGCTTTTCCAGGTTATCTATAATCCTCGTAACATCAGGCGCCTGGTCAATCATTCTCGGGATGATCTCACAGCGCGGGTATCCTTCCGGATATGCCCCCCTCAGTATCCTGAGCACGTTGTACTGTGCATTTGTTATGCTGAAACCGGAACAAACTTCATCCATCTTCTTTTTGAGATAATTGTTAGCCAGAAATAGATTCAACACAGCTTCCTGTTCATGACTGCTGAATTTTTCCTGTTTTAGCCTTTGTCTTATTTTTTCGCCCATACTCATTAATTTATGTGTTACAACACAAATATAAATATAAAACATGTTATTGTCAAATTTATTCTTAAGAATTATCCTCCCCCATAGCGGCCCCAGGCACGGGCAATACCTGCCCGGACTGATTTTGGTTTAGTCCGTTCATATTGACATCTGCATTCTAGTTTGCTTCATAATGCTAATCTGTAAATTTTATTTCTCAAATAAAGGGACAAAATGGGTTTATCCAATCCCGGGGTTATTTTATTTCGTGCAATGGTTCCTATCATTCGATTTATTTGTTATTTTTATTATTAATAAATATTTGCCGAAAAGTTAGTTTGAAAATGCTGAAGAATAAAAAACAGTTCCTGCTGATGCTGAGTATCATTGGTCCCGGCCTGATAACCGTTAATGCCGGAAACGACGCGGGCGGAATAGCCACATACTCAACTGTTGGAGCCACCTATGGATACAGGATGCTATGGGGATTGCTGCTTATTACATTCAGTCTGGCTGTAATTCAGGAAATGAATGCCCGTATGGCCGTTGTAACGGGTAAGGGACTTTCGGATCTTATAAGGGAAAATTTCGGCATTAAGTTCTCACTCTTTGCAATGCTTACACTTTTTGTAGCAAATTTCGGCGTCTGTGTGGGAGATTTTGCGGGTGTTGCCGCTAGTCTTGAGCTTTTTGGCATCAGCAAATATATCTCTGTTCCCGTAATTGCAATTTTGGTCTGGCTGCTCGTGACCAAGGGGACATATACTATTGCAGAAAGGGTCTTCCTCGCCTTTACACTGGTCTTTTTCACCTATATTATCACCTGCTTCAAGGTAAAACCGGCGTGGCCTGAGGTCTTTAAGTCACTTGTAACCCCGACACTGGAATTCGATAAAGCATTCATTTTAACCTTCATAGGGATGATCGGGACTACTATTACCCCTTATATGCAGTTTTACCTGCAGTCATCTGTGGTAGAAAAAGGCATAAAGATAGCAGATTATAAATATGAAAAGCTGGATGTTTACCTGGGAGCTGCATGGGGCAATCTTGTATCATTTTTCATCATTGTCTGCACAGCAGTGACATTATATCAGGCAAATATTCATATTGAAAGCGCAGAGGAGGCAGCAGCAGCCTTAAGGCCCCTGGCAGGCAATTATGCATCCATTCTTTTTGCCTTCGGTCTGCTGGGAGCATCGATTCTCGCTGTAACGATTATCCCGCTGTCCACTACATATGCCATCTGTGAATCGTTCGGTTTTGAAAGCGGTGTCAATCACCCGATGAATGAGGCGCCAGCGTTCTACGGCATCTTCACGTTTATGGTCTTTTTCAGTGCTGCCCTTACACTTATTCCCAACCTCTCGCTGGTGCACATTATGCTGCTCACTCAGCAGATAGCCGGGATATTATCCCCCGTTATACTGATCTTTATGGCAATTCTTATAAATAAAAAAGATGTAATGGGGAATTATGTAAATAACAGGACACAGAACCTGATCATCTGGGCAACCGTAATCTTTATTGTAGCGCTCTCAGTAATGCTGCTCATTCTTCCATTCATCAATTTGTGATCATAATTCTCTGATTTTTACGCATTGTTAATATCCTGACACACCAACACAATTGAACACTACCCGGACAACCGGGCATAAGAATACCTTTCATCCTGAGGCTGTTCAAGGGCGGCAAATTAAAGGTAATTTAGGATAAAGATCCCCTTTTTATTCAGATCCTTTAATATTCATAATTAGGTTCGAATTCCTCTTCAGGTTTTCCTTCTGATTCGTGCCCCGGCGCATCGGGCTGCTTTCCGTTTTTCTCGCAGGAGTTGAGGTAGGTTTCAATTGAATCCCTGAATGCTTGCTTCAATTCTTCAGGATTCCTGCCTTCAAATTTGATCACTTCTTTAATCTCAATGACAACGCCTTGAAAGGTTTCACTATCGTTTGATAATTCCACCTTGCCTGTGTACCCTTTGTACTCTAGCATACTCTTATTCCTTTATGTTTTTAAGGTAAACAATGGACTCAGATCTGCGTCGAACAATAATCTTAATATTTTATTGCAGGGTAATTTGAAAATGCAATAGTTCTAAAATACGATAATACTCGTAACATGCAATCAGAGTTCCTGTTTTGTACATTTTATATTTTTTCATCAATAAGATTGAGTCAGATTTTTTACATCATCATGCTAAGCCAGCATGAAGGGCAGATATTTGTCCCTTGACAGTAAGCCAAAATAGGATAGCTTCTTTATAGCTCAATAACCTGAGCACATTCTGAATCAGAATGGCAGATTGTTGTTCTTATACATTAACAATTCATTATGATAGGAGGATAGTATGAAGACAAGATACATGTGGCCAGCAATTCTTTTAATCATGTTAATTGCTTTGGTCCTGAATTCTCAGATTAGTCTTTCACAGGAAAAGCAGAAGCCGGTTAAAGACCAGGCAAAGATGTCAAAAGATGAAATTCCAATAACTACCACATCTCAGGATGCCAGACAAAAATATATCGAGGGATTAGGATATCTGGAGAACATTCAGATAGAAAAGGCAAAATCATCTTTCCAGGAGGCCGTTAAAGCAGACCCTAATTTTGCTCTGGGTTACTTTGGATTAGCTCAAACCGGTAGCGGGTTTACAGCAATAAAAGAAAACTATGACAAGGCTGAAAAAAACATGAAGAATATATCGGAAGGAGAAAAACATTTAATCTCATTTGCAAAATCCCAGTTTGAAGGTAATACTTCACAGGCACAAAAGGAGATACAGCAGCTTACAAATATGTTTCCCAAAGATAAAAGAGTACATTTTTATGCCGCACAGCTTGAGTTTAACACAAACAGAGACTATGATGCAGTAATTAAAAGCCTCCGAAAAGCCATTGATATCGATAAAAATTATGCCCCTGCTTATAACCTGATGGGCTATGCCTATTCGTTTAAGAATGATTTTAATAAAGCAGAAAATGCTTTTAAAAAATATATTTCCCTGGCACCCGACAATCCAAACCCATACGACTCCTATGCAGAGCTGCTGCTTAAAAATGGCAGGTACGATGAATCCATTAAACAGTATCAGAAAGCTCTGAAAATTGATCCTACTTTCATGTCATCAATTGAAGGGATAGGCAATAATTATCTCTTCAAGAATGATTTTGCTAAAGCACGGGAAAATTACCAGGCACTCTACGATAAAGCTCCTTCAGCTAACTGGAAAATAAATTCATTATATGATCAGGCGGTATCTTTTGTACGTGAGGGCGACATCACAAATGCCCTTAGCACACTGGAAAAAAGAGTTTCCCTTGGTGAATCTGAAGGATTGATTCCCAGCGTAATTAATTCGCACAGGATGCAGGGATTTATTCTTGCTGAAAACGGAAAGGCGGATGAAGCTATGAAGCATTATGATATGGCTAAAGAAAAACTTGAAGGTTCATCCCTACCTGAAGGAATCAAAAATAACCTTACAAATCAGATAAAACTGGATAGACTTTATGGAATGGTGGCCTTGGGTCAGATAGACAATGCAAGCTCTGAAATGAAAAGCAAGGAACAGGTCATTGGCAGTTCCGGTAACGCTCAGGACGAAAAGGATTATGAGCTCATTTCGGGTATACTTGCCTATAAACAGAATAAATTCGATGAGGCGCTTTCACATTTTTCAAAATCTGATGATCAAAGTCCGCTAAACTGGTACTATATGGCAATGGCATATCAGAAAAAAGGCGATGACCAGAAGTCTAATCAGATGCTGGATAAAATCAGAAAGTCAAATCAGAACAGCCTTGAGCTGGCTGTTGCAAATAATCATGCTAAGGAAACTGTAGCACAGACTAAATAAAATTCTTTCGGCTCATTCTTCAAGGTTCCGGAAAAGCCTCATTTACAAAAAACAATGAGGCTTTTGTTATTCCCTCAACTGCCCAGGGTAATTCTTAATAGCAATTCAGGTGCAAGTCATCAGATGTTTACGGGCAAGGTAAACAGGAATGTAGTGCCCTTGCCCGCCTCCGACTCAACCCAAATCCTGCCGCCGTGGTGCTCAATTATTTTCTTGCAGATAGACAGTCCAATGCCGGTCCCAGGATATTTTTCCTTTTCATGCAGCCTCTGGAATATCACGAATATCTTTTCATGAAATTCCATGTCAATACCTATACCATTATCTTTAACACCGAACAGCCATTCATGACCTTTCTTTTCGGCAATTATCTGTATTACCGGATCATCCTTGGCCCTGAATTTAATGGCATTCTGGATTAAATTCTGAAATACATGTCTGATCTGCAACGGATCTGCTTTAATCACGGGCAACTTTTGAAACTTTATCTTTGCATTTTGTTTTATAATCGCAACCTGCATATCTCTCATTATTTCAGACATAACAACATTCAGGTCGGTTTGAACAAAAGGAGCCTTCTTTGAAGCAACACGCGAATAAGCAAGCAGATCCTCGATGAGAGTGTGCATTCTCTTTGCCCCGTCAATAACGAAAAACATGTATCGGGATGATTTCTCATCGAGTTTGTCCTTAAAATATCTTTCCAGTAGTTTAGTATAGTTGGATACCATCCTGATCGGCTCCTGCAGGTCATGCGAAGCAACATAAGCAAATTGTTCCAGCTCCCTGTTGGAGCGCTGAAGTTCCTCAAGCGTTTTTTCAAGTTTAGTTCTGTAGGTTTTTGCTTCTGTAATGTCCTGGACAATACCCATGCGGCTCACAGGTTTTCCTGTATCGTCAAATACTGAGCGGACAGTATTGTACAGATGTTTGACCCTGTTATCCGGAAGTACAATACGGTATTCAAAGTTGACCTCTTTTTCAGAGATCTCTGTTTCCTTTATTTTATTCATCATTAAGTCGTAATCATCGGGATGCAGAAATCCTACAACCTCTTCGAAAGACGGCTCACCTTTGGCCTGATCCAGTTCATATATCCGGAAAGCCTCTTCATTCCATTCATATTTTTTTGTTTTAAGGTCAAAAGTAAACGTACCCAAATGAGCGAGCCTTTGGGCCTCACGAAGTCTCAACTCGCTTTTAGTCCTTGCTGTGATATCCTGCGCCAGAACAGCAATTCCACCGCTGGTTGGTACTACTACAATCCGGAACCATTTTTCATCTACCATAGGCCCGCCCTTATAGTGGTCCTCAAACTCAACAGCTTTTCCTGTTTCAAGTACTTCTTTGTAGGCTTTGAAAAACTCAGTATCCTGAATACCCGGGAAAAGCTCCCGTACACCACGGCCCAGGACCCCATCGGGAGTAGTTCCATTCATTCTTGCAGAGGCAGCATTCTGGAAAGAAAATTCAAAATCAATAACATTTCCCTTGTGGTCGAAACGGGGTTTCAGAATTGAAAACCCATCAACTGAAACTTCCTGTGCAATTCTGAAGCGTTCTTCACTTCTGCGGAGCTCCTCTTCGGCCATCCTGCGTTCTGTAATATCCCGGTTAACAGCAGAATACCCTGTTATTTCCCCACTCCGGGTTTTTATGGGAAATATTTGAGATTCTATAATGACCTTATTATGCCCTTTCGTATAATGAACAGTTTCAACCAGCAATTCACCCTGCCTGTCTACGTTTTTTAGCCTTTCACTCCTCAAAGATTCAGAAGATTCGGAACGTAGCAAATTAACTATGTCATGGCCAATTGCCTCATTCGACGTCCATCCGTATATTTTTTCAGCTCCCTTATTCCAATAAGTAATTACATTATCTTTATTGAATGAAAAGATTGCATCCGAAACATTATCTAGAAGCACAGTCATGTGGTTCAGACTATCTTCACTTTGAGATATATTTAGGTTTTCATTATCCGGGGAATTTAGTCCTGGACATATTTTCATATTCTTATCTTTGCTAAGACTTAATAAATCAGAAATGATTTCTCTTCTATTGGCACTATTTCAGAATAAGATTTTGTTCAATTTTCAGCCGGAGAGCTTTTACGGAAACCTAGCTGCCGACAAAATTTAAAAAAGCCGTTACCTGACGTTTATATTCGTCAAAATCTATAGATTTAATTACATAAGTTCTCGCACCCATCGACAACGCTTTTAATTTATCCGTTTCATCGTTTGAAGATGTGAACAAAACAACCGGAACGTCAGCGTATTTTCCGTTGCTGTTGATCTCAGAAAGTATTTCCAGACCATTTCTTTGGGGCAGATTCAGGTCCAGTATTACCAAATCAGGTATACTTTCTGCCTGGCTGATATACATGCTTGCATCAAGTCCGTTGGTCTTTGTTACAAATCTGACATCAACTTCCTCCATTTCCCCAAAAGCTGTTTGTATCAGCAATATGTCCCCCGAATTATCCTCAACTAAAAGGATTTCCATATTAGCCTCTAATGTTAATTGCTCCAGCCTGATTAAAACAATTTAGGTAAACATATTGCACAATTCAATGCTTTTAAAATATATGTAAATCGTGGTTTTGGGGACCCAATAGAATACCCCCAAAAACAGGTGTGGAATTTACCCATACCAGAATAATACATGAAGTCTTTTGGGCTTGTTATAACGCTCATCAACTTATAATTTTGGCAGCAAAAAGATTTATTGTCTGCTCATAAGGTCATATTCCGGGGGATGATTCCAGACAGTAGTTTTAGTATAAATTTCTAATATCATAATTTAATTTAGTTTATGGCTAATTTTCTAAAGAAACCGGGCAATCTTAAGCATAACATCATCCTGAGCTATTTTGCTATTGCTGTAGTCTTTGTTTCTGATCTGTTTACCCCTCTTGGATATGCAGTATGGATTCTGTATCTGGTCCCCCTGCATATTGCTCCCTATAAAATAATGAGTAAACTACACATTTATTTATTTGTTACGCTGTGTTCAATTTTAATATGGGCGGGTTATTATTTCTCGGCTCCAGGTATTCCAACTAAAATAGCTCTGTTCAACAGGACCCTGATGACTATCTTTTACTGGGTAATTACATACGGTCAGGTTCAAAAGTCAAAGGCATTAAAAAAACTGGCCAGATCCGAGGAAAACCTTAAGACGGCACAAAGCCTCGCACATATTGGCAGTTATGAATATGATCTTACTACCGGAAATGTAACATGGACAAAAGAGGTCTTTGCTATATACGAACATGATATAAATAAGGGAGAGCCTTCATACAGTGAAATTATAAAGTACTGTCATCCGGACGATCTTGAGAAAACCCTGGCCGTTATAAATAAAGCTGCAAGGGACAATAATACACCTTTTGAAGTTGAATTCAGGATTATAACACCAAACAATAAGATAAAATCCCTGTATTATACCGGAATTTCCGTTCTCAACAGTTCCGGGGAAGCCATCAGGCGCATTGGAACAGTCATGGATATTACAGAACGCAGGATGGCCGAGGAGGAGCTCCGAAAAAGTGAAGAACGCTTCAGAATTGCACAGGAGGTTTCACCCGACGGTTTTATAATTTTTAAGCCCGTCGTCGACAAGCATGGAGAATTGACTGACCTGATCTTTACTTTTGAAAATGAGGCAGCAGCCCAAATGAACGGTACAAATTCAAAGGAAGTGGTGGGACATAGATTACTTGAGCTTTTTCCAGGCCACCACGATACTCAGTTTTTCCGGACGTACAAAAAGGTTTATGAAACCCGCAAGGCCATGGAGTTTGAAGACCATTACCAGGGCGAGACCATTGTAGATAAAAAATGGTTCAGGATTGTAGCTGTTCCAGTCAGTGACGGCCTGGCAATACTCGCTCAGGATATCACAGCACGTATAAAAGCCGAGGAAGCACTAAAGGACAGTCAGGCAAAACTTCTGGATGCGCAAAAACTGGCCCGTATAGGAAACTATACAATTGATTTTAAAAACAATGGCGCAATGGAATGGTCAGACGAGATGTATAATATCTGGGAGATAGACAAGAACAAGCCGTTCCCGTCAGTTGACGAGGTATGGAAGCTGGTCCATCCGGATGACTGGGATGAGTTAAACCGGGTGCTGACAGTAAAGACACCCGAAAGCGAAAGGGTGGAAACAGAATTCCGGATTGTATTTCCTGGTAACAGGATAAAATATGTCCAGATAATCACAAGGGTTAGTTTTGATGAATCGGGCAATCTGATAAGGCGCCAGGGCGTGGAAATTGATATTACTGAAAGAAAAGTTGCGCAAATGGAACTTGAAAAGACATTACTAAAACTGGAAAAGTCAAATAAAGAACTCGAACAGTTTGCTTATATCGCCAGCCATGACCTTCAGGAACCACTGAGAATGGTCGCAAGTTACATGACACTTCTGGAACAGAAATATAAAGACCAGCTTGATGATAGGGCAAAACAATACATTTACTATGCAGTTGATGGTTCCAAACGCATGGGATACCTGATAAGGGACCTTCTTGTGTATTCAAGAGTAACATCCAAGGCAAAAGAATTTACTGAGGTGGACCTTAACAAAACCTATCTGAATGTAATGAATGATCTCCAGATACTTATAAGGGAGAAGGACGCTATTGTTACCTCTTCAGGCCTGCCAACCCTCAGCGCAGACTCAGTACAAATGCATCAACTCCTGCAGAACCTCATCGGTAATGCACTAAAATTCCACTCTGACAGGACTCCTGAAGTTGTAATTAAAGCAAAAAGGAATGGAAAAGCATGGCTCTTTTCGGTAAAAGACAACGGCATAGGGATAGACCACAAAAATTACGAAAGAATATTCCAGATATTTCAGCGGCTGCATGAACCAGACAAATATTCCGGAACAGGAATCGGACTTGCAGTCTGCAAGAAAATCGTTGAAAGGCATGAAGGCAGCATATGGGTGGAATCCGAAGCTGGAATTGGAACAACATTTTATTTCACGCTTCCGGACAACAAAAGAATAATGAATTCTGAAGAGAGTGACAAAAATGAAACCCTGACTGGCTGACAGGTGCATTTTACAGTCAAATTGGTTATCATATAAATGTGAGACTCTCCGGGACTAAAGATAAGCAGAAAGGCGATTAAATGTTTAAAGACGACGGAAACAAGGATTCATCATCTTCAGAGTTTTTTTCAAAGAGTAAAATCATCCGGATAATGCTTATTGATGAGAGTGAGCCTGACAGAGTTCTTGCACTCGAAGCACTGTCTGATGCACACATAGTCAATCAGCTTACGGTTTGTGAAAGCTTTGAGGAAGCATGGAAACACCTCGGGCAAGGAAATAACGAAGACAAGGCTTATTTCCCAGATCTCATACTTATTAGCGCAAGACTGTATCTTTCGGGAGCAACAGAATGGCTTAAGACAATCAAGCTGAATAATAATTCAGCCCGGATTCCTATCGGAGTTCTGACAGTTACAGAAGAAGAAAGGTCATATCTGCAGGCATCCGGACTCCCGGCGGACTGCATTTTACTAAAACCTGAGGAACTTGCCAATGCGGGCTGCCTGATAAAATGTTTCAGGGATTTTAAAATAGCTATAATAAAAATCCCGGAAATTAATTCCTAACCTTCTCAAAACTGAAACTGATACCCCAGCAAAATCGAAAACGAACGGTTCTTTATCGGTCCGCTCCCGATGCCTTTATCAATATTGGTCATTCCCATCTCATAGCGGATTTCCAGGCTGGTGACACTTGAGACTAAATGATAATCAACACCTAAACCTGCAATGACTCCAAGATCAAAAGACTTTGTCTTTGAGGTTATATCAAAGTATGATGGAATAACAATGAAGGGGTAATTTAGATAGGGATCCCTGTCAACCGTATATTCCATCTTGCCTCCCAGTAAAAAATTGAATGAGGGTCCGAGTGTCAGATGTGGCTGCAGGTCAGATTCCACGGGGAGATAGAGTTTTGCTAAAAAGGGTATGGAAATATATTTCAGCGTATATGTATACTTATAGACCGTCGGCTGGTATCCCGGGAGAGAAGCATATTCCTGTGCATATTTTGTCCCCTTCTGTACATACAGCAAATCTGATTCAAGAGAGATTAACTCATTAAACTCATAGGCTACTGAGGCACCAAAAGAAAAACCATGGTTGGTTCTGTACTCAGGAACGGGTCCCTCAAAATTCATCTTAACCAGACTTCCCCCGCCCTTAACTCCAAGCGTAAGATTCTGAGCCTCGGAAAAAGATGCGGTCAGAGCGATAAGAATTGCAAGAAGCAAATATTTTCCGGACATCTTTTCACTCCCATTGTTAGTTTTTAATTCCAAAGCCAAACTAATTAAATCGTACAGGACAATCAAGTTCGATTTTCTT
>JBLMZM010000171.1:0-3112 GCA_050258815.1 Ignavibacteriales bacterium
AGTATAATTAAAGTCACTCCTATCACATCTCCAGGTTCTCCAATAATTCAAGGGCAGATGTTGCAGAAAATATATTATTTCGCTATTATCGTTTCGAGAGATCAGCAGGAAGATTTATACTGGAAATAAACATATAAGTAAGTTATAAGGGCCAAAAAGACTTGGGAACTGCGGAACAAAAAAGCAAAACAGAGTACAAGCACAGAGGCGCCCGTGCGCTGGTTTTACTGCACGAAGAACATATCAGGTCTTTTCTGAAGGTTTGGAGAGATGCAAAGCGAAGGGGAGTAAAGCTGCCGGAGACTGATGATCCTGATTATATATCAATGGAGACACTGCTTATGCACGTCCTGCGCTCCTCAGGGGGGTATATGAAGTGGATCTGCGATAAGCTTAGCCTTCCGGATCCAAAAATAAATCAGGTTCCCTCAGAAGAGGTAATTGAAAAGGAAGCTGAAGGTTATATTGAACATCTGCTCGAAAGGTGGAGTCTACCGCTTGCTTTAATAGAAGATAATAAAGTATTTGAAACAGTTCACAGATCGAATTGGGGTGTAGAATACTCAATTGAGGCAATGCTTGAGCACGCTGTCATGCATCCGATAAGGCACGGATTTCAGCTAAAGAACATTTAAGATGAAAGTGGAAGCCTGAAAATTACTGAACCGTTAAAAAACAGTTGATAAAACAAGATATCTGAACAACAATCAGGATTCCTGAATGGTGAAGTAAAAAGCTGCGCCTTTTCCTTCTTCCGACTCGACCCACATTCTGCCGCCGTGATTCTCAACAATTTTTTTGCATAAGGCCAGTCCGATGCCGGTTCCCGGGTATTTTTCTCTTTCATGCAGGCGCTGGAAGAGCAGGAAAATACGATCAGAAAATTCCGGCTTTAAACCTATTCCGTTATCTCTAACGCAAAAAAGCAGGCTGCGTTCCTTACGCTGGAAATTAATGCTGATAACCGGATTTATTTCTCCTCTGAACTTGATTGCATTTGCAATCAGGTTTTGAAAGAGCTGATGCATCTGTGTAGGTTCAGCCATTATGCGTGGGAGGTTAAATACCTGAATCACAGCCTTTGAATCTGTAATTGCAAGCTCAAGGTCCTTAAGTACATTTCCAATTACATTATTAAGATCAGTTAAGCTAAAAGCCTCCCGATGGGTAGTAATACGCGAATATGAAAGAAGTCCGTGAATAAGTGACTGCATCCGCTTTGCACCGTCAGTAATAAATTCAAGATACCTTGTAGTCTGATCATCCAGCGTATTCTTCAGTTTTTTTTCCAATAATTTAATGTAGTTAGTAATCATTCTAAGCGGTTCCTGAAGATCGTGGCTGGCTGCATAAGCAAACTGCTGTAGTTCAGCATTGCTTTTTTCGAGAGCACCTAGAGTCTGTTTTAAGATTTCCTCGGCTATTCTGCGGTGGGTAATATCAATCATCGTAAGGCTGCAGCTTTGCCCGTTCTCAGAATTCTTACCCTCGATATAAACAAACATTGGGGCATTATCTTCTATATCCAGCATTAGTTCACAGGAAAGCTTTGTATTACTTTTTAGTACATTTTCAAAAAAATCGTCAAAGATAGATTTTGACTCTGCAGAAATGAAGACTTTAAAATTTCTGCCGATAAGTATTGAACGTTCCATGCCAAGGATTTTTGCAGAGCTAAAATTCAATTCTCTGATAATGCCGTCGGATTGAAGCGTCAGGTATCCGGAGGGAGCAAAATCATAGAGCTCAAGAAATTTTTCAGCATTTATCTCAGCTTTATCTCTTGCAAGTCTTAGTTCTTCGTTCATCATTTCCAGTTCGACCTGGTGGACCTGAAGTTCATGCAGGAGTTTCAGTATACCGGCTTCAGACGAAGGAGGAGCTATCTTATCGGGCATTGTGCCGAGCTTTTCTTCTGCTTTTTTCCGCATTGATTTTTTTTTTGGAGTATTGAGATTATTTTTTTTCATAATTATCCAGATTATGTGAACGAAGAATAGAAATGGTCTTGTTCAATTCTGATTCCAGATTTTTAGCTTTAGTAATATAGGAAAAAGTGATCACCAGTCCATCTATCCTGTCGTCTGAAGTACGGTAAGGCATAATACGTGTTTTAAACCATCTACCGTCTTTTGTTGCGATATCTTTTTCGACCAATACCAATGTCCTTAGGACATCCATTGCATCTTCCAGGATTTCCGGATAATTAAGATCAGAAACCTGATCGGTAAAAGACCTTCCGATATCGCTTTGTATCAGTTTAAAAATCTTTGTTGTCTGATTTGTATATCTGCGGATATGCAGATCTTTATCAAGAAAGAGTAATGCGATGTCGGTATTATTGAGCAGGTTTATCATATCATTATTAACCTGCGTAAAATCATCTATTTTGTTCTGCAGTTCAGCGTTGACAGTCTGCAGTTCTTCATTAAGACTCTGCAATTCTTCTTTTGAGGTTGTAAGCTCTTCGTTTGTTGACTGTAGTTCTTCATTAGTTGACTGCAGTTCCTCGTTTGCCGATCTGAGTTCTTCCTGGGAAGTCTGCATTACCTCAAATGAGTTTTGCATCTCCTCTTTCATGCTTTGCAGTTCCATCCTCAGTTTATCATTCTGTAAGTCATCTGCGAGTGATCCCGATTTCGGTATACTGTTCCTGGATTTGGTGGATTTCTTTTTTTTAATTGCCGGCAGCTCAGAAAATACAATGATGAGCATATCCTTCAATTGCAAGGGATTTTCAATTCTTTGGATCGTAATATCGACAAACCGGGATTTTTCATCATCAGCTATTTCGATATTTCTAAGAAAAACCTTCTGATAGCTCTGAAGTGCTTTATGGAAAATAACCGGGAGTTCATTGCGCAGGCCCGGACGCGCCATAGCAAATATATTCATATTGGCCTTACCCGATGAGGGTTCAAGGTAATGTCCGGTTCGTCCGGTAATATAAATAATATCTCCCTGAGTATTAACAAGTACGCTGGCAGGAGCAAACTGCTGCAGAAGCAGCTGATCGGCAAGAGATTCTATTGTGTCGCTGACTTTGATATTTAAATTCATTTTGACGGGGTTAATTTTTATATTTAAGACCGATCTAGAAAGCTCAGCGGAT
>JBLMZM010000172.1:0-26099 GCA_050258815.1 Ignavibacteriales bacterium
TTACCTCTTATTCGATTTTATTTGGAAAGATTAGTATATTTAAAGACAAAATATCGGAATTAAACATGATTTGGAAGACCGTCCTTTTTCTTTTAATGCTTTTTGTAATAATCGCGGGAATTTCCTTTCCAATTGTTGAGAATCCGTCGGTGTGGTATCAGTTTCCAATCATTCCGGGGCTGGAGGAAAAGGCAAAGATAATATTCTTCCACGTGCCTACGGCCTGGTTGACGGTAGTGGCATTTCTGGTTTCTACTATATACAGCATTCAGTATCTCAGGAAAAAAAATATGGATGATGATGCCAAAGCCATTGCTGCTGCTCAGATAGGTATTATTTTCTGTATTTTAGCTACGGTTACCG
This sequence comes from Ignavibacteriales bacterium, assembly GCA_050258815.1. Taxonomy (GTDB): domain Bacteria; phylum Bacteroidota; class Ignavibacteria; order Ignavibacteriales; family SURF-24; genus JAAXKN01. Next base: position 364 of record JBLMZM010000172.1, read on the forward strand.
GTTCTATATGGGCAAAGTTCAACTGGGGTTCATACTGGAACTGGGATCCCCGTGAAACCAGCATCTTTATGCTTCTGCTTATCTATGGTGCCTTCTTTGCATTGCGTTCGGCAATTGAGGTGGAGGAGAAGAGAGCCGCACTTTCAGCGGTCTATTCTGTCATTGCTTTTGTCACGGTACCCTTTTTTATTTTTATTATGCCCAGGATTATGACGGGTCTGCACCCCGGTTCGGCAAACGATACGAATGCCGGTCCGGTTGTCAACTTCAAGATGAATGGCAATATGCTGCTCGTATTCTTCACTTCGCTAGTTGCCTTCACAATATTATTCTTCTGGATGTGGACTCTGAATTATAAATCTATCATCTACAAAGATAAATTAACCAAAAATTTATTATGAGGTAAAGCTTGGAAAGTCTTTATAAATTTCTAGAAAACCATTCCATATACATAGTTCTTTTTATTGTCCTTGTAGTTTGGGGCGGAATATTTTTATTTTTATCCAGCCTTGATAAAAGAATTAAGCAAATCGAAAAGGAAATCAAAGGGAGTAAAGTATAAATGAAGAACAAATATATAATCGGCGGCGCCATAATAGTCGCTTTTCTTAGTCTGATGATCTATCTGTTTACACAGACCAACATAGAATATGAAGCTAACTTCGCCACCATTCAGAGCAAGGCAAAAACCTTCAAGGCTACGGGCAGTTGGGTAAGGGAAAAGAATTACGAGATCAACAAGGAACAGAAGACGTTTGCTTTTTATATGAGGGATCAGAGTGGCCGTGAGATGAAGGTTGTTTTTGCGGGTAGTATGCCCAATAACTTTGAAACTGCTACCAGCGTAGTAGTTACGGGCAAATATAAGGATGGGTGCTTTTATGCAACCGATGTCTTGACGAAATGTCCATCCAAGTACGAGGGTAAGCCGCAGATCAGCTCCGGAATGTGAGAATTTCACGAGGGGGAGGGCGTCTGCTTTCCCCTTTGTCATATCAACTAATATTTTCAAAAAGATAATAAAGGAAATCATAAATGATAGGTAGTATTTTACTGACCTTAGCTTTAGTGGCCAGCCTTGTTGCCGTTATCATGTACTTTCTTTCGTTCCGTGGTAACAGCAACACGCTTCAGATAGCAAGAATAAGTTATCATGTGATGGCTGTTTTTGTAATCGTGGCTGCTACATTGTTCCTGCACGCAATTTTGACTCACCAGTATCAGTATAAATATATATATGAGTATAGCGGGAGCGGACTTTCACTGGGGCTCCTGATGTCTACTTTTTATGCTGGTCAGGAAGGCAGCTTTTTCCTGTGGACCCTTTTTACGGTTATTGTCGGTATTATACTTCAGCAGTACTCCTCCAAAAGAGAAAACCTGGAGACGAGCGTAATGACAATATTTACGCTTGTTAATTCATTTTTGCTGATGATGATATCTCCAATGCTTAAGAATCCCTTTGCATATATCTGGTCTGAACCCAGCTTTCTGGCTACGGCCAACATAAACCAGTCCTTTCTCAGCATGCCATTCATGCAGAATTTTCTTTTTACAGACAATAATACGGGACAGAGTTTTGTCAAGATGAGTTCAGAGCTTCATGCAATGCTTGTCAACGGGGGAGTTGCAGTAAGTGATTTTATTATTCAGGGCAAGGGATTAAATCCCCTGCTGCAGAATTTCTGGATGCAGATACATCCGCCTGTACTGTTCCTCGGATTTGCAATGTCCGCGGTTCCATTTTCATTTGCAATTTCAGCTTTGATGAAAAATGAGTACAAGGATTGGATCAAGCAGGCTTTCCCCTGGGTTCTGGCCGGTTCGATGGTACTGGGACTTGCAATTATGCTTGGCGGCTACTGGGCTTATGGAGTACTGGGATGGGGCGGTTACTGGGGATGGGACCCGGTGGAAAACTCGAGCCTCGTACCCTGGCTGATCGGAGTTGCTTCAATCCATACGCTGCTTGTTCAGAAAAAGAGCCTTACAAGAAAAGACAGCAATGGCATCGGGGAGTTTGCCAAGACAAACCTGCTGCTCAGCATCATGACCTTTGTGCTGGTTCTCTACAGCACGTTCCTTACAAGAAGCGGAATTCTGGGTGATGCCTCCGTGCATTCATTTACGGATCCGGGCTATTCGGTTTATCTTTATCTGATAATCCTTACCCTCAGCTTTACAGTGCTTGGCATTGGGATGGTAATTTACCGCTTAAAGTCTCTTGAAGTACCGGCAGAATCTAATAAAAGCCTTTTCAGCAGGGATCTGGCGCTTTTTACAGGAGCCGTAGCCCTGGTGGCCTCAGCCGTTATTGTGCTGGTTGGTACCTCAGCTCCAATCTTTAAGCAGTCGGTAGAAACAAAGTTTTATAATCAGATGAACCTGCCGATTGCAATTATCATCGGTCTGTTAAATGGTTTCAGCCTGATCATGAAATGGAAATCTACTGAAGGGAAGGAAATAGTAAAGAAATCCATGTTTTCTCTTGCTGCCTCAGTTGTACTTACAATTATCATGGCGGGTTTCGGAGGAATCAGAGGATTTCTAATGATCCTTTTGACTTTCTCATCCGCATTCACGCTGTTTGTCAACGCAGAAGTAGCGTATAAGATCATCCGCGGTAACAAACTGATGCTTGGTGCCTACGTAGCCCATATCGGTATAGCCCTGTTTTTACTGGGTGTTGTCGGTTCTTCTGTTTTCAGCGAACAGAAATCAATTGAGCTTATAAAGGGAGAGCCGAAACAGGCCTTTGGCTATACGCTGACATTCAAAGGCTTGAGCCCGATTGATGGCGGACAGAAATACAGCTTTAATATTGAAGTACAGAAAGGGAACAATAAATCCATTGTCTCTCCCGTAATGTTCTACAGCCAGTACAATAACGGTTTAATGAGAGAGCCGGATATACTTTCTGAATTTGCAAAGGATTTTTATGTGTCCCCGGTTGCATTTGAGGATGGTTCTAAAGCCAAAGGGAACGAGATTTCACTCAACAAAGGCGAAGCTGCTTCTTTTGAAGGTGCAAAGATTACATTTGGCGGGTTTAATTTCCCTAAAGACGCAATGAATACAATGATGGGCGGCGGAGATTTCCAGATAGGAGCCAAACTGGCCATTGAATATAATGGGAAAACCACCGAAGCCGAACCCTTAATGAAGGCTGTACAGGGACAGAAGGAATTTATCCCTGTTGAAGTTAAGGATGCAAATATTAAGGTTGAAATGTCCGGTATGGATGCTTCGGGAAAAGTAAACCTGCTTGTAAGTAAACTGGTTGGGAATACAACTGTAGCCAATCCCCATGAGGTCCTGTCAATTGAAGCCAGCCTGAAACCGCTTATCAGCCTGGTCTGGACCGGAGTTGTAGTTATGGTGCTGGGATTCATGGTTTCTGTTGTAAGAAGGTCCAAAGAATCCGTCCTTTAACAGGTCCCAAAGTTATTATAAGGAAGGCATCATATGTACATAACATATGATGCCTTCTTATTTTTACCCCCTCCTCAAAAATTCCAGAATATTTATCCAATAATTACTTATTTTATGCGTGGCTGATACTGATTTTCTTTTGTTTACAAGTACCCGGTAATAATTCTGTATTTGTTAAATAAATTGAGGATTTTACAATGCTTACTGCAATACTTCTTATTTCAATTGTCCTCTTTGCCACTGCTTACATCTTTTACGGTAAATTTCTTGACAGGCGATTTGGTATTTCCCCGGACAACCCTACTCCAAGCCATACGGATTACGACGGTATAGACAGGGTTCCGGCTAAAAGACCGGTGCTTCTTGGACACCACTTTTCTTCCATTGCCGGAGCAGGACCAATAGTGGGTCCCATCATAGCCGCCGTTGCATTCGGCTGGCTGCCGGCCTTGCTGTGGGTTATAGCTGGTTCAATATTTATCGGCGGCGTACACGATTTTTCAGCCCTTGCAGCTTCTATCAGGCATAAGGCCCGGTCAATTGCAGAAATAGCAAGGGAACATATGTCGTCATTATCATTTAAGCTATTCCTGGTTTTTATATGGATGCTCATAATTTATATAATAGTTGTTTTCGCTGATCTTACCTCTGCAACTTTTATACAGGATCAGGGTGTCGCCACCTCTTCTCTGATGTTTATGGCCCTGGCAATTGGTTTTGGTATATCAGTCTACAGGCTGAAGCTTTCGGTTCTGAAAGCCTCGCTTATCTTTGTCCCCCTGGTATTTATTGGAGCCTGGGCCGGACAACTGCTTCCGCTGAACCTGCAGGCAATCCCATTTCTGGCTGGTTTTGATCCGGCACTAGTGTGGGGCATTATCCTTATCGCATACTGCTACATTGCTTCCACGACACCTGTATGGATACTGCTGCAGCCGAGGGATTACCTGTCATCATATCTTCTGTATGCTTCTGTTCTGAGTGGTCTTTTAGGGATTGTCTTTGGTGGATTTGCAGTGCAGTATCCCGCATTTACAGGATGGTATGCACCACAGGTGGGCTCATTGTTCCCAATACTTTTCATTACAATAGCATGCGGAGCCTGTTCAGGTTTTCATGCCGTAGTGGCCTCAGGAACCTCTTCCAAGCAGCTTGATAAGGAAACTGACGTTCGTACAATTGGTTACGGAGCAATGCTTATTGAAGGCCTGGTAGCTGTTATTGCAATAATTACAGTTGCCATGATAGTAAAAGGCGGAGATCTGTCATCAAAGCCTCCATTGGTAATCTATGGAATGGGGATTGGAAAATTCCTTAAAACTTTTGGCATCCCGGAGAACCTGGGATATTCATTTGGATTGCTTGCACTTTCAACTTTTATCCTGACAACCCTGGATACGACAACCCGGCTTGGACGATACATCTTTGAGGAGTTATTCCTTATCAAGGATCCCAAATACAGGTATCTCTCAACGCTTGCTACAATTGCGCTTCCAGTTGTTTTCTTATTCGTAAAATTCCACGACAATATGGGGAATCCTGTTCCGGCCTGGAAAGCCATATGGCCCGTCTTCGGAGCTACTAATCAGCTCCTGGCAGGATTAACATTACTAGTGATATTTGTCTGGCTGAAAAAGGAGGAGAAGAAAGCCGGTTTCGTTATTATTCCCATGGCTGTTATGATTATTATGACATTGTGGGCACTAATACTTCTGATTGGCGACTACGGCTTCAGTGCAATTGGAATTGTTGCAATGATGCTTTTGCTGCTGGCCTTAGTGCTTATCATCGAAACAATACGTATTGTAGCCTTTACTTCAAGACAAAAACCCGTTGGCAAGGTTTATCAGATTACCCGGGAGGAGGAAAAGGTTTCCTGAGAAAGATTAAATTTCAGGCTTTCAGGGGTTTTGCGGACCCCTGAAAGTCAAAAAACTGCCATCGGGCTTGCATTTGAATACTCCTGCCTTTAGTTTTATCCCGTAATTATTTTTCAGGCTTACACCTGGTCTGTACTCATATTTTTTCAGAATTAAGGAATTTTGCGGATGAAAAAAAATACTCTGATACTTTTACTCCTTTTCCAGGCAGCAGTAATTGCTCAGGTGAAGTTCGATTCACAGTTTGAAAGTGGAAATATGAACGGGGTTACCACAACCGACTCAGTAAACTACTTTGTAACTTCCCGTGAGGATATTGGAGGCAGGTGGTTCTATTTCAGGATAACAGGGGCTAAAAATAAATTTCTGAAGGTTACAATAAACAACAGTGACGTCAACAGGCCCTTCTACTCGTACGATAATAAAGAATTTTACCGTTTCAGTATGATGGAGAGTCCAAAGAAAAATTATTTTGAGAAAACTTTCGAGGAGGATACGGTATATGTATCATACTATGATCCATACAACTATGGGAGCCTTCAGCAGAAGATCAAACAATGGGTAAAGCATAAAGACGTTTCACTTGACACTCTCGGCTTTACAAAGCACAGTCTGCCGATTCAGATGCTAACAATTACTGACAGGTCAGTTAATGACAGCACTAAAAAGGCAATATGGATACATGCCCGTACGCATCCCAGCGAAACTCCCAGTTCCTGGCATCTGGAAGGAATTATCAACGAACTCTTAGGAAGCAATGAAGCCGTAGAATATTACAAGCAAAAGCTGATATTTTATATTGTGCCTTTTACCAATCCTGATGGCGTATATTATGGCAGGTCAAGAACCAATTATGACGGAGTTGACGTTGAGTCGGATTGGGGAAATACTGATGCTGCTACTAGCAAAGAGGTGTCGATATTAAAACAGAAGATGGCGCAGATAAACAGCAGAGGCAAACTGGTTGTTTTCCTAAACCTGCATTCACAGGCAAGTCCTTCCTGTACGTTCTGGATTCATTCAATTATTTCCACTACAGCCAATTTTTATCTTAAAAGCCATCAGTTTGCTAACCTGAATACCTCATACAATCCCTACTTTGTGAAGGCTGATTACAGCGAATCCAATCTGGGTGGCTATTTTCCTGAAGGGTGGCTGTATAAAAACTATGGACAGTCTGTCATGGCGCTTACTTATGAAACCCCTTATGACCAGTATTCTACAAAGATCTGGGTAACTGATCAGAATCTTTTTGAAATAGGATCCCGGACATTGTATTCTATTGCCGAATACCTGAAGCTATCTCATCTCAGGAACCTGCTGCTCGATAATTCTGATGCAGTTGCTGAGGGAGATGCCAAGCCATATTCGACGGGACTGGAATTTTTCGGGAGCGATTATATAGTAATGGATAAGAGCGTAAATAAGGCATCGCTCACTTACCGTACGCAGGCACTTCCAGCCGGTACTTATGATATTGACGGCTGGTGGCCATCGAATCCAGCGCTTTCAACTAGTGCCAGTTTTTTAATAGAAGGGGATGGCAATTCCGCAGTTGTGCAGAAGAGCCAGCGCATAGACGGTGGACAGTGGAATTTTCTAAAAAAAGTAAGTATGCCTAACGGGGGCATTATAACGGTAAAAGTAAATAATAGTGATTCAGCTCCCGTGTCTGCCGATGCTTTCAGAATAGTATATAAAGGACAGGTAAGTGGTGTAAAGGAAAGCATAATTCCGGAAGACTTTGTACTGTCGCAGAATTATCCTAATCCATTTAATCCTGAAACCACGATCCGTTATTATCTGAACCGCGCAGGCTACGTAAAACTTGCAGTTTATGATATCCTGGGCAAATTGGTAATGAGTGTTGACGAGGGAATGAAAGCAAGCGGAAGGTATGAATTCAAATTCAGCGGCCGGAATCTTAGCAGCGGAGTCTACATATACCGTCTCAGCGTCAATAATATTTCCATGTCAAAGAAAATGATGTTTTTGAAGTAGGCGGCCATTAAACTTTAGTAAGAGTCTCTGGGGAGAATTAAAGAAAATTATTATATATTTGAGCATTAAAATTTATTACATCTTACCAGGAGGATAGATTGATGCTCATGAGGATAAACAAAACAATTCTATTGTTCTTTTTTTCTCTCCAGATCTGTTTTGCGCAGTCAGTTAAGGTTTCGAAAGTGGAACCGCCCAACTGGTGGAACGGTATGAGATACAACCATATTCAGCTCATGGTATATGGGGAAAACCTCAGTGGAATATCAGCCAGATTCAACTCGCCCCTTCTGAAAGTCACCCGCATCCATAAAAATGATAATCCTTCCTATGCATTCATAGACATTGATGTTTCCAGCCAGATAAATCCAGGCAAATACACGCTTACAGTCACAAAAGGGAGGGATATATTAGCAGTAGACTTCCCAATTCTAAAGCGTAATAAATCCGGGGGGCGTTATCAGGGATTCACTCCCAAAGACGTTTTATATATGATTACCCCGGACCGTTTTTGTAATGGTGACAGGTCGAATGACGACATTCCGGGAATGAACGACAGATATAACCCGGATTCAACATATGGCCGTCATGGGGGTGATCTCCAGGGAATAATTGACCATCTGGATTATATTAAAGGACTGGGTGTTACAACCATCTGGATAAATCCTTTGATTGAGAACAATACCAGGCTCAGCTATCATGGTTATGCTGCAACTGATCTTTATAAAATTGACGCACGTTTTGGAACTAATGAGCTATATGGAAAATTTGTTGAAGAAGCCCACAGGCGCGGACTTAAGGTGATCCTGGACCACGTGAATAATCACATCAGCATATTTCATCCCTGGATGAAGAACCTGCCTGCTAAAGACTGGATAAACGGCTCGGCACTGCATCATAATACTACAAGACACATTAATTCATCAATTTATGATGTACACAGCGATCCGGCTGTAAGGGATTTTAACAACCACGGATGGTTTGTTGATGAAATGCCCGATTTGAACCAGAGGAATCCTTTCCTGGCCAAATATCTTATCCAGAATACCTTATGGTGGATAGAATCAACGGGATTAGATGGCATCAGGGAGGATACCTATCCATATCCTGACCAGAAATACCTGGCAACATGGAATGAAACAATTCTGAAAGAGTATCCAAAGTTCAATATAGTTGGTGAGGTCTGGATGGGCGATCCTGCGTTTCTGGCCCCATTCCAGAGAGGCAGTTTTATCCCACAGCAGTTCAATACTAATTTGCCTGCTGTAACCGATTTTGCGTTTCGTGATGCCGCAATTGAAACTTTTGGTGAAGGCAGGGGAATGAGAAGGCTGTATGATGATCTTGCCAAGGATTATCTGTTTGCCGATCCTCAGAATCTGGTAACTTTCCTGGATAATCATGATATTGAAAGGATCATGTTTATGGTTAAAGAGGACGTAAAACAGTTCAAGCTAGCGCTCCAGCTTCTTTTAACAACAAGAGGAATCCCCCAGATCTATTATGGCACTGAGATTGGAATAAAAGGCGGTCCGGATCATGGCACAATCAGGGCCGATTTCCCGGGCGGTTTCCCGGGATCGGATCATAATGCCTTTACAAAAGAAGGGCGCACAGAGCGGGAAAATGATATTTACGACTTTGTTCATAAGCTCCTTCAGATAAGGAATGAACACAGCGCAATAGGCGAAGGCAGGCTGATCCATTTCCCGCCTGTAAACGAAGTTTATTATTACTTCAGGCAGTCAGCTGACCAGAAAATATTTGTCGTTTTGAATTCAAACAAGAATATGCAGCAGGTGGATTTATCGCTGGCCGAAAGTCATCTTGAAAAGGCCACACTTCTCAGGAGCCTGATGACCGGTAAGACAATTAAATATACGCCGGGTATGCAGCTGGAAATTCCGGCTCAGGAAGGCGACATATTTTTAGTCCAGTGATCTAATTTGCGGGTCCGTACAGATATTTAATGTACGGACTCTTTTTTCCCCTTTTCTAAAAATCCGTTATTTCCAATCATTTTCACGCCCGATAAGAATAAAGATTGACTATCTCCCTTCTGCTTATTATAATAATAGCTGAGGTATCCGTAATACCATTTTTAATAATCCCCAATTTTCATAATTTTGCCCCGGATCGAAGTAAAAGATTAGAAAACATGACAACACAGAACAAACCGGTCTTCCAAAGTGAATCCGATAAAAGATGGAGAGCATTTAAGGGGACCATACGCTTTTTTATAATTATATTCCTTTTTGTGGGAATAGCAATAGGCATTGATATTATAAGCAAAAGCGGGGCATCACTTCCACATCTCAGAGAACAGAATGAGATATATAAAAGGGTTCTTAACCCTGAACACATAACCACAATTACCACTAAGGAAAATAGATTATACCATAAGTCACGTAAAGAGCTGATGAGGCTATCTGCGGCTTCAGGCAACCACAGGCAGCATAAAGCCAGTACGGTAAATACTGACAGGATCAGGGTGGGCTTTTATGTCAACTGGGATGCACAGTCATTTTATTCTCTGCGCGATAATATTGACAAAATGAATATGGTCATGCCTGAATGGCTTTTTGTACAGGACAATGCCGATACAGTTGCCACGGACATAGATTTTCGTGCCCTTGCCTTTATACAAAATCATAAGATTCCGATATTACCGATGATTTCTAATTACTGGAATGGGAAGTGGAATCCGGGAAACGTTGTAAGGATCATTTCTTCACGCGAAAAAAGGACCAGATTCATTTCCAGTGTATTGAATGTTCTGAAGAGATACGGGTTTAATGGGGTGAACGTTGATTTTGAAAGCCTGAATACTGCAGACAAAAGTAACATGCAGGAATTTCAAAAAGAACTCTATGAGGCGTTAAAAAAACAGAACTATACCATTACACAGGATGTACCGGTAGGGGATGCCGCTTATGATTATGAATGGCTTCAGAAGTTCAATGATTACCTGGTGCTTATGGCTTATGACCTGCACTATGCAGGCAGCGATCCGGGACCCATTGCAGATATAAAATGGGTGGAATACAATCTGTATGAAGCCATGCGCAAAGTTTCACCTGGTAAGATAATACTGGGCGTGGCCGCATATGGTTACGACTGGTCCGCAGGAAGTGAAGCGGAAGATATTACTTACCAGGAAGCCCTCGTAAGGGCAAAGGAATCCGAAGGCAAGATCGATTTTGACAACAACAGCTATAACCTGAGTTATTCTTATTATGATGATCTCGACAAGCCCCATACGGTCTGGTTTACAGATGCAGCCACCTGTTTTAATATTATGAGAACCGCAGAGGACTTTGGAACGGCTGGCGTTGCATTGTGGAGGCTGGGAGGTGAGGATTCCAGGCTGTGGAGGTTTTTCGGCAAAAGTCTGAGCCTTGATTCCCTCAGGCAGAAACCATATGACATCTCACAGCTCCAGACAATTGAACATTCGACCAGTCTGGACTTTGAGGGTGAGGGTGAAATACTTGACATAGTATCTACACCGCAGACAGGGTATATCGACCTTGAGTACGACAGGAAAGATCAGATAATTTCCGAGGAAAATTACCGTCAGCTGCCTTCCTCGTATCTGATAAGAAAATTCGGGAATACGACACAAAAAATAGTAGTGCTGACCTTTGACGATGGCCCCGACCCCCGCTATACGCCCCAGATACTGGATATACTTAAGCGTGAGCACGTACCGGCGGCATTTTTTGTGCTGGGAATAAATGCTGAAAACAACCTTTCATTAATAAAAAGGATATATGATGAAGGGCATGAAATTGGGAATCATTCTTTTATGCATCCCAATTTGGCTGTCGCCAGCATTGAAAGGACTAGATTCGAACTGAATTCAACCAGGCGTTTGATTGAAAGTATCACGGAGCACTCCACCGTGCTTTTCCGTCCACCCTACGACGCCGATACTGAACCCGAGCATATACAGGAAATTTTACCGATAATTGAGGCCAGGAACGAAAACTATTACACTGTTGGCGCTTCGATTGACCCGCTTGACTGGCAGGCCGGAGTATCGGCTGATTCGATCATGGTGCGCATTAAAAGAGAGGAAAGCTTCGGAAGCATAGTACTGCTGCACGATGCGGGTGGGGACAGGTCTCAAACGGTTAAGGCATTACCCCGGATTATAAAATATTTCAGGGACAAAGGTTACACATTCGGTACGGTCTCAGGATTACTAGGCAAGAAACGCAGCGATGTAATGCCGGCACTTACAAACAGAAAGGATATATTTCTTTCAAAAATAAACTGGTCCATAGCCGAAGTAATATACTGGCTGGAGCGCTTTATATTTGCACTTTTTGCCCTTGGGATATTTCTGGCACTTGCCCGGCTCATTCTTGTTGGAATCTTTGCAGCAATGCAGAAATCCAGGGAAAAGGATACCGGCTTTTCAGGCGGCGGAGTAAAACCGCTGGTTAGTATTATAGTGCCAGCCTATAATGAAGAGGTACATGCCGTAAAAAATATTAACAACCTGTTAAGGTGCAATTATCCTGAATTTGAAATAATTTTTATTAATGACGGATCAAAAGACAGGACCTATGATGTTGTCAGCGAGGCATTTGCCGACCATTCCAAAGTACAGGTGCTTACTAAACCTAATGGCGGAAAGTCGACTGCATTAAATTATGGAATTGAAAGGGCCAGGGGTGAGATCATGGTGTGTATTGATGCTGATACACAACTGCTGCCAGATGCAGTCTCAAGGCTGGTAGATACAATTACAGAAGATGAAAATATTGCCGCCGTTGCAGGAAACGTTAAAGTCGGCAATGCGCGTAATTTCCTGACCAGGTGGCAGTCCATTGAGTACATAACGAGCCAGAACTTCGACCGCAGGGCATTCGACCTCCTGAACGCCATAACGGTGGTTCCTGGAGCAATTGGAGCTTTCAGGAAAGAAGCATTGATTGAGGCGGGCGGATTTACCTCAGATACCCTGGCAGAAGACTGTGATCTTACAATACGGCTTTTACGCGCCGGTTATACTGTGCGTTACAATGAAAATGCTATCGCCTATACTGAAGTCCCGGAGACTTTCAGGATGTTTTTAAGGCAGCGTTTCCGCTGGTCATTCGGAATTATGCAGAGCCTGTGGAAGCACCGGGACGCAATATTTAATCATAATTATAAAAATCTCGGAATGATCGCACTTCCCACGGTCCTGTTATTCCATTTCATGTTACCCCTGTTTTCTCCACTTGCAGAACTGATGATGGTTCTGGGCATTTTAGGTGGTTACTGGCAGCAGACTCTTGGGTATTATGCGCTGTTTTTAGTACTGGACTTTGTTTCCGCCGCAGTTGCATTTATGTTCGAAAAAGAGAAGCCAGGGGACCTCTGGCTGATAGTCCCACAGAGGCTTATTTACAGGCAGCTGATGTACTGGGTTCTGGTAAAATCATTCGTCGCTGCAATTAAGGGTACGCTTGTAGGGTGGGGTATGCTAAAGCGTACAGGAAGCGTACAGGTAAATATCGCATCCCCCCATAATAAGGAATAAGATATTGCATTTTATCAATAGAAACTTGTGGATTCTCCGTGGGATTCGTAGAACCGGCCCTTAAAGGCCTGGACCAGGAATGATATAAACAGCACCACAATGGGTAAAAATGCAATCGTCATTCCGATATATTCCAGGATATGCTGGCCCCATGCTCCCGAGGCAATTGTGCCATAGGCAAAGACCAGTGCGGAATACATCATTACTGCAAGGTTCAGGAGCCCCACAAACAGTCGCCATTTGGCGTGAGCAAAAAATCCATAAAAGAAAACAATTGATACAAGGATATTCAGGGTATCAAATATTGCCATTCCGATCAGGAAATTTCCAGCCTGGGAATTCCATCCTTCAGCGGGTGGGGAAGCGGGAAAGACAAATACCCCGAACCTGATGAGCATTTCCAGCGCTCTGAATAAAAATGTAAGATGTGCAACTTGAAACAGGGCATACCATCCCACAAAAAAACGGGTGAAAGTGCTGTTAAGATTCATACAGTCTGAAACTTTCTACAGTGAAAAATTTATCCAATTAGAGTTAAAGTAACCTATACATAATTATTATAAAGAAAAATATAAAACGAAAGGCCAAAATTGCGTAAGAAGAGATATTGAGGAATTCCGGGCAAAAGGCGTTCTTTTATAATATTCACTTGGGAAATTAACTGAAATAATTTTACTCACGTAAATAATTATAAAAGTAAAAAAGTAATACAATTATCAACATTCTCTCTTGGTTTTCGCACTTAAAAGCATTATTTTAAGTCAAATATTAAGTTACTGGCAATTAGTTTCAATTTTATTTATAACAAACTGAATATTTGGCGATGGGATATATAAGACAATTCCTGCTTCTCCTTACAATGCTTAGCTTAGGCGGATACCTCCTGTATTCAGCATATAATGAAGTTGAGACCGAAACCATAAATCAGCTTGAGTCGGAGCAGTTTGTTCATGCCAGGCAGGCAGCAACTGGCATTCGGACCTTCTTCAATAATTTCGACAACCTTCTCAGTTATTTTGCTAAAAATGAACAAATCATCAGATTAAATGACAAGGGGAAGGATTTACTGAATCATTTCTATCAGAGTCATGCCAGGGAAATTGATGCGGTAACGCGCATAGATACAGCGGGCAGGATAACCTATACAGTACCATTTAACAAAGAACTTATAGGCAGGGATATCTCGGCTCAGGAACACGTCAGAAAGCTTCTCAGGACGCATAAAGTGGTGGTGAGCGATGTGTTTCTAACCGTGCAGGGTTTCAGAAGCATAGCCTATTACGTGCCGGTATACTATAAAGGACGGTTTGATGGCGGAATTGCTGTACTTGTCCCTTTTGACAGTCTGACCAAGAACTATCTTAAGGATATAAAAGTTCGCAAGAGCGGTTTTGCATGGATCATCAGCCAGAAAGGGGTAATGCTCTACAATCCCGTTGAAAAATATAACTATGAGCCCGTTTGGGAATTATTTAAGTATTCTCCGGAAGCCTTTCCGATGTTAAAGGATGCATTGAAGGGGAATCCGGGAACCGCGACTTACGATTATAAGACCCTAGCTGGCAACAAGGGAATGAAGATGCGTGCAGTGTACCTGCCTGTAAAAATTGCCGATACTTTCTGGTCAATCGTGGTTTCTACGCCTGATGATGAGGTCTTTAAGGCCATGACAGGGTTTGTTATCAAATGGTTGATAATAATAGCACTTCTGACCGGCGGTACTACGATTTACCTCTATTATGGCATTAAGGCTAAGGCAATCGTAAAAGAGGAAAGTATAAGAAGGACGGCTGAAGAGGCCCTGAAAAATTCTGAAAAGAAGTACCGGACCCTGTTTGAACTTTCCCCGGATGCTATTACGCTGACAGATTTAGATGGAAAGATTTTAGGATGTAATCCCCAGACACTTCTTCTTCATGGTTTCAATTCTGAAGAAGAAGTCCTTGGCAGATCTGCACTGGATTTTATAATCCCTGAAGAAAGGGAGTTTGCACGGAGGAATTTAAGAGAGGTGCTTGAGAAGGGCATTACCCGCAATACAGAATATACACTCATCCGCAAGGATGGTTCAAGATTTCAGGCTGAAATAAGCTCTGCACTGGTGTATGGAATGGATGGAAAACCGGATATGTTTACTACAGTTTTACGCGATATTACTGAAAGGAAGAAAGCAGAGAAAGAAATAATTGAAGCAAAGGAGAGGGCTGAAAAATCCGATAAGCTAAAATCCGAATTCCTGGCGCAAATGTCGCATGAAATCAGGAGTCCTATAAATTCAATTTTAAGCTTCTCCAGCCTGCTTAAGGATGATCTGAAGGATAAGGTTTCGGAGGATCTCAATATTAGTTTTTCAATAATCGAAAACGCTGGTAAAAGGATAATCCGGACTATAGGCCTCATCCTTAATATGTCCGAAATCCAGACGGGTTCTTATGAAGTAATACCCAAGAGAATAGCCCTGATAAAAGACATAATGGAAAAATTATGTCTTGAATTTAGTTTCCAGGCAAGGGAAAAAGGGCTGGAATTTAGTTTTACAAATCTGACGGCAGAGAGTGAAATCTTCCTGACAGCAGATGAATATACAATCGGACAGATTTTCAATAATCTGGTTAATAATGCTGTAAAGTATACTGAAGCGGGCAAAATTGAAATTGTAATTCTAAAAAATAGTATGAATAAGCTCGTTGTTGAGGTCCGCGATACGGGAATCGGAATTTCTGATGAATACCTGCCAAACCTCTTCAGCCCGTTTACACAGGAAGAACAGGGATATACGCGGAAATATGAAGGTAACGGCCTGGGTCTGGCACTGGTGAAAAAATATTGCGAGATAAACGGCCTTAATATTGAAGTGGAAAGCCAGAAGGAAAAAGGAACCACCTTCAGGGTGATTTTTAATAATTTCTGATTTCAGTTATTTTTGCTTGTCAAATAAAGGAACTGATAAAGAATATCCTTATCAGTTCCACTTAATGCATTACCGATTGCTATAGTTTTAAAGAAATAAATCTTTCCTTTGGCGTCATTGATATACCGCAGCGGTTTGGAGCAGGGGCGTCATAGGTATTCCCGCAGGTAGAGCATACTGCATATGTAGAGGAAAGTGACTGTTCTTTGCCTGAATTCAGCTTTTCAAGAGCATTTTTATACATTTCCTTGTGTTTTTTCTCTGTCAGATATGCATAGGTCATTGAAATTTTAGCAATATTTACGTTGTCATTATCTGCAGATTTAATGAAATCCGGGTACATCGTTGTTACCTCATAGGTCTCTCCATTTATGGCATCCTGCAGGTTTTCTTTTGTGGATTTTACTTCAAACTTCGGGGTTACCTGTCCGGATTTTTCACCCAATTCTCCAAGCGCGGCCTTATGGTTATTTGCATGAATCTTTTCAGATTTTGAGGCAGCCTCAAATAAAAGTGCGACCCTGGGATATCCCTCTTCCCGGGCTTTCTTTGCGTAGGCGGCATACTTAGCGCTTGCGGTAGATTCTCCCTCAAATGCAGCCTTAAGGTTTTCAATAGTTTTAACGGCAGCCGGATCTTTCCCTGCAAAAACAAAATTTACTGTAAATAACAGTGTGAACACGCTGATTAATAGTCCTCTTAACATAAATTCCTCCTTTAACTTAATGATATGGTTACACGTCCATTTTTAATAAAGCATGGATTGAATCTTAAATCAGGGCTAAAGTTTACTTGAAAAATGCTTATAAAGACGAGATCGCGCATTAATCAGAACCAGGAAAATTATTATTCCTTTTCATCAGATGATGTACCGGAGTTTGAATCCAGCCCCACGTTAAACTGAACTCCTGCTGCGTGCTTAAATACTAATTCTCCGCCATAATAGCCTGTTCTGGCGATTGCGAGCACGCCTAAAAGAAAGATTCCAATGGCAACGTACTTGTATACTCCGCTATATCTTTTCATCCAGACGAAGGCAATTCTGAGCACAGCCGCGGCAATCATCAGCCAGAGAGCAATTTCCGCCGCTCCCTCGTGGGTTTCTAATGCCTGCTTGAGAGACCCGGCCTCACTTATGCCATCTCCGGCGAAATTACCCGAGAAGAAAGCGGCAATTACTCCCAGAGTTCCTAAAATCAAAAGATAAAGTCCGACTGTACTGAATAATTCTTTCCTGCTGAAAAGGCTGATCAGGTCAAAAAGGAATCCCACAATTAATAATGCTATGGGGAAATGTACAATCATGGGATGCAGATGGGTAGTGTCAAACATATGTCCTCCTTTAAGTGTTATAAAGTAAGGTAATAACTTTCCTGGAATTATTCTTAGTGAATCCTAGAAATTTGATGAAAGTCAATGCCGGGCAATTTGACTTTTGTAACGAGGCAGATGAATAAACAGAACATGAACATATTACTCAGAAATAAGTATGCTTTGGAAACGGTATCCATGCTGATGGGCATTTTCCAAAGCACAGTTATTTGGGCAAATCAGCGTCTTATCATCTCATTTCTTCGTCTGATACTTTTTCCTCACGGTAGCTCTTGCATTCATTGTAGCATTTTCTGCATGCATCTGCGCACATCTTACAATGCTTATGCATATCCTGATGCTTTTCGCATTCCTCTTCGCACATTTTGCAGACATCGGCACACATCTGAATAAACTTTGGGGCAATTTCCGAATTCCTCTGAATGAGTCTTGCTCCAACAGTGCAAATGTCGGCACAGTCCATATCGAGTTTAATGCATCTGGAGAGCATTTTCACGTTTTCTTCATGAAGGCATGCATCAGCACACATCTCGCACGTACGCACGCATTCAAGCATAGTCTGAATGAGACTATCATTTTTTTGCATATGGTCCTCCATCATTTGGATTGTTAAGATATTATCCTGACATAATAAATTGACATCTCTTCAATAGAATATCAAGTGTAATATTTTAGTTGGTTTTATGGTGAAATTAGTTAAAAGCACGGGGAGAAGGAGCCAGGGGAAAAAAGCCGCTTTATAATATGGATTCAGAAGGAAGACCCGGAACAGGCATTGTTAAATTTCAGCAGCTGTTCCGGGGTGTTTTATTATTCAGACTCAAACGATAGCTTATTTTCCCAGAACTCAATCTGTTTTTTCACCATCGCGGGGTTGGGGGAGCCGTAAGTTTGTTTCCTTTCCAGTGATGAACTGATATTCAGGCATTCAAGGGCGGAACCGTCGAAAATAGAATGGATGGATTTAAGATCATCAACCGTAATGGTTTCAAACGTCAGATTGTTATCTTCGGCATATTTTACTACGTTGCCCACTATTTTGTGGGCTTCCCTGAATGGTACTCCCTTAATTACGAGCCAGTCAGCCAGGTCAGTTGCCAGGGAGAAGTCGCCTTTAAGTTCTGTAAGGAATCTGTCCTGATGTACTTCAGCCGTATCCAGCATTTTCCTCATAATAACGAGGCTGTCGGAATAGGTGCTGAAAGAATCGAATACAGGTTCTTTATCTTCCTGCATATCCCTGTTATAGCTTAAGGGAAGTCCCTTCATCGTAGTAAGCAAGGAAAAAAGATTACCATATATCCTGCCGGTCTTTCCCCTTACTAGTTCAGCCATATCGGAATTTTTTTTCTGGGGCATCAGAGATGATCCGGTGGTATACTTATCAGACAATCTGATAAACTTCCATTCAGATGACGTCCAAAGGAGCAATTCTTCTGCAAAGCGGCTCAGGTGCATAGCTCCCGTAGCACTAGCTCCAAGGAAGTCAATCAGGTAATCCCTGTCGGAGACCGCATCAAGAGCGTTACGGCAGGGCATTTCAAAGCCGAGTTGGTTAGCCGTAAATTCCCTGTCAAGCGGCAGCGTAGAGCCTGCAAGGGCACCTGAACCCAGGGGGCACTGGTCCGACTGCTTCAGAGTGAATCTAAACCTGTTTTTATCCCTTTCGAGCATTTCAACGTATGCCAGAAGGTGAAAACCTAAAGTAACAGGCTGAGCTCTCTGAAGGTGAGTATAGCCCGGAATAATCGTCCTGAGGTGGACGGAAGCAAGCCTGAGCAATGAGCCTTGCAGCAGAGTTATATTACTGATCAACTCGCCACACGCTTTTTTAACCCATAATCTCATGGCGGTTGCAATCTGATCGTTGCGGCTTCGGCCGGTGTGCAGTTTGCCGGCAGCCGAACCGATTATTTCTGTCAGTCTGGCTTCAATGGCAGAGTGGATATCTTCATATATATTTTCGTCGGGAGTCCACGTGCCGGATAACCATTCTGCTTCGATCAGTTGCAGGCCTTCATTTATCTGTTTGTATTCATTTTCTTCAAGGATTCCTATCTTGTAAAGCATTGCGGCGTGCGCTTTGCTGCCCTGAATATCCTCCCGCGTCAGGTTTTTATCAAAATTCAGCGAAGAGGAGAATCTTAATGCTTCAGAATCAAGCTTGTCTTTAAATCTTCCGCCCCACAGCATCAGGCAACTTCCTTATTTGAGGCCGCGTTCTTTACCTGTGTGATAGTCTTATACGGAAGCCCGTATATTTTCATGAATCCGCCGCTGGCAGCATGATCGAACTGGTCTTCAGTCGTATATGTAGCAAGCTCCATGCTGTAAAGGCTGTACTTTGAGCTTCTTGAAAGGACCTTCATGTTGCCCTTGTAGAGTTCAAGTTTCACGTCGCCAGTCAGGTTTTCCTGTGTTGAATCCACGAATGCCATGAGTGACTTGAACAAAGGTGAGAACCACAGGCCGTCATAGATAAGGTTAGCAACCTTGTTTGAGACTTCCTGTTTAAACCTGAATGTTTCCTTATCGAGAATAAGTTTTTCCAGTTCATTATGAGCCCTGTGCAGGAGCACTGCGCCCGGGGCTTCGTAAACTTCACGTGATTTGATGCCGACAACGCGGTTTTCAATTAAATCCATTCTGCCGACTCCATGCTTGCCGCCAAGAGCGTTTAACTGTTCAACCAGTTCAACCGGATCAAGCAGCTTACCATTGAGACCCACGGGAACACCCTTCTCGAAGTTTATTGTAATTGTTTCAGCTTCTTCCGGTGCATTCTTAGGGCTAACTGTTATCTGATATGCATCTTCGGGAGGAGCAGCCGTAGGATCTTCAAGGACACCGCATTCAATAGCAATTCCCCAGAGGTTTTCGTCAATTGAATATGGGGATGCCTTAGTAACCTTGACCGGAATATTATGTTTTATTGCATAGTCAATTTCTTCTTCACGGCTCTTGAATTCCCAGTCGCGCAATGGTGCTATTATTTCCATTCCCGGGCTGAGTGTCTGAACGCCGACTTCAATACGCACCTGATCATTGCCTTTGCCTGTACATCCATGGGAAATCGTATCAGCGCCTTCCTGTGCAGCGATATCAACTAGCATTTTAGCTATTAGCGGGCGGCCGATTGCTGTTGCCATTGGATAAAGACCCTCGTAAAGGGCTCCGGCTTTAAGTGCCTGCCATACGTATTCTGTAATAAATTCATGACGGAGATCCATTATGATAGCCTTTGATGCTCCGGTTTTCAATGCTTTTTCTTCCAGTCCTTCCAGTTCCGAACGCTGTCCAAGCTGTCCTGTAGCAGTAATAATCTCAGCGTCATACTTCTCATTTAACCATTTAACCATAACAGAAGTATCTAGTCCTCCTGAATATGCAACGACAATTTTCTTCTTAGCCAATTCTACTATTCTCCTTAGTTTAATTATTTATGTTTAAAGTCCGGTTGCTGCATCATCATATTCTTAATCAGCGTAACAACCTTGTCTACATTTTTCTGCGAGCTGGGGATAACGATCACCGTGTCGTCTCCGCCAACAGTCCCTAGTATTTCAGTCTTATCCAGACGGTCAATATAATGTGCAACGCCCTGTGCCCTGCCGGCAAGAGTGCGGATAACAATCATTGCTTCATTGTGCTCCACGCTCAGTATTTCAAATCCAATCAGTCTTGCTATCTGCTTGCCAGATTCATAAAGGTTTAGCACGTAGCGGGTGCCTGAATCAGTAAAGGTTCTGATTACGCCAAGCTCTGCAAAATCACGGCTCAGGGTTGCCTGTGTGATATGGATATTTTCCTTCAGGAGCAGCTTGAGCATATCTTCATGGTTTGAAATGAACTTACTGTTCAGTATTTCCTTAATTCTGTTTTGTCTTTTAAGTTTAGCTGACATTGATTTTTCCGTTTTTATCGATTAATATATTACTGAGCCAGCACTTCTTCCAGAACTCTGACGAATGAATTAATTTCTTCGGGTGTAATGACAAACGGGGGAAGAAGTCTCAGTACTGTATCTCCCGATGTACCCACAACCACTCCCTTTTCCAGCAGTTTGGATGCGGTGGCCTTGGCCGAAATACCTTCATTAAGTTCCACACCGATCAGGAGTCCCTTACCCCTTATAGTCCTTATACAATCCAGGTTAAGTGATGACACGGCGTTAGTGAGCATGGTGCCCAGTTTTTCAATTTTTAACAGCATTGAATCATCCAGCAGATCGGCTACTTCATTTGCCGCTGCAATGGCAAGAGGATTTCCCCCGAAGGTGGAGCCGTGTGTCCCAGGTACCATTTCCTTTGCGACCTCAGACGTGCAGATGACGGCTCCAAGAGGAATACCGTTTGCAATTCCCTTGGCGAGTGTAATTATATCCGGTTTAAGTTCTTCCCACTGGTGTGCGAAGAATTTTCCCGTTCTGCCCATTCCGGTCTGAACCTCATCAAGTATTAATAAAAGGTTGTGTTTATCGCAGAACTCTCTCAGGCTCTTCAGGTATCCCTTTGGGGGTACTATTATCCCGCTTTCTCCCTGAATGGGCTCGACCATCACGGCTACAAGATTTGAGTCATAGAAATCCTCCAGAACTGAACTGTCTCCAAAAGGCATATAGCTGAATCCTGGTGTAAGGGGCTGAAATCCTTCCCAAATCTTGTATTGTCCGGTTGCAGACATACTCCCCAGCGTTCTGCCGTGGAATCCGCCTGTTGCAGTAACAATACTGCTTCTGCCCTTGCCCCATTTCCTGGCAAACTTTATGGCGGCTTCGTTTGCCTCAGTGCCTGAGTTGCAGAAAAATACGTTGTCGAGGCCGGCCTTGAGCGCGAGCTTTTTAGCAAGCATTTCCTGCTGTGATGATTCAAAAAGATTTGATACATGCCACAGCTTATTTACCTGTTCCTCAACAGCGCCTTTGATTACCGGGTGATTATGTCCGAAACCTGTAACCGCAATTCCGCTCAGGAAATCGAGATATTTTTTCCCTGCTGTGTCAAAAAGATAAGCGCCTTCACCCATTGCAAATTCAACCGGGTAGCGTGAATAGTTGCCCAAAAGAGCCTTATTATTCTGGTTACCTGTTTTTATTTTTTTTTCTTCAGGCAGACTGGACGACCCAGGTTCCGCTACCCTCAGTGCTGTTGTTCTCATTTGATATCTCCTCAGGATTCTTTGCTCCAATCCAGATTTTATTAATGCCTTTATTTAATAATTCCAGACAGCTGTTCAGTTTGGGAATCATGCCGTCTGTGATCTCTCCGTTATTAATGCCGCTAACAATCTTCTCCTCGTTTATCTCATGCTGAATGGAGCCGCCGAGCCTGACTCCCTGCACGTCCGAGACGAAATAGACAGAACTGGCCTGCAATGATGCCGCAAGGATTTCAGTAAAATAATCTGCGTTGACATTCATAAGGTTGCCTGTGGAATCGCGGCATACGCTGGAAAAAACCGGGACTATGTTTTTATTAAGCAGTTCAATAATCCATTCCGTTGAGTTTACGAGTCTTGGTACACCCACAAACCCCAAATCCCTGTCTATATTTTCTGCTACGAAGGTGTTCCGGTCGATGCCTGTAAGACCCACTGCATTAATACCGGCGGTAACAAGCCGGCTTACAATTTTTGCGTTTAATACACCGGCCTGAACTGCGGCTACTACCTCCATTATACCGGCAGTAGTAACTCTTTGGCCCTTTGAAAATTTAACTTCCAGGCCCAATGCTGAGGACCATTCGGAGATCGTCTGTCCTGCACCATGCACTATAACAACTCCGCCATAGTTCTGCTGCAGCATTTTAATTGAATTGACCCATGCCTCATCGGTCAGAACTTCATTAAGAGCCTTTCCGCTAATTTTTAAGACAGCTACCTGCATTTTCTAATCCTCCTTCTTATGTTCTATACTCTGCATTGATTTTTATATAATCTTCCGTAAAATCACACGTCCACCAGGTTGCGGATTTTTGACCGGCTTCGAGATCTATATTAATTTCAAATTCTTTCAGTGACAGTACACTTAATGCTGCGGCTTCATCCAGCACGATCTGGTATCCAGGCTTCAGGACGGGGACGTCATTAAAGCTGATGCTCATTTTCCCGGGATCCAGTTTTGCACCGCTCATTCCTGCAGCAGACATTATCCTGCCCCAGTTTGCATCCCTGCCATATATAGCAGTTTTAACCAGAGAGGAGTTTGCAACCGATTTACCTATCAGATCGGCGTCCTGCTGTGACCCGGCTCCTTTTACATTTATTGTAACGAGCTTCGTAGCGCCTTCGCCGTCTGAAACGATTGATTTTGCCATTTCGCGGCAGAGTGCTTCCAGAGCCTCTTCAAATGCTGCCAGCCCTGTGCTGTTTTCTTTTAAGCTGATTCCGGATATTCCGTTAGCCATAAGAACCACCATGTCATTTGTGCTGGTTTCTCCGTCAACTGATATCTTGTTAAATGTGTTCTTAACAGTAGCTCTGAGCGTCTTCTGGAGCAGGGTCTGTTCGAAGGCTGCATCAGTAGTGATGAAAGCAAGCATTGTAGCCATATTTGGCATTATCATGCCGCTGCCCTTACATATGGCGCCAATTGTTACTTCACCCTGTTCAAGCGTTACCTTAACTGCATATGACTTGAGTTTTGTATCGGTTGTCATTATGGCCTCGGCAGCCGTGCAGCCGCCGTCTTCGGTAAGCTGGGGAATAATGGCATCAATACCTGAAAGGAGAGTCTCCATGGGCAGCCTTTTACCGATTACACCGGTAGAGCTTATCAATACCTCGTTTGGTTTGATTCCAAGTTTGTCGGCGCAGTATTTCTGTGATATCTTTGCGTCCTTATATCCTTCTTCTCCCGTACAGGCATTAGCATTACCGGAGTTCACCAGGACTGCGTGTACAGGTTTTTTATTCATGATAACCTTCTTTGAGATCTGAAGCGGTGCTGCCTTTACCTTATTCAGCGTAAATGTTCCTGCAGCGCTGCATGGATATTCAGAATATATCAGGGCGAGATCTTTTTTCTTCTTCTTTATCCCGCAGTAGATACCTGCGGCCTTAAATCCTTTTACAGTTGTTACTGTACCATTCTCTATAAAATTAAACATTTTTCTCTCCGGTTTTTAATAGTCCCAGTTTTTCGTCCCAGCTGAATAATTTATTCATATTCTGAACTGCCTGTCCGGCAGCACCCTTAATAAGGTTGTCAATGGCTGAAGTAATTATCAGGACGTTATCTTTAATTGAAATATTTATATCACAAAAATTTGTTCCCGTAACCCAGGTCAGGTGTGGCGGAACGTTTCTCAGGCGCACAAAGAGCGCATCATTATACTTCGTTTCATATTCAGCAAGAATATCCTTCGCCTGAATACTGTTCTTTAAATGAACAGTACTGGTTGCATAAATGCCGGTTGATACAGGCAGCAGGTGTGTTGTAAATGCAAAAGGTGAATCGAATCCATTCTTCTTAAGTTCCTGCAGAATCTCTGCCTGATGCCTGTGTGCATTAACATTATAGGCCCTGACATTGCCAAACATTTCCGACATTAGCAATTCGCTTTTAGCCGACTTACCAGCACCGCTGGTGCCTGAATATGCTACTGTTGCTACTGAAAGTATATCATCCCCGAATTTCGGCACCAGTGGCAGCAGAGATAGAAGTGTTGCCGTAGGGTAGCATCCCGGGTTTGCAATCAGGTCAGTCCCGGTGTATCCTGTTTCACAGTAATAGTCTGCAAGTCCGTAAAACTTCTTCTCCAGCAGCGCAGGAGAAGTATGGGGCAGCTTGTACCAGTTCTCATATAAAGCTGCTGAGTCAAGTCTGTAGTCGCCGCCAAGGTCAATTATTTTCTTGCCTTTCCCGATTATTGCCGGAACGTACTTAAGGGCTTCTCCATGCGGAAGCGCGATAAAATATATGTCGTGATCATAAGAAATATCGTTGCAGGAACCTATGACTGAATCTTCTGCTATTCCCATGAGGTCCGGAAATACGGCAAGCAGTTTTTCACCCTGTGTGGAGTTGCCATATACCTTGATTCCTTCAACAAAAGGATGCCGCGTACAAAATTCGATTAACTTTTTGCCGGCATACCCACTACCGCCAATAATACCAACTGAAATCATTAAAGATTTTTTCTCCTAAGAATTAAAAGTGAAATAAAATGGAAGCAAATGAATAATTTTACAAAAGATAGAATTTTGCCCCTACGGGGCGGCGCAAGGAACGCACTGGATGCGGCCCATTCTCAGGCGGTGCTGAAATGCTTTGAAAAATAATATGTGTATGATTGATTTTCATAGTATGAAAAATAATTCATTATCCTGGATATGTCAAATGCAAAATGCATTATTATACATAAATATACACATTAGATGAATAAGTATGCAGAAAATATGCAAATATTCAGTAACGCGCATTTGGAGATATTTGTGAGCAGGCAGGTGTGCAAGAGTTGTCTTTTTTGTCACTGCGAGTATAATGAAATTAATTTTAATTATCCAGTAAGGATACGTCGGCGAAAATAAAAAAAGGAACACACCAGATTGCTCCAGAGTGTGTTCCTTTTCGTGTATCTGTCCTATTGGATTAAAGGTCTGAACAGAACTGCTTAAGAGAGGTGATCAATAATCAGTCTCAGGC
>JBLMZM010000173.1:0-3185 GCA_050258815.1 Ignavibacteriales bacterium
TCAAACACATTTTCAAATACCATGCGGAACCTTTCTTCCGAATCCCTGCTTTCTTCCTCTGCCTGTTTACGTTGGGTAATATCATACGCTACGCCATCAATCTGAATACAGCGGCCTTCAGAATTCATTTTAGGTTGCATTCTTGCAGCAATCCACCGTATCTGGCCATCAGAACGCTGAATCCTGAACTCATGCTGTCGAAGCTTCCCAGCCCACAGTTCAGTGAAACCGGCATCTATAATGGGTTTATCTTCAGGAATGACAACCTCATACCATAAATTGGAATTCTTATAGAATTCTGAAGGCGGATACCCAAATATATTTTCATGGGCACGGGAAGCCTGTACCATTTTATTATTGAGGACATCAAAAGAGAAGATGGCTTCATCCAGGTTGTCGTGCAGGTTCTTTAACTGATCGTGTGCCTGCTGGATAGCTTCTTCTGCCTGCTTGCGATCTGTGATATCCTGGATGGTGCCTGTCATGGAAATAACACTTCCATTTTCATCAACTTCCAGTTCCCCCAACCCATGGACCCATCTTATCTGACTATCCGATTTACGTATAATCCGGTAATCCTTGTTAAAAGGATTTTGTTTTACAATTACTTCTTCACTGAAGTATCGGTCCATTATTTCACGATCCTCCGGATGTACGATATCTACCCATTCTGCGATAGTCTTTTCATAGGTTTCTGTGATCCCGAAAATCTGGTCCAGTACTTCCGACGACTTCCACCATCCAGAGGCAATATCCAATTTGTAAGAACCGATATTAGCCGCCCTTTGCGACTGTTTGATGAAGATATCGCTTTCGCGTATCGATTCTTCTGCCTGCTTTCTTTCAGTAATATCACGGCAAATGAGAAACATACCCTGTGTCTGCCCTAATGTACCATGCAATCGGGAGCCATGGATTTCTGTCCATATCCAGGTACCGTCATTTTTTAATATTTTATATTCAAAAGGTTCAGAGTCTACTGTTCCCATGATGATATTTTTAAACCTGTTCAGGGTAAACTCTCGCATGTCGGGGGCAATCCAGCTTGCCAGAGAACTGCCTATGGCAGGGAAATCCGTGGGAATATCAAATAGCTCATATGCTTTTTGTGAGGCAAACTGAACGTTTCCTATAGTATCAACAATAACAATGGCATCTGGTGAAGTTTCTACCATCGACCGGTAATACTGTTCCGATTCATGGATACGCTGCTCCATGTTTTTTTGCTCCGTGATATCATGAACCACCCCAAATACAATTCTTTTTCCCGGGTCATAAGTAGCTATAGAACGAATGTCTTTTACCTCACCTGTATCGATGGCTTTTATTTTGAACTCGACATCATAAGCCGCTTTTCCTTCAGTTAATTCCTGCATCTTAAGGTCCAGCAATGTGCGGTACTCGGGCAATGTGTTTGTTTTTATTTGATCGAAATCAAATTCACCCTTATTGGCCCCATATATTTTGAAAGCCCCATCGGATGCAAAAATCTTTCGGGTATCGAGATGTAATTCCCAATTGCCGGTTTTCGAAACCAGTTCTGCTCTTTTCAGACGTGTCTCGCTGGTACGAATGGCTTCCTGCCCACACTTTTGTTCAGTGACATCAATGACAGTTACAAGATAGTTTTTATTGGTTTCGCTGATAAAACCTTCCAGGTAAGCACAGGTACAAGGATTACCCTCTATTGCTAGTTTTATTTCACAGTTATGACGGGTATTCGTTTCTTTAATTTTATTCAGGAAACCCTGGAAGACATGTTTGGTATCATTAGTGACAAAATCAATAAAATCGGTGCCTAATAAATCACTGCGCTTTTTTTGGAGCATCTTAGCCCCATTGGTGTTTATTTCAAGGATGCTCCCGATATTATTTATAGTGAAACATCCGGCTGGTGAATGTTCATAGAATGCTGTTGCAGTAGCTGCTTTGTCCAGTGCTGCCTGCAATTCCTTATTCTGCATCTCAAGAATCAGCTGTGATATTTCCAATTCATAGTTGATCCTTTTATACTCTTCCAGGCTATGACAACAATCTGGTTGTCCATTCCTGTTTGTATGTTTCAATGATTGCCTAATTGCCCATTCCTGCTCTGCTTTTTTTCTTAGCAAAGCTATTGCTGTTAAATCTCTCTCTCGCATAATCCTCTCTCACTTAAGGCATGCAAGATAGTAATTCTTTGATAACCTTCATATTTGCCCGAAAAAACAATGCCCGGCAAGCTGTATTTACTTCATTTTATAAATAAAACATTTTGTTTTTAATGCAGGCGAACAGCCTGTTTAAAGGTATCAGCAGAAATAGGTCCGTCCGATTTTAATGATATTTTGCGCTATTTAAATTGGATGAAATATTTGGGTTTTCAAGGTCTTCTTATCCATAAATGATTGCTAAATCCTCATTTAAAGTGGCCAATCTACATCATTTAGGAGTGGTCGGATTAAATTTACTCTTAATCTAAAGTGAAGAAATAACAGTATACATTTTATCTGTGCATTGCATTAAAGGCCACTCATTCAAATTATTTTTACTCTGAAATTCATCTGCTTATAAAATGATTTTGAATCTTAGACTTAGTCTTTGTCGATTTTCTATTCCCGGTTAAATGACCATTTGACAGATCTTCTTTTAATTTTTATGGAGAGTGCGCTATGACTTCACAGAGCGCTAACAGGTTAAGATCATCTGTAACTCATTAGTAACTCATCTGTAACCTTTCTGTAACTGAGGTTATAGAAAGGTTACAGATGAGTTACTAATCGGTTACTAATGTAGTATCGCTAAAGGGTACAGGAAGAGAGCGTAATCTGGGAGAATTTCTGTTTGTTTGGCAGTACTAACAGACTTACTTGAAGGATAGAAAACCATTTAAAAAACCATAAAAAAGGCCGGAAAGAAAAAACTTTCCGGCCTCTGCCTATTTATTTGAATTCGTTTATTTAAAACAAGGATCGTTAAAGAACTTAACGGGTTCACTGCAATGTGCACCGTCAACAGTCCAGGTATTTCCAGAACGAAGCAGTTGGTCCATGGAGGATATTTTCCTTCTTTGCTGGACATTTTCAAGCTGTTTCTTCATTTCCTGATCATAGACAGGTGCCTGTACGCTGCGGATAACACCCATGGCAATTGGGAATTCAGGAAGGGCCATGTTAATAAGGGCTACCTGCAGTCCAAGGTTGTCT
>JBLMZM010000174.1:0-5838 GCA_050258815.1 Ignavibacteriales bacterium
GGATTTTAACCGCTCTGCTGGCAGGATACAATGAAGCCAGAAACGAAAGCAGGAGTGATATTCCTGTTACAGCCAGAAAGTCCGTAAGCCGCAGCTCAACAGGCAGGGCATCAATAATATACCTGGTCGGATCCAGCGGATAGAATTTAAACTTCATCTGAAGGAATACCACCAGCAGGCCAAGTATGCTTCCTGTTATAGTGCCAATGATGCCGATCAGTACGCCCTCAAACATAAATATCCTCAGTATTGACCTGTCCCTGGCTCCCATGGAACGCAAAACACCAATATCTTTTTTCTTTTCAATAACGGACATCGATAATGACCCGAGTACGTTAAAAGTGGCAATGGTGATTATGAGGCTTACAATTATAAATGCAGCCCAGCGTTCAATCTGCATCATAGAATAAAGGTCCTTGTGCAGGTCATACCATGTGTTAATACGGAATAATCCTGGATCCAGCACCTCAGATAATTTTGCCTTCACTTTTGAGGAATTCTGAATGTCATCCAGCCGTATCTCATAACCCTGAATTTTATCATACATACCCAGCAATTCCTGTCCTGATTTCAGTGAAACAAATACTGAGCTCAGGTCATAGTCGTTGTTATTTGACTCGAATATACCTTTAATAATATATTTTTTTACCGATGGGATAGCCAGGCCGGCAGCCGAGCTGCTGACGTCGTTGAAGGATGTAAGAAAAAGGCTGTCATTGGTCAGACTTTGAATTCTATTGGCCAGGTTAAAGCCGATTATTATTCCGTCTTTATCATTTACCGGAGTCAGATTATAACTGCCGTAAGCGATGCTGGATTTCACACCCCAGCTTTCGCTTCCCATGGAATAATCCATACCTTTAACATCAACAATGCTTGTTAGCTGGTTCTTAAGGACGAGTGCTTTTCCGGAAACAAAAGGGTAGTATGATTTTATGTGCTCTGTCTTAGCAAGCATTGAAGAAATACCGGGCATTTTATCATATGCGTCTTCAGAAATTGCGGTGATTCTGACATGAGGATCAAAGTTAACAAGTATTGAAGTTACCAGGCCTCCGAAGCCGTTAAAGACAGACAGGACCACAATTAATGCAGCCACACCAAGTGTAATTCCGATGCTGGAAACAATTGAAATTATTGTAATAAAATTCAACTTATGTTTTGACCGCAGGTATCTTTTAGCTATGAAAATTTCGTATTGCATTACTTCAAGTCTCAGTTAAATCTCAATGCCGAAATAGGATTAATTTTTGACGCAATGTAACTTGGGATCAGCGTCGATAAAAAGCAAAGCACAAATGTTCCGGCAGATACAAGTAAATAATTCTGCCATTCTATAAGTATCGGGGCCTTTGACATAAAATAAACCGTCTCTGGAAGTGTAACCAGGTCAAATTTATCCTGCAGGATGCTCAGCAAATAGGCCAGCAGATTACCAATAAGAATACCGATAAAGGATATATATAGCCCCTGGTAAATAAAGACAGAGATGATCTGTCTCCTTTTTGCTCCCATTGTCTTTAATGTCCCGATAGCATTTGTCCTTTCCAGGACTATCATCAGCAATGTTCCGACAATGTTAAAGGCAGCGACTACAACAATCAGCACCAATGAAATGGGTACAAGCCTTTTCTGCAGGTCGATCCAGGTGAAAATGTTCTGATAAACCTGGAATATGGTCCTGACATAATAAGGGTATCCAAGATAATGGGTCAGGTTACTGGCCAGACTGTCAATCTTGGATATATTATTCAGTTTAATATCGTACCCGTTGACCATGCCATCATCCATACCAAACAGGTTTTCTGCAATTTTCATGTTAATATAGCAGAACTGATCATCATATTCGGCAATGTTGCTCTCAAATATTCCGGAAACCCTGAACTGCTTTATGCTTGGCGGATTGTCAGGTGATGGGGCAGACAACTTTTTCAGGGTAAATACCGTAATTCTGTCTCCGACTTTAGCCATTAACTTATCAGCAAGTTTTCTACCGATTACAATGGGCGGCATGTCCTCAGTTATACTGATGTCAAATTTCCCGTCAATAATATACCTGCTTACCTCAGTATTCGTATATCCTGGCAGGATACCCTTAAGCGTAATTCCCTCAGTATTATGCTTATGCTTAATAATTGAAAGACGCAGGGCAAACGGTGAAATTCCATTTGAG
Organism: Ignavibacteriales bacterium; assembly: GCA_050258815.1. Taxonomy (GTDB): domain Bacteria; phylum Bacteroidota; class Ignavibacteria; order Ignavibacteriales; family SURF-24; genus JAAXKN01. Next base: position 2,174 of record JBLMZM010000174.1, read on the forward strand.
TATGGTTTCAGCTTTCTTTCAAGAACAGGGAGTACTATTCTGTAGTCAGGCAGATTTCTGTTGCTGAAGGAATTTATCTGAATGTGTGAATTCAGCTGGATAATCTTGTCAGATATTGCCTTTTCAAACCCATTGATTACAGTCAGTGCAATAATCAGTGTAGCCACACCAATAGCAATACCGGTTATAGAAATAACTGATATTAGTGAAATCAGCCTGGAGCTTCTTTTAGATCCTGTATACCGGCCGGCTATAAAAAAGGAAACAGACATCGGTTATAAATCCATACGTTTAATTTTAATAACAAAAGTAGTAAATATTTTCCTCGATTTTAAGCATTTTCTTGTATAATTCGTAAAAATTAAAAATAAACAAACTTTAATGCAAAAATAATTACAAAAATTATTGACTAATTAAGATTTTAGTTATATCTTAGAAATCTCAATTCGAGAGAATATTGTTCTAGGAAATTCGGGGCGTAGCGTAGCCCGGTTCATCGCGCCTGCTTTGGGAGCAGGAGGTCGCAGGTTCGAATCCTGCCGCCCCGACTTCTCGACAATCTGATTTGTGCGGTTCACCGCTTCCGGTTAAGATCGGGATTGCTATTCATGCAAATGAGTATAATTGTCCTGCTTGATTGCTTGTGAAAATGTTCTTATGTTTATTGTATGATTAAACGATAGATTTTGTTTTGAAATTATAGAAACTATCTATAAATTTGCGGGAAATTATTTAGGAGCGCCCGTAGCTCAATTGGATAGAGCATCAGCCTTCTAAGCTGAGGGTTAGTGGTTCGAGTCCACTCGGGCGTACAGCTAAATGGTGAGCGTAGCTCAGTTTGGTTAGAGCATCAGGTTGTGGCCCTGAGGGTCGTGGGTTCAAGTCCCATCGCTCACCCAAGAAACTAAAGTTTGACCGGCCTCATCGTCTAATGGTCAGGACTTCGCCCTTTCACGGCGGCAATAGGGGTTCGAATCCCCTTGAGGTCACTTTAACCTTCATCTTCTTTAGAAGATGAAGGTTTTTTTTTGCCCATCAATAATTTATTGTATGCGCCCAGCATGGCATAAAAAAAGCCTTTTGGGTATTTATTACACAAAAGGCTGTAGAAAACCGGGTATTACCTAAAGTATCAGACTTTCTTTGGTGCAAGGTACTTGTTGAACAGCAGTAGTCCCGCCATGGTCACTACGCCAATCATTGAAAATATTATCCAGAGAAAGCCAGGCTGGTTAAGCTTATCTATAAAATGAACATATAATTTTGCTCCCAGAATTCCCCCGATACCGCTTCCGATTACACCATAAAGGAACGAATATCCCAGATACAATGCTTTCTTATCCTCCGGAGCAATAAGTCCTACATAACTCAGGTATTTAGGATGTGCAGTCATCTCTCCTATTGAAAATACTATCATTCCTAATATAAATACCCATGCATGCGTGGAAATTGCCAGGATACCCATGCCTATTGTACCGAGACCAATTCCAGTAATCATTGTAGGCAGAGCCTTTGTATTTTTAACGATCCTTGAAATAAGGATCTGAAGCAGAATGATTGTCCCTGCATTAATCACGGTAACATGCTCTGCGTCAAATTTCCAGTTCGGATTGGAGACAAAAATACTAAGGAATGAATTTACTGCGTTATTCACCGGAGTTGTATCTACGTGCTCAGTAAGATACCAGAGCACAGTATCGAATTGCTGAAAATAAAGGATCCAGAAACCGGAATAAATAACTATCATTATAATAAACCTGAAATCCTTCAGTACCATAACTGCTCCGCCCAGTACCTCCAGCACTGATTTACTGCTTTTGGGCCTTTCGGGTTCTTTATAGACAAAGATGTTAAGAAGGAGCAGCCAGCCGGTACCCACTGCAGCCATTACAAAAATATATGACCAGGAGAAGCCTTTCAGATAAGGCACCAGGATCAGCGGAAATATGAAAGCTCCCAGGTTAATCGTCCAGTAATAGATTCCGAAGCCTAAAGTAGAATTGCTTTCATTTGTGCTGCGGGCAATGGTACCTGAAAAAATCGGCTTGAAAGTTCCGGCCCCCAGAACCATCATGATAAGACTGAGGAAGACTAAAGCATAAGATGTGGTGAGACTGGTAAAGAAATAACCGATGCTCATTACTAAAAAAGCAAACATAAGAGTTTTCCTGTAGCCGAAACGGTCAGCAATAGCACCTGAAAGGATCGGAAGGAAATACAATATTGGGGTTATTGTACTCTTTATGACGCCGACGCTCTCCTTTGAAAAACCGAGTCCTCCATGGGCAGCATCCAGTACGAGATAAACGGATAAAACGGACATAACTCCATAATAGGAACCTCTTTCGAAAAATTCCATCAGAATAACGACCCAGTAGTTACGGGGGAAGGATTTCAGAATCCCGCCTTTTTCAGTTGATTTGGTTTCCATATTCCTCTTTATTTTTGCACGAAAGATAAGTAAGTAGAAGAAGTAAAAGCAAATGTTTCCCCGGATTTTATAATATTTGTTCTGTACCGGGATATTACATTATCCGAAAAATTGTTATCTTGCGGTGAAAATTTTGTTCAATTCACAATAATGATATAAAATTGGGAAAACAGGAATATCCGGTTAATTTTACTGAAAATGATAGTTATTTAACTTCATCAGATCAGAAGAGGAGCGTGTTGCTGAATCCTTCCCTGACATTCTTTACAAAATTGTTCAGAATCGTCATCAATTCGGGCAACATGGCAAAAAAGGGGGAATATGGACCTGTAGAGTGGGTCCAATCCAGTTTCGATATTATGAAGGCATTGGAGAGCATCGGAATCAGTATCGAGGTTACCGGGCTACATAACATATTGGCATTTGAAGGACCCGCAGTTTTCGTTTCCAACCATATGAGCACCTTGGAAACGGTCCTGCTCCCATCGCTAATCCAGCCGTCAAAGGAAGTTACCTTTGTAGTAAAACAGGAATTATTGGATTATCCCTATTTCGGACACATACTGTCTGCCAGAAATCCTATAGTGGTCGGACGAAGTAACCCCCGTGAAGATCTGGTACACGTTATGGAACAGGGGACCGAATATATTAAGAACGGCAGATCCATCATTATTTTTCCCCAGAGAACCAGAAGCAATAAATTTAATGCGGAATCTTTCAATACGCTGGGTGTCAAGCTGGCAAAAAAGGCCGGCTGCCATGTAGTTCCTTTGGCACTAGTCACTGATGCCTGGGGCAACGGGAAATTAATAAAGGAGTTGGGCAAAATTGACACTTCTAAAAAAGTACACATCAGTTTTGGCAAACCGTTCTTGGTTGAATCCACCGGAGCGAAAGAACATCTTATTGTCCTGGATTTTATAAGGGACAAACTTGTCGAATGGAAAAGGGAAGACTGTATATCCTGAAAAGTAACAGTTGAAAAGTGACATGAGAATACTTATTTTATGTCGCCAGTTTTGTAATCATTAAACATATTTGAGGGGAAGCCATGGATTTAATTAAACCAGGCAAATTATGCAAGGGGGATCTGATAGGAATAATCTCTCCGGCATCAGCGCCGGACGACCTGACCAGGATTGATAAAGGTGTCAGGTATCTTGAAAAGCTTGGATATAATGTTGAGGTTGGGCAGAATGTTGGGCAAACTTGCGGTTATCTGGCTGGTAAAGAC
>JBLMZM010000175.1:0-3075 GCA_050258815.1 Ignavibacteriales bacterium
GACTTCCATATCCTATTATTTCATAATATAAATCTGTCCCGTGAGACTTAGCAGTACCTCTGATGAGATCCGGTGCCGTGTGGGTGCCGGGCATAATAAAAAGAGCCGGCAGGTAGGAAGAACCAATCAGAAAATTTTTTATGATTCCCATTTTATCCTCTCAATTTTTTAGAGTAAAACTGAAATCCGAAAATCCGATATGTTATCCGTTTAACAATTAAAATAATGGGGTGTAAACATGCAAGATAAAATATTGTGGAGAGGAGGCAGGGGCAAATAATTATACTTTTATGGGTTTATAAAATCCTTTCCTTTACCGTTTTCACAACGGCATCGCTTCTTGAATTGACGTGGAGCTTACTGTAGATGCTCCTTAAGTGAGTATCCACGGTATGAAAACTGAGGAACAGTTTCTCGGAGATTTTTTTCTTTGTCAGACCTTTCACAAGGCATTCCAGAATCTGCTTTTCTCTTTCGGTAAGACCATAATCACTCTGGGGAGCGTTTATTCTGGCAAATGTCTCAAGTATTTTTCTTGCAATAAAGGCATTCATAGGGGAGCCGCCCAGGAACACGTCATTAATAGCTTTAATAATTTCCTCTCCCCCTGTATTTTTTAAGAGGTATCCGGTAGCCCCGGAGCATATGGCCTTGAAGACCATGTCGTCATCGTCATAGACAGTTATAATAATAATATGAGATCCGGGGGAAAGCGCCTTAATTTTAGGGATGCCTTCAATTCCGCTTATTCCAGGGAGTCCTATATCGACTAAAAAGAGGTCGGGGGCAAAAGTATTCTTCAGCTCTTTGAGGGCATCTTCCATGTTGGAAAAGCCGCATTCGCAGTATATGCCATCAGACGAATCAATTAAAAGCTTAAGATTATCCCTGAAGAGAATATTGTCCTCAATTATCCAGATTTTCTTTCTGTTGTCCAGGAATGAATTATTTATAATGCTCATTTATTTACCCTCCGCTTTAACTATAATCTACAAAAGTGAAAATTGCAAAGCCATCACGCATAAACGGTATCCGGTAATAAAATATTAAGTGAAACCACGCATTTACGTGATTGTCCGGTGAAATGCTAGTCTTTATTTTTCAATCAAACAGGAGAGTTACAGAACAATTTAAGTATGAGAAAAAGGGAGGCATAAGAAAATGAAAAAGAATTTAATATCTTCTTCGTTGATTGTAATAGCTGTATTATTGATGATGTTCACCTATCCTGAAATAAAAGCTGATGAAAATCCCGCAGGTCAACAGCTGCACAATATATTTGATGAATATTTTGAAGGCTACCTTAAATTATTCCCCACATTTGCCTCGCAGATTGGCGACAGCCGATATAATGATCAGCTGGAGAACGATATCAGTTCCACTCACCGGGCAAAACAAAAGGATTTATATTCAAAGTATCTATCCATAATTGCCGGCATAAAGCGAAGTGACTTAACCGAACAGGATAAGTTAAGTTACGACATTTTCAAAGAAAGTCTGGAAACACAGCTGGAAGGATTAACATACAAGTCATATTTACTCCCTTTTAATCAGATGGAAGGCAAACCGCTTGACTTTGCTAATATGGGTAGCGGGCAGGATATACATCCATTTAACAATGTTAAAGACTACTATGATTTCCTGAAGAGAATAAAAGATTTCAGTCTATGGACAGATACAGCAATTTCAAACATGAGGCTGGGCATAAAGGAAAATGTAGTTTATCCCCGCGTGATAGTTGAGAAGCTTATTGAGGTGGTTGGAAATATTATTTCAGATGATATTACAAAAAGCATGTTTTATAATCCGGTTCAGAATTTTCCCAAGACATTTACCACTCAGGAGAAAGAAAGCCTAAGAAAGCTATACACCGATGCAATAAAAACTGAAGTCAATCCAACATACAATAAACTCTATACATTTTTAAGAGAAGAATACCTGCCTGCAGGCAGGGCCAGCATATCATGGAGTGATCTTCCTGATGGAAAAAACTGGTACAAATTTTTAGTCAGGTCCTATACTACAACAAAAAAAGATCCGGATGAGATTTATAACACAGGTCTAAAGGAAGTAGAAAGGATAATGAAAGAAATTAACCGGGCAAAGGATAAATTGGGATATAAGGGTGACCTGAAAAGTTTCTTTGAATTTGCGAGAAGCAAGCCAGAATTATACTACGCAAAAAGAGTAGACCTGATAAATGGATATAAAGGAATCAGAAGCACAGTTGCGGTAAATCTCCCAAAACTTTTCGGCAGGATTCCAAAGACAGACTTTGAAATACGGCCAGTGCCTGAATTCAAGGAAAAATCGGAAGCCGGAGCGTACTATATGTATCCATCGCAGGACGGATCAAGGCCCGGAGTATTTTATGCGAATACTTACGACCTGAAAACCCGGCCCAAATATGACATGCAGTGTACATTTTTGCATGAAGCATTACCCGGCCATCATTTTCAAATATCAATTGCCCAGGAGCAGAAAGGATTACCAAGATTCAGAAACTTTGCTTATTACGGTGCATATATGGAAGGGTGGGCTTTGTATGCCGAAGATCTTGGCAGCCAGCTGGGACTTTATAAAGAGCCTTATGATTACCTTGGAAAACTTTCCAGTGAGATGCTCAGGGCAATCAGGCTGGTTGTAGATGTTGGGATTCACACCAGAAACTGGACAAGAGAACAGGCCATAGAGTATATGCTGGATAACTGTGCCTATGGAAAGACCGACATTATTGAAGAAGTAGAAAGATATATAGCTGATCCGGGGCAGGCCTTAACGTATAAAATCGGAGAAATGAAAATAAAGGAATTAATAGCGAAGGGAAAAGAGAAGCTTGGCGGAAATTTTGACATAAAATCATTTCATGATGAACTTCTTAAAGACGGGGCTATGCCTTTGGATATCCTGGAGAGCAAAATGGATAACTACATAAACAGAAATCTGGTAACTCTCAAAAAGTAGATGCAGAACAGAGTTAAACAAAGAATCTCAATTTATAAATTTAAGTTACAAATAAATAAAGGAGTAACAAATGAAACGGATAATAATAATAGGAACACTGGTAACATTCAT
>JBLMZM010000176.1:0-85094 GCA_050258815.1 Ignavibacteriales bacterium
GCTCATCTGACCAGTTAAAAATGAGGTCCGGACCTTCAAGATATGTTAGTAAAGCCGGATTATCGTAGCCATTCAGGCCGAACCTTAGGGCTCCGGGTGAGGTAAGTAAAAAATCGTTTTGTGTGTTGAAGGAGTTAAAACCCTGCTGTGCAAAAAGCTGCAGAGAGGAAAAAATTATCACAAGTATACGAAGCCTGAATAATTTCATCTGACCTCCAAAATTTTAATGCCTGCTTCTGAATTCTTAGAGATAATTCAGAACTTTCAGCAATCAGTTCCCCCTACTAAGTTCTCCATATCAGGCAGATGCACTCATTTTAGCAGGGTTCTCTGGACTTAAAAGTTGATTGTCGTCAGGATGGCCTGCTGAACTCTGAAGAGTTCTTCAGGTTCCACCTTTCCCCTGCCAATCTGCTGGGCAGGCATTGCAGACAATTCAAAATATCTATCCTTGTACCTGAACACTATTACCCTGACTGGAAGCCCTTCATCGCCGGTATATTCATAAGATGCGAACCTTTGTTCATTCAGCTCAAATATCTCATCTTTATTTGCAGACTTGTATCTTTCGCCCAGTTTATTTTTTTTCAGGTCCCGGCTATATTCAAATGCCGCCAGCAGTGAATCATCCCCGGCAATGCGTTGGGATATGGAGTCCCTGTTCAGGGCCACAAAATTCAGGGTTGCGGAAAAGTCGTTGCGGATGAGCCAAAGGTCGATGCATTTGCATTCATTATCCTCAGAGGCAAACCAGCCCTTCGGAATTCTGACCGTCATGTCGCTGGTAAGTGAATATGCAATGTCTTTAGTGAGCGGGAAATCGGCTTTGGGATACATGACACTTCCGGTCCTCGCGCAGGAGTAGAAGAAAAAAGAAGACAGGATGAAAATGGACGACAGGATCACCCAGTTCAGCAGGCGGATTTTATTTAAATAAACACCCATTTTTCCCTCTGTTCATTTCCCCATATCTTTAATGCCAAACCGGAATATTCTAATTTAAGTCCGCCCTCAGAATCTTTCCATCCCCAAAAGAGCCTCTGCTTATTCTCCCTTTCTCAGGAATTTTGGTTCCTCAAGTGTAAGCATGAGCGATATCTTGTGCGAATCGCCAAGAGCATTGTCTTTCGAACCGCTGAAGTGGGCAAAGGAATAATCTATGTTGAGTTTGGGCAGTTTAATACCTGCACCCACCGTAAGGTCCTTAATGTCATTATAGCCCAGCCGGACTGCCAGCAGGTTATTATAATTATATTCCATTCCTGCACGCATGTCAAAGCTAACAGGACCTACGTGAAACTGAGACGCAAATTTTCTGTTTTCAAAACGCATATCGAAACCGGCTACAGGTGTAAGCTTACCGTAAAGGAAGTCAAAACTGTAGGCTATGCCCGTTTTCGCCGTGGGTGAAATCAGCTCATTGGTGCCTGTATTCCATGCAACCAGCGTGGTGGTTATGTCCTGAATGTTTGCACCAAGGTAAAGCCTTTCAGACGGCGCATACAATACGCCCACGTCAAAACCGATGCCTGTAGCGCTGTATTCGGCAATGTCTCTTCTTATTACCTTAACGTTGGCTCCGTAGGAAAGCTTATCGGAATGTTTCTTTGCAAATGTAAAATAGAAAGCCCAGTCAGCATTGCTGAATTCCTTTACGCGCGAAGGATCGATATGTGCTCCCGTGCTGTAAATATCATAGATTACGTTGTTATTATTGTCTACAAGCGCCTCCCTCGTATCCGGAATGCCATCCACGCCAAGTCGTATAATGCTCAGTCCGAAACTCATATCCGGCCCATAGGGAAGGGCAACAGCAGCATAGTTATAATTTACAAGGTTGCCGAAGTTCTGTGAATACATCAGTGATATCTGAGGATAATTAATCTCTGCCAGTCCTGCAGGGTTCCAGTATCCCGCAGTGACGTCATTAGCCACTGCAACATAGGCGCCGCCCATACCATTTGCCCGGCCTCCGACGCCGATAGCCATGAATTCCCCGGCATATTTTCCTATTTTTAGCTGCGCACTGGCACCGCCGAAAAACAATGTAAACAAGAAAACGGTGAAAAATAATCTTTTAAGCATTTATATAGCTCCAACTTTGTAATTATCCCGGCAATTTAGATCGGAAAAATTGAGAAATACTGCCTTTAAATCAAGGTGAAATTTAACCACCAGTGCTCTGCTTTGCTGAAATCATTCTCCTCCCCTGCAACAGGAGAGGAGAATTTAGCAATCCGGTTTATTCTACAGAAACAAGTGATTCATCATATTCCTCTACCTTCCTGAAGCCAAGCAGGTTCAGGATTGTCGAGGCCACGTTTGAGAGTCCCGCATTTTTAACGTCTGCCATCTTATATTCACCCGCATACTCGGGGTCAAATATGATAAACGGCACGGGGCTTAACGTATGGGATGTCTTTGGAGTTTTTACTCCGTTTTTCACGGTAAACATTTCGTCTGCATTGCCATGATCTGCAGTAATCAGGGCAATACCCTGCAGGTCCTGAACAACTTCCAGGAGCTTGCCTACACACGTATCAACGGTCTCTACGGCCGTAATAGCTGCCTGCATATCGCCTGTGTGTCCGACCATATCGCCATTGGCAAAGTTGATCCTGCCGAACCTGTATTTTCCCGATTTAAGCAGTTCAATGGCTGAGTCTGTAATTTCATATGCCTTCATTTTAGGAGCCTTATCAAAGGCTATCTTATCGGAAGGGATCTCCACATATTTTTCCACACTTTCATCAATATAGCCCGACCTGTTTCCGTTCCAGAAATATGTCACGTGTCCGAATTTCTGTGTTTCTGAAATTGCAAAGCTGGTAACCTTATCTGCACACAGATATTCGCTTACCGTACAGTCGATTTCCGGTGGAGACACCAAAAAATTACCCGGAATGTGCAGGTCACCGTCATATTCCATCATACCGGCATAGAATACGTCGGGCACCCTGCCGCGGTCAAACGTCTTCAGATCCTTTTCTTCAAATGCTCTTGAGATTTCAATTGCCCTGTCGCCGCGGAAGTTAAAGAATACTACGGCATCCCCGTCCACTATTTTGCCTACGGGCTGCTCGTTATTGTCAACAACTACAAAGGGATCCATGTACTGATCGGTCATCTTCGGGTCTTCATTATAGAAAGTTGTAACGGCTTCGGTTGCAGACGGGAATTTTCTTCCTATTCCGTTTACGTGTGCGTCCCAGCCACGTTTTACAATACTCCAGTCGGCATTGTAGCGGTCCATGGTCACATTCATTCTTCCGCCGCCCGAGGCTATCTTGTAGTCATAGCCCTTCTCATCAGAAATTTTCCTGAGCAGCTCTTCGGTAGGATATACATACGTAAGGGCCGATTTCTCGCCTACATCCCTGCCGTCCAGCAGAACATGCAGCCTTACCCGGCTCACCCCTTCATTTGCACAATCGTGAATCATGGCAAATAAATGTCTTATGTGAGAGTGAACGTTGCCATCTGAAAGCAGTCCGATAAAATGCACGGTACCACCGTTTTTGCCCTTTTCAAGTATGGTTTTCCATGACTTTGACTTAAATAAAGAGCCGTTTTCAATTGCCAGGTTCACAAGGGCTGCACCCTGGGCAAAAACCCTTCCGGCACCCAGGGCATTGTGTCCTACTTCACTGTTGCCCATGTCATCATCTGAGGGCATGCCTACGGCCGGACCGTGTGCATTCAACTGCGTCCTAAGTGGAATTGTCATTAATTTATCTAAAACCGGTGTTTTTGCAAGATATATTGCATTGTTTTCCGCATTCTTCCCGATTCCCATTCCATCCATGATTATCAATAATAAAGGACCCTTTCTTCCGTGAAATTTTTTCAGTTTTTCTAGTCTTAAAGCCATTTTTTATCCTTCATTTTTCTACGTAAATCTTTTTAAAGTTAATATATAATATAGATAAAAGGTAAATAAAGGCAAAAACAGAAAATTTAAAGTTATTTTCGCTCTCCCCTGGGGCCGCACGCAGGAACAGATAAAACCGGTCCTATGATAAAAATACTTGTAATAGTTGCGCGGGTTAAGTATTTTTAAGCAACGCCCAAATCAGAAGCAAATAACAAACTATAAAGTTCTTAATGAAGAGTGCTTTAATATACCATTATATGGATGATGATGAGTTACTCAGGATCTCCAGCACTATCCGGGAGATGGAAAAGATCACCTGTGGAGAGATCCGCGTAAGCATCAAGGAAAAGAAGCCCCTGCTTAAAAAAAGTAAAAGCATTGAGGAGCTGGCAAAAGAGGAGTTTTTCCGCCTTGGGATGGATAAAACGCGCGATAAGACGGGAATACTCATATTCCTCGTGCTCTCTGAAAGAAGGTTCCATATTCTGGCAGACACGGGTATTAATGAAAAAGTTGATGAGAATACCTGGCATGAGATCAAAGATAAGATGCAGGAAGAATTCCGCCGCGGTCATTTCTCAGACGGAATTATTCTGGGCATAAGTGAAGTTGGTAACATACTGAGCAGCTATTTCCCAATAAAAGAAGACGATACAAACGAATTGCCGGATACTGTTTCTTTTTAACATTTCCCCGTCAGCTGCCGCAGGACTTCCTTCATAATTTTTTAACTATTGGCTGATTTGCTTAATGAATAGAAGATCTTTTCTAAGAGGTGGCTCTTTAGCTGCCCTTGGATTTCTGCTGGCTGCTCCTTTTACGGGTAAAAACGATATACCTGCAGCGGCAAAAAACCGCCCCGAACCTTCACGCTGGCTTAATGACAGACTTACACTCGCCTGGATCGGGCATTCAACCATACTGATTAACCTCTATGGTACGTGGATACTGACCGACCCGGTTTTCTTTGAGAATATAGGACTTTATATGTTGGGGTATACCTGGGGCCCCTCGCGTTATACGGCACCTGCTTTAAGCATTGAAGCCATACCCAAACCCGATATAATACTGCTTTCACACGCCCATATGGATCATATGGATTACGCTACTTTAATGCATATTGCCGAAAAATTCCCGGGAAAAATAGACGTGGTTACTTCATTTCGCTCCAAGGACGTGCTAAGTGACCTGCCCTGGAAGTCAGTTAGTGAGATTGACTGGGGCCAGGACCACCTTGTAAACGGGGTTGCCATCAGGGCATACGAGGTAAAACACTTCGGATGGAGATTTCCGTGGGAAAGGGACCGTTCAAGGGGGTTTATAAGGGATGGCAGGAGCTATAACGCATACGTCCTGACCAAAAACAACAAAAAAATCCTCTTCGGAGGTGACACGGCCAATACTGAAAAATTAAACGTGCTAAAAGGGGAAAATATAGACGTAGCCATTATGCCCATAGGCGCCTACAATCCCTGGAAAATGAATCACTGCAACCCCGAAGAAGCCCTCATCATGGCCGACAATATACAGGCTAAATACTTCATTCCTATCCATTGCAACACATTCCAGCAGGGACGCGAACCCAGGGATGAACCACTCAAATGGCTGAACGAATCAGCAGGTAATTATAATATAAAACTCGGTTTGAACGAGATAGGCCAAAGTTTCGAACTATAATGCCCCGCAAAAATTCAGGTCATAATTTAGTCCACAATTATATTGCAAATTTGCCTTATCATTGGTATTATTTATTGAGATCCACTTCCAGAAAGCATTTTTAAGATGAGACAAAAAGACTTGATTAAAATGATAGAAAAGGACGGATGGTATGTGTTCCGCTCCGGGGATAACATTCAGCAGTTCAGGCATACCCTTAAAATGGGCATTATTACTATTTACGGCAATTCACACGATGCTGTTGCTAATTACTCGATTAACAGTATTATTGATAAGGCAGGCTTGAGATGAAAAAATATCTGATAGTAGTTGAGAATACATCGACCGGGTTTTCGGCTTATTCGCCGGATCTTGAAGGCTGTGTGGCAACCGGTTTCTCGAAAGAAGAGGTAGAGAAGGGAATGCTGCAGGCCATAAAACTGCACCTCCAGGGGTTAAAGGAGGACGGATACATTATTCCTGAACCCAGATGCTATGCAAAATACGTAGAGGTCTCTGAATAAAGAACAGTCATGCTCCGGCTTTCTTTCTTTCCGTCTGCTGAAATAATATTCCGCCAATTATTAATACTAGTCCGATAATGGAATAAAACGAAATTTTCTCACCCAGGACAAAAGTAATAAAAATCAGGGAGAGGAACGGCGATAAGTATGCCAGCGTGGAGGTTTTTGCCCTGTTTTTACTGAGGGCAAGTCCTTTCATCCACAGGAAAAAGGTAATTCCCATTTCAAAGATGCCTGTATAAGCTGCCCCAAGCAAATACACCGGGTTATTAAGACTGAAGGTATCAAAAAATGCGACATAAATCGCCGAATATAGGGTCCCTGTCCAGAATGCACCGAATAATTTAACAGCCGGATCCCTTTTGTCTATAATATTCAGCACCCAGTATGCCCCCCAGATCACAGAACTTCCTAAGGCTAGTATTATCCCCTCAGGGTTATGAAACCGGAAATTAAATACGTCACCGCGGGTTGCAATTACAACAACGCCGCAGAAGGCAATAACAAGCCCGGCTATAGTCCTGATTCCCGCTTTTTCTTTCAGAAATATCGACGACAATATAGTGATCATTATTGGCCACGTATAATTAAGAGGCTGAGCCTCATATGCTGGCAGCAGAGAGTAAGCCTTGAATAATACTATATAGTAAAGGAAAGGATTAAGCATGCCTAAAAAAAGGCTGTTTTTCAGCTGTGAGCCCCTCAGTTCTTTGAACAGCTCCCTTTTTTTTGAGATCAGGAGCACTATAAACAGCACCAGTGTACTTGTAAGTGATGAATAGAAAAGAAGCTGCGGGTAAGTCACCCCCCTCAGCGTCAGTTTGAAAGCCGTTGCAACGGTTGACCAGAATAATACCGCCGCAAGTGAATATATTACAGATTTAATTCTCAAAGCAGGGGACCTGTTGACCGCAATAAGTTATGAATTTTCTATACCTGCACTCAGGTTTCAATTATGCAAAATTCGTCTATTGACGGCATAGAAACAAGCACTCATTTTTCAGTTTATTAATTTTTATTCCATTTGTACGCCGAAAATTTTTATTTTTGTAGATAGCCTTGTTCACCAGGCAAATTACCCGTGGATTAGTTTCCTTATGATTTTGATGTTATAGAAGTGAACAGTTAACATAATTTTACAGATATTAACAGGAAAGAAAAGAATGAGTCAATTACTAGGTCAGAATTTTTCTGTAACGCAGGTAATCCAGCTTATGCTAGCGCCGGGAGTTATGATTAACGCCTGCGGATTACTGCTTTTGGGCATTAATAACAAATATTCACTTGTTGTAAACAGGATACGCCTGTTAAATGAAGAAAAAAGAAGGTTAGTACTTAAAGCCGGGGAAAGGATTTTTACATACGAGGAAAATGTACGCCTGGAAAGTATTGCACATCAGTTAAAGGAACTTGTTTTCCGCGTAAAACTGGTGCGCAACTGCGTTCTCAGCTATACTTCAGCCGTAGCTTTATTTGTTATGACATCTTTGATGATTGGACTTGATTTTTACAATCCGGCATTTAATCTTAAAGATATAATTATTGGAGCATTTCTGATGGGTATGGTGGTCGTTTTTATAGGCGTCGGATTTGCATTTTTTGAGACTAAAAAGGGCTACGACATCGTACAGTTTGAAGTAAAAGCAGATGAATGAAGAGTATCTTTTTTCCGAAGATGATCTTTTAAGACCAGAGAATATGCTCCTGCTGTACTCCAGGGGAGCATTTCCCATGGCTGATGAGACCGGAAAAATTGACTGGTACCTTCCTGAAATCCGTACCGTAATCCCCCTGAACGGCTATAATGTTCCCCGCAGCCTGAACAAGTTTATGCAGTCCTGCGGATTTGAATACCGCTTTGATTATGATTATCTCCAGGTAATCAGAAACTGTGCCTCAAGAGAAACGACCTGGATATCTAATAAGCTGATCAGCGCATATAAAAGGCTCTACAGAGAAGGGCACCTGCATACGGTAGAAGCATGGCATAATAACAAACTGGTCGGCGGTCTATATGGCATATCATATAAAGGGGCTTTCTTCGGTGAGTCAATGTTTTCCAGGGTTACGCAGGCCTCCAAATCCTGCCTCGTAAAATTGATCGAACACCTGAATGAAAAGGGATTCATACTGCTGGACGTCCAGTATCAGACAGAACACCTTAAAATGTTCGGAGCCAGGGAGATCAGTTTTCGGGATTTTGAGAACCTGCTTGACAGAGCGTATACTTTGGACATAATATTCTAAACTCCAACTGAAAGCCGCACGCCCGGAGATTTCTTTTTAACCAAACTTTAAGGATAAAACCTCATACCCAGCGCAAGATCGATCGCAGAACCAAAATCCGGGGCAAGCCCAACCAATGCACCAACTTCAAGGAATATCTCCAGGGGGGTTCTCTCCGGAATTATATTTAAACCGAATACTCCCCTGATTCCGAGTCCTGCATCACTGCCGCTTCTATAATAAAATTTCCCCTTCTCCCCTTTATACCATAGTCCCGATCCACCGGTCCCAAACCCCAGAACGCCCCCAAAACCGGCATACAGGGCCGCAACTGAGGACTGAAAGGCATCAAAGTGCCAGAGATAGTCAACTCCCAGGCGGGGGCTTCCAAAATAGGATCCGCCCAAACTCGCTGCCAGGGCATTTTCCCTGTTAAACCAGTACTTTATAGTTCCACCGGTAGGATCACCCAGTATGATGCCAAATCCGAAGTTTTTTCTCTTGGGACCCTGCGCATAACTCATCTCGTTTACGCTAAACAAAAAGAGAATAAATAAAACCAGAATCAATTGTTTTAACATTTCACTCCCGCCTGTATTTAAGTTACTCACAAACAACCATCTACTAAGTCTGCCCTGCAGTCTCTGCTTTTGCTGTTCAATAATTAAGTTATAAATTTATCACCTATATATGCAAGTCATCAATAAAATTATGCCCCCATTCCTATATTATATTAAAGATCACCCTGAAAGTGGTACCTTTGCCTTTTTCACTTTCAACTTCTATAGCGGCATTATTCAGTGCAATGTACTTCTTAACCAGAGACAGCCCCAGTCCGTTTCCCTCGAATCGTCTCGTATAACCCGACTCCTCCTGCGTAAATGGCTCAAAAAGCCGGGGCAAATACTCCTCTGCTATACCAATTCCGGTATCACAAACCTCTACACACAGCTGGTTAGCCGGGGTATTGTAAAGAACTACCTTTACGTAACCCTGCCTTGTGTATTTAATGGCGTTATCTATAAGGTTCTGAAATATCTGGCTTGTAGTATAACTGTCACACATGAGTGTCGTAATGGCAGCATTATTTTCCATTACCAGAGCCAGCTGGCTGGATCTGGCTGAACCGCTAAATTCCATTATTAAGGGCTCAAGCACGTCTTTTGCAACGTCAATATTCCTCAGGTTGATTTCAATATTCCCTGCCTGTATCTCCGACATATTAAGTATCATATCAATTGTGCGTATCAGGCGGCGCCCGCCATTATCAATAATATTAAAACTCTGTTTCAGGTCCTCACTTACCCTGCCTTCGAGCTCATCCCTCAGAAGGGATGTAAAGCTGAGAATTGTATTGACGGGAGTTCTGATTTCGTGCGATACCTGCGCCAGGAATTCGCTTTTCAACCTGTCGGATCTCTCAGCCCTGTCGCGTGCATCAATCAGCTGGTTCTCGGCAATTCTCCTTTCTGTAATATCCAGCGCAACTCCGACAAGAGCAATTGGAAGTTCCTTGTCATATACGAGTGAGGTGGAAAGAAATACAGGAAATTCCTCGCCATTTTTCCTCTTATTGACCAGCTCTCCCTGCCAGCTGCCCTTTCTGAGGGTCTCATAGTAGATCGTCCTCTGCAGCTGTTCAATTTCCCCGGAATTTTCCAGTATACTTATCTTTTTCCCCAGCACCTCTTCTTTTTCATAACCATATGTTCTCAGAAAAGCTTCGTTTACGAACAGGATATTGTTCTTCATGTCGGTAATATTAACGCATTCGCCGATATTTCTTATAGTCTGCGCAAGCATCATGATTTCCTTTTCGGCCTCCACGCGTTCGGTTATGTCGCGTGCATTAATAATTAAACCCTGAATGGCCTGATCCTCCGAAAGGTTATTGACCAGTATCTCCAGTATTTTGCGACAGCCGTCTTTTGAGACGAATTTTATTTCAGTCAGTTTTTTTTCCTGTACCCTTACGCCAGAGAAATAGGATGATGCTATTGGTATATCGCCCGGGTAAATTATGTCATAAATGGCCTTGTCATTCAATTCTTCCGGTGTATAGCTTAGTACTTTGCAAAGTGAAGGGCTCACATATGTCATCTCGCCGTTACTCTTTATGACAACAATTATATCCGAAGCATTTTCAATGAGGGATTTGTAGTAGCGGTTGATTTCCTTAAGTTTTGAAGTGGCCCTGGATACACGCTTTCTCAAAAGGTATACAAATACCCAGCCCGTGATCATTACAGCCAATCCGAATATACCCAGGTAGGCAACAAGCCTTACAATCTGGTTTTTATCAAACCAGAGATTCAGGAAATAATCATCGCCAAACCATTTTCTTTTTAGTGCCTGTATTTCACCCGAATGCTGGAGACTGCGGATTGAGGAATTCAGCTTAGAGCGAAGAGAATAATTTCCTTTTCTTACTGCAAGAGAGTATTGCGTGGTCAGAACAGGTTTGCCTATAACCTTAATACCTTCCATCAGGCTGAATTTATGCAGCCAGTATAACCCGACATAATAATTGCATATTGCCGCTTCGGCTCTTCCGTACTTTAAATCATTTATCGCATCAAGCTGACTGTCTTCCCTTACCAGCTGAAGGAGCGGATAATGGCGGCTCAGATACTCTTCCGAAAGATCGTCTTTCTGTACAGAAACTCTTTTTCCGGACAGATCCTCAATTGTTTTTATCCTGAAGTTGTCCTTTGCTACAAATATCACCGTATATATGGTCAGGTATGGATCGGTAAAATCATAATATGTCTCTCTTTCAGGGGTTTTATTCATGCCCAAAAGTATATCGGCTTCGCCGTTTTTTACCTGCTCCTTGGCCGCCCCCCATGAGGTAAGCGATATGTCAAACTTTAATGCGCTTTCTTTTTCGATCCATCTGATTACTTCACAATCAAACCCGTCGGGCTGACCATTTTCATTTCTGAAAAGTAGGGGCGGGTAATTGTTGTCTCCCACCGCCTTGTATCTCTGTGCGGTTGAGCAAAACAGTGCCGGACTAAATAGAAGAATCAGACTAAAAGTAAGCAAGTTAAGCTTCATGCCAGTATAGCTATTTGTCATACCTGAATTCCGGTTTGTTGCAGCATATAATGAAAAACCCGGAGCATTAGTTTTACAACTAAATCCGGTGTAAGGCAAAATTCCGGTTAATTTTTATACCGTAAAATGTTTGCCATAAACCAAATTAGCACATTTGCCAGGTAACAAAGAAGCTTCAGCCCTATTCGGGAAATAGGAACAGCCCTTCTGCCCGTTGTTTTTCCGGTTTTATCTTTCCGTAACATATTTTCGAAAATATTACGGAAAATATTATAGTGCCGGGCCAGTTTTCTTAGGCCGGTTAATGGATGGATATGAAGCTGACGCTCAGATCTGAAATCTCAGCTCCAGCGCGTGGCATCTCTGGTATTAATAGTCCTAAGTTCAGTGATGATCTTATCAACCCTGATATCGTGAATGTCGGTTTCAATATTGTCAAAAACCTGAAATTCAAAGGCTACAACGTACTTGGGAGCAAATGTATTCCTTAAAAGCCTGTCATAATGCCCCCCGCCCTGACCGACACGCTGCCCTAACTTTGAGATTGCAACTGCCGGAACAAAAATCAGATCTATATCGGAAAGGTCCTCATCTGCGCTCATCCTGGGTTCCAGGTATCCGTCCTGATTCTTTACCAATTCATCCCATCCGGTGAACTGGAACCTCCTGAAGGTCCTGGTTTCCTTGTTGAATTTGGGCAGAATTATTTGTTTTCTCCATCCCAGGGCAAAATTTATGATTCTCCTTGTATCCACCTCACCGCTGCGGTTTGAAATATACAGATGGATCTTTTTTGCGTATACAAAATCATCTAAAATTGCCAGGCGCTGGATTATTTTGTCGGTTCTAAGGTTAACTTCTGCCGGAGTTATATTCTTTCTTTTCTCCAGAACTGTTTTTCTGGCTTCTGATTTAGGTATTAGAGTCTGTAGTTTCATTTTATTACCTCAAATTGGTTCTAAAGATCTCCCCGGCCCGTTTTAACTTTAAAATAAGGATTTAACTCTTTATTGGAAAGAAGCTTTAACATAAAATGTTTCCAAATCCTTTTATTTTATCGCATAATTGCTTAAGATTTAAATTATTTTTGACTTTAATTAAATATTTTTCCGAAAAACACACGTTTGCCGATATATAATTAGTAGTAAATAATAATTTTTGACAATTAAAGGAATATTAAATGCAGATTTATTTCTGCAGTCATTTTAATATTCAACATTAAACAAATATGAATAATGATCAACCGGGTAAAAAGAACAAACTTGAGAGAACTATTCAGCTATTGAAAGAACAGATAAAAAATCTTAAGGACTTTCTGGAGGATTTCAAGCAGAGCAATCCCCCTGAAAGCGAAAAAGTTAAGAAGCCCAAAGACTGATCCTGATCAGCTACTCCATAAATGCCACTTTATTTTCACCACCAGGACACCTGAAAGTATAGTACCCGCTCACAGCATTATAATAAACCGGCAGTTCTTTGGCCTCCCCGTTCAGATAAACGGCCGAAGGCTTTTTATTCAGACTGATGAGTACATTTCTGTTCTCATTGTAGGAAAGGACTATGCTTCCATCCATCCGCGTGCAGTCCCCGATCTCGCCGCTCATCCCGGTAACAAACATCATATCCCGGTTATTCTGGCTCCTGCCTATCCTGATCTCGTTTCTGCCTTGGGGCAGGAGGACACTCTTTTCACAAACACAGGGCCATTCTTTGCCATTGAGCCTCACCTCGGGCCAGGATACTTCACTTTCAAAGATAAACATCTTTGATGCCTCTGAGAGATAGGTATCTGCGTCTTTTTTTAGGAAATTTATTCCGGTACCAAGTGCATAAGGGGCCTTTAGAAAATCATATTCATAGGGAGTATTGACCGCATAAATACACACCCGGTCCGAATGCATTTGGGCCTCGGCAATCAGTTCCAGAAATTCAAGGCCGGTCTGTACCGGAGTCGGGAACGGATTCTCTCTCCCTTCATCCACGACATTGATATCAAGCGTCAGTACGGCTTCTTTACCCAGCATTTTACGGTAATATTTTCCAATTTTTTCATATCTGTCCGGTCCCAGCACCCATAAGGGGTAGGGATCTTCGGCCTGCATGGTAAACCTGAATTGTTTCTGTAACTTTACGAACTCATCCGTATCGACGCCGATTGCGTCTTTGACGTTATCATTAAGCGGGTTATCAATCTGTGTAAGATAAATATCCAGGCCCATGGCTTTTCCTGCTGACTGCACGAATTCAAGAACCTGCCTGTTTAATTTTGTACAGAGTCCCA
The DNA here is from genome assembly GCA_050258815.1 of Ignavibacteriales bacterium. Lineage (GTDB taxonomy): Bacteria > Bacteroidota > Ignavibacteria > Ignavibacteriales > SURF-24 > JAAXKN01. The sequence continues at coordinate 13,622 of JBLMZM010000176.1, forward strand.
CCCTGTAATCCAGGAATTTTCTTATTGATTTTTTATCGCGCCTGAAATAGTTGGGACTCTTTGGGTCAAATATTTTAATAGGATCCAGTCCATACTTTCCTTTGAATTCATTTCTTACATACTCACTCATGGGTGTGAATGCCTCAGGATATGTGTGACCTACGAGAGACTCGAAATAAAGTTCGGCAATATCCACCCCGTCCCAGTCAAATCCCGTAATCACTGTGCTCAGGTATTCAGTTACTGCCTTAAAACAAGCTGGATTTTCCAGCGCCATGAGTTTTCTCCAGTCGAGTGCAGCATCCTCGCCTGTTGCCTTCTTTTCCCTCCATTCCGGGTGCATATTCCAGAATTCCTCGCTGACCATTGGAAGCTCCAGCCACAGATACACAAGTATCCCGTTTGCATGGCACTCCCGTATGAACTCCTCATTAAAATCTCCGCACCTTTCCACCGAATACCATCCGCTCAGGTGGACCTCATTTACGCCATAGGTTTTAAGCCTGCGGGCCAGTTCAGCCGGGTCATTTCCATCATGATACCCCCAATCGGCATAAACAACCAGGCGGTCGCGCCTTAACAGGGGTTTATAGTTAAAGAACCAAAGGAAGTGTTCATGCAGGTAAGGATAACGTCCATATCCGAACCCACCCGGGATATCCAGCGGGACTCCGAGATAAATGAATCTGCCTTTTCCCAAAATGCCTCCAATGGCAACCGGGGCACCGGTAACTTTATCTGAGCAAAAGGTGCTGAGTCCTTCACCGCCGAATTGCCTGCAGTAAGCGCTTTCCTTCCACTTTATATTTACTTCAGGATGAGCCGTATCCCGTATGGAATTAACCTTCAGGCTCTTTTCCCCGAACTTTACCCCCAGCATTTCAGCCATATCAGAAGCTGATTCTGTTATTATATTCAGCCCGTCCCTGCAGGCATTCAGAATTTTAATTTCCTGCTTTTTATCCAGACTTCCTGCTGTTTTTTCCGGAATGATTAATACTTCCGTACTATTGAGTTTTATGTTTCTGAATTCAGAAAGGTTTACCAGCCTGATATGAAAGCCAAACGAGGCAAAGCTGGTAATATATTGTCTGAAGTCCGAAGCCGGTATATTGTCGCCTTTAAGCAGCAATACCCTGTCTTCCTCCAGAAGGCGCTCCTGTGCCGGGAGGGTCTGAAATGTGAGAATAAGAAATAAAGTGATAAAAGCTGTTCTGAAAAGTGTGCTGCTGGGTCCGATTGAGTTTTTTATCATTGTCGTTATTTAATTGTTAGGAACAGTAAAGTTTAATTATTAATACCTCTCAGGATTCAGATCGTATTTTTCGTAAAGATCCAATTCACTAAGTCTTTTTCTGACCGATTTTTTGCTGGCCCCGAAGTATTCTGATATAAATTTCATCGGGACCTTCCTGGATACTCTTTTTTCCAGCTCGGCATCCATTTCGTCTGTCCATTTGACGCTGTTGCTGAGCGGCTTTTTAAATACTATACTCTTGCTGACACTGCTGTTGTATTTGCCCGCAGACCCCTTGGCTGAAACGAGTACGTGCTGAGGTGAATCAGAGATCAGTCCACGGGTTTCAGTGTTTGTCAGTTCCTCGGGTATATTTAATTTACTCCTGGTGCGTGTAACGGCCACATAGAGGAGGTTGATTTCCTCGGCCAGACCGGCGGCATCAATATTTGAAAGCCCTTCTTTTTTAATCAGTCTGGTTATTGTATCCTCAGAAATAAAGTCCTTTTCCAGCGTCACTTCGTCATATTCGAGTCCCTTGCACCTGTGCACCGTTGAGAATATAACATCAGCCTTATCCCGGTCACCATCGCTGACATGTTTCTCCCTCAGCAGCTTCAGCAGAGCCGGCAGCTCCTCGCCGTATTCCTGGACAATATCTATAAGCATCATTAGTTCAGCTTCTTCTGTTTTTTCAGCATACGATTTTAATTCGTCTATGCTCTGCATACTTCCTATCAGTTCATCCTTTATAAGATGATACTTCTCACGTGAAAGGTTTAATACGTCATAAATAGAGGCCCCTTCACCGGCATAGGTGTATGAGTTAAGGTTTCCCTCAAAGTATATCTTCTTTATCCCGCCATAGGCTGTCACCATATTGATGGCCCTGACCAGAAGCTTAAGGTTTGTCCTTGCTATTACGGCACTTTTATGTATTACCCTGCCGCCCCCGGAGCCTATGATCGGGTTTTCCCTGTAACTGGTAAAATGCCTTTTCCATTTCAGGATTTCCATTGCAAGTCTTGCAATTTCCTCATCCAGGCGAAAACTCGTGCTAAGCGAAAGCTCAGTAAACCCCAATACCTTTTCCAGTGAATTTATAGCATAGCGCCAGCTGTAGATCTGCTGGTGAGTATCGCCGACTATTACTTTTGTCGCCCCCTGTTTCAGGAACACGTCCAGCATGGCAGGAGATGCGTCCTGCCCCTCATCAAAAAGTATATAGTCGTAATCCAATTCAGGACTTTTTAGCTGAAACAGCTTCAGATAGAAGTCATGGTTTATATCAATCTCACACTTATACATTTTGGCAAGCAGGAGCCTGGTACCATATTCAATCTGGGAATAATAGCTGTTTACGAATGCCTTTGCTACCGGATCGCTTACGACACTCCTGTAATCAAGCTCCTGTACCTTATCCTTATTGCTGTTGCAATAATATGCGGCAAATTTCTTTATATGATTTGCCAGCACATATGGCGCATTTACGTCGCGACCATCGGTATTTAATGACAAAATATCCCTGATCTGACCCGAACTATAATTGGTACCAATATTAAAACTGCTTCTTTTAACAACAGAATCGAATGCAAGCGAGTGGGCGGTTTCCACTCTTACGTTTCTTAAGCCTTCTGAGGAAAATTTATCCCTGGCATACTTTTTTACCGAGGCATTGAAAGCCAGATAAAGCAGCCTGTCACTTTTTTTTGATTGTTTTTTTGCATACTCAATCAGAGTAGTGGTTTTACCGGAACCCGCCACGGCATTGATCTTTATGTCACCCTGGCTGTTTATTATATTCTTCTGCTCTTCTGTTAAACGCATAAATACCTGTCCGGCTTCCATTTACTCTAAAAAATAGACAACAAAAGTAACTAGTCCCGGGTAAAAAACAAAATGCCACTGCAAAATTCCCGTCCCTGGGACGGCAAAATCCTGCAATGGCATCATGCAATAAGACTTCTTTTATTACCGGCAGCTGCTCTTTAACTAAAAGCTATCCGCATCGGTATCATTTCCGTTCTTTTCCTTTTCTTTCGGCTTATTGTAATTATTGATCTTATATGTGAGGCCCAGGAAAACGGCCCTTGAATCCATGCTGCTCCTGCTGTTTATATAAAAGCCGGGACCGTATGTTTCCGAATTGTATTTCATTGTATTAAATATGTCGCTTATCCTGAGAGTAACCGAGAGCTTCCCATCCAGAAAATCTCTTCTTACAGCAGCATCAGCCGAATATAGCTCTTTGCTCCTTCCCTGGGCCGTTATCTGGGGGGCCTTATAGTTTGCCATGATCATCAGGTTAATATTTTCCCAGAGCGTCATGTTTGAATTTAGCTTACCCGTCCAGCTGTAGTTATCCGTACTCACGCTGTTTCCGGCAGCATTGCCATTTATGATCGTCCGGAAATAAGAAAAATTGACGTTAATCTTCCACCACTCCAGCAGAGGTTTATTGGCGATCAGCTCTGCCCCATAAGAAGTACCAGTGTTCAGGTTCATAAAAGAGGTATTTGTAACCCCGTTATCCAAAAGCTTACTGTAAGAGGTAATTATTCCGCTAGTCTGACGGTAGAACACTGTAGAGGTAAATGATGATTTCTCCCACGACTTTGAGTATCCCAGTTCATATGAATTTATGTACTGGGGCATTAACCTGGGGTTTCCTGAGACAATGTTCAGTGAATCTGAATAGTCGACATAAGGATTCAGCTGCCTGTAGTTAGGGCGGTCCACCCTGCGGCTGTAACTAAGAAGGGCTTCCTGGTTTCCATCAAATTCCACAGAGAGATGGGCAGTTGGATAAAGGCTGAAATAGTTGTTCTTAAAGGATTCAGCCGACAGCTCAAGTTTGGAATCGGTCAACACCTGTTCAGCACGCAGGCCGGCCTGATATTTCAGGGCGTCCAGGGAACCGGAAAACATTGCATAAACAGCATGAATCTGCTCCTGATAATCAAAGTGATTCCTTAACAGCGGATTGTTTATCCATACGCCTTCGGGTGATGCGAAGCCGTAAGCATCGTAACTCATGGAAAGATTCCTTATCGTACTCTTAAAGCCGGCTTCTATTCTGGATGATTCTCTTAAGGGACGGGCATAATTGACCTCCACCAGCAGCATGCCCACCTTATTGCCAGATTCTGTGCGCTGTATTGGACTAAACTCCCGCATTATCTCATTCTGCCCGAAATGACGCTGTGATACATCTTCATTCCTGTTCATCGTGTTAGCCGAGTACGTAGCATCTGCAGTCAGTTCTTCGCCCTTTAAGGACGAGGTTCCTTTATAGTTTAATGAATATTCAAAAGATTTGATATTCCTGCCGGCCTCGTTTCTCCTTTCAAAGTAGCTGAGAAGCGACCTGTTCATATCCAGGCTGCTGTAGCCCTGCGTACCATTTAAGTCCATCCCCATTATCCTGTGCTGGAGAGTAAGCGTAAGGGTATTTTTGTCATTAAGAAAGTAATCGGCCCCAAAATTAAAATTATGAGAACTCATCTTGCCGTTATTATGAACATCCTGGTTAAGGTACGTAGTAACGTCATTTAATGAGGTGGTCCTGTCAGTAAGCGTGTTTCCGATGAAATGCCCAAGGCGGTTATCATAGCTGCCGAACAGGTTGAACTTCTCTTTCTTGTAGTTAATATTCAGGGACAGGTTATACCTGTTATTATTTCCCGCATTTAGGGTCGCAATGCCGTTGACCCCCTGATTAGCCTTCTTTTTCAGCACAATATTGATGATTCCGGAGGTCCCCTCGGGATCATACCTGGCAGAAGGATTGGTAACAACTTCTATGGATTCAATGGAACTGGCAGGTATCTGGCTCAGTACGTCTGAGCTGCTAAGACCCATAAGGCCCGAGGGCTTGCCGTCAATAAGAACAGTAACGTTACTGTTGCCCCTCATACTGACAGACCCGCTTGCATCCACCGAGACCGATGGGATGCTTTGCATGACGTCAATGGCCGAGCCGCCTGCAGAGGCAACATTCTTATCCACATTAATGACTTTCTTGTCCAGGTTATTTACAATCATATCCTTCTCAGAAGTAATTACTACCTCCTGTGTGGAAACCGAGCTGGGATTTAAATTGATTGTACCAAGCTCAACGTTCTCCTTCTGCGGATTGATAAGAATTTCACCCACTCTTTTATTCGTATAGCCTACAAATGATATTTTTATAAAATACTTCCCATAAGGTATTTTATCTATGATGAACCGCCCCTTTTCGTCCGAAATTGCTCCATTTACCATCGAGGAGTCCTTCATTCTGTGCAGTACCACACTTCCGTACTCCACCGGCTGCAGCGTGCGTGCATCAATCAATACACCGCTTAGTTTTCCAATGGCTGCTCCGGGCTGCTTAAAATTGCCATTCTGCATTCTCTGCGCATTGGCTGAGGTGCTCAGTAAGAGCAATACTATCAAAAACGTGACACAGTTATTAAAAAATTTCATCTCCATTCACTCTTTTGTTTGTAATAGAATCAATTAGCTGCCATTAGACACTCAGAATAAAAAAAGGTTTGATGTCTTTTGATTAATTTTATGCTTTAATCCCTGAAATTCTTTGATCCGCAAAATATTTATCTGCCAAGGGGACAATGACGTAGAGGAGCAATCAACCGGTATGAAAACCTGAGGATATTTTAACAACAATGAGCAATGGATCCTGCACCAGTAAACAACGCCAGCCTTACCTGATCAACAATCTACATTTCTGTTACCTTCTTCCGGCAACATCACCTTTTACTTATCTTACAGCTTAAAACAGCTGACGCTAACATATTAAATCCGCCTTAAACTTTAAAGGCCGGAGAAGATTTATTTTCGATATAATATCTCTTTATGCAGTAAAATCAATGGATTCACAATCAGAGTATTTATCCTCTCCGGGATTTCTTTTTTCTGCCTGCACAATTCAACTGTTATCTCTTCAAACAAGCCGGATTTTTACTTACGGGGCTTAAGTCCTTCATTTCCTGTATCCAGGACGAACTTCCAGTTTCCAGCCTTGTCCTTCTTCCATATGGTTACGTAAGTTCCGTCTCCTATAACCGAGCCTGCTCTGTTCTTTATTTCATATGTCCCGTATGTATATGCCAGTTCCCCTGAGGCGGCAACATCAGCCGCCATAGGTTTCCAGGTAAGGACAAACGAAGTATCAGGGCGTCCCTTAAACAGTTCGGCAACCTTATCTTTGCCCTTAACAGGATAACTATCCTGCCTTAATAGTACGCCATCGTTGGCAATATAGGCCAGAAAAGCCTCATGCATGCCTCTTTCTCTGGAGAGATCTGAGAACTCCGTGTCAGAGTTCATGACGGCAGTCCTTTCTTTCTGCGGGTCAACCTGTGCCGTAATAAGCGTTGTTAAGGCAAGAAAAAGTATAAAAATGAGTGTCTTCATGTGTTATTCCTCCGGTTATAATGTATGGTTTTACTGATGCCTGGAAATCCTTATTTCCATATTATACAGATCAGGGGGATGATCCCGAACCAGATTATATAGGACAGGGCCAGCTGCATTATACTATTAATTTTCCGGTCGAAGTTACCGGCCCTGATCAGCCTGTAAATGCTCAGCCATAATATTATAGCATGTGGAATGACCAGAAGCAGAGCCGCTCCGGCATATCCTGTTATGATGCCGTAGTACCATAACATCATGTCCGTAGCTGCTGCAACTGTAATAAATATTATAGCCAGTGAAGCCGCCATGCGGGGTCCCAGAATTACAGGGAGAGTCCTTTTGGATACCGTAAAATCCGCCTTGTGATCCGGAATACCGGCCAGCGTGTTGGCCCCCAATACGGCAAAAAAAAGCGGAACGCTGAGCAGCCAGGGCAACGGGTCGCTCCAGCGTCCTGTCTGGAAAATATATCCGCACATAATCACGAAGGGACTATGCGTGGTACTGACAACAAATTCACCAAGACCCCTGTAGCAGAATTTTAGCGGGGGTGCAGTATAGCCCACACCCATAATAAGCCCCAGCAAAACCAGGATCAGCACCGGTATTTTGGCAGCTTCTGCCGCACTATTATGCAGCCAACAGGCCAGAACGACGATTAAAACAGAAACTACCAAGGAGGCATATTTTACTTCCCTGAAAGTTATTTTCCCTTCAACCAGCATTCTGGTACCGCCCGTAAATGGACTGAAGTTTTTATTGGCGCAATCTGTATAATAGTCAAAATATTCATTGCAGAGTATGGTCAGCAGTTCAATGAGAAAAAGAATGACGTAACCGGCAGAATAAACAGGCAGGTTAAACTTTCCAGAAGACATAAAAGCCAGGGATGCACCGAGGCTATAGGCAATTAGCGCCATGGGATAAAACTGAATCCTGATTATCTTCAGCCAGGAGATAACTTTGTCATTCCTTTTTGCTTCTTTCATTAGTCTCCCCTTGCAGGCAGTTACCGGACTATCTGACTTTCCCTCTGGCCAGTGAGGCAAAAATGCCGCCTAAGCAGAGTATTATAAATATTATGAACAGTACGTGCATACTGCTCAAAAACAGGCCGTAATATTCAGGGGTGATCCTGACTTTTCCAATATAAACGGAGAATACCATAATTGATATAGCCATGCTGAGCATCTGCCCCGTGAGTCTCATCGTAGCCAGTGTTGCCGAGGCAATCCCATATAGTTTCTTTTCGACGGAACTCATTACCGCATTCGTGTTTGGTGAGGAAAACAGTCCGAATCCCAGGCCCAGCAGTACCAGTGCCCCTGTTATATATAGCAGGCTGGTATTATGTCCAATAAATAATAATACTAAAAGTCCCACCACAAGTAAAGCCATCCCTGCTGAGGCAAGTATTCTGGGTTCAATTCTGTCCGATAATCTTCCTGCAAAGGGAGAAACCAGTGCCATTATGGCCGGCTGCACGACAAGTATCAAACCCGTGTTCTGAGGGCTGAGGGATTTAACATATTGTAAATACAGGCTTAAAAGGAAAGTAATTGCAAAGGTTGCGCTGTAGTTAATCAGTGCGGCCAGATTGGAGAAAGCAAATACTGTGTTATGTCTGAACAGCGCCATGTTAAGTATGGGGTTTCTGATCCGGTTTTCCCATTTCACGAAAGAAATAAAGCCCATAATACCCGCAAGGATCAGAGCCGTACCATTATATGAAGGCAGCAGTGTAAAACCGTACATCAGTGAAATGAGCGTAAGGCTGAACACAGCTGAACCCAGTATATCAAATTTTTCACCCCTGGCCTCGGCCCATTCACCCTTTAGTTTCCAGGTAACCAGAAGCAAAACCAGAATTCCGACAGGGACATTCGCATAAAAAAGGCTCCGCCAGCCGAGCTGCTGAGTTAAAAATCCTCCCAGAAAAGGCCCCATAGACAACCCAAGATACGTAGTTGCAACGTTGATACCCAGCGCCTTTCCCCTTTCACCCACCGGATAAACAGAAGTCAATATCGCTATACCGGTCCCGAATATCATAGCGCTTCCTATACCCTGAAGCATACGCGAGAATATCAGAAAAGAAGCAGAAAACGCCGCACCGCACAGCAGTGAAGAAATAGTATAAACGAGAATGCCAATAAGAAATACCTTCTTTCTGCCGTATATGTCAGCTATTCTTCCAATCGGTACAAGAAATACAGCCGCCGAAAGCAGGTATGAGGTTGCAACCCAGCTCAGGGTTACCGCATCCATACTGAATTTATTGCCGATGGCAGGAAGCCCTATATTAATTGACGAGCCCATAAAGGGGGTGAGGAACGAACTTATTGCAGTTACAAGAAGGGCAATCTTTTTACTGTTGGTACCCCTTGCAGTATCTTCCGCAGTATTGATATTTTGTTTGTTCATGATTATAACATTAATATCAGGTTGTTTACCGGTCAGATTAATTTTGCTTAACTTATAGATTTTTTGCCGGCTTGTCAAATGTCAGTTCTTTTCAAAATCCGGCAGCAGGATAGATTCTTCCCCTCCTTTTTCGTATAATGTCATAAATATTTAACAAGAACCACTTTAGCAAGCTATGAATGATAATGCCGGCAGCAACAGAAGCCTTAACAATATGCTCAGACCTTTCCAGCAGTTTGCCCGGACTGAAGCCTTCAGCGGGATACTGCTGCTCTTTTTTACAGTTATTGCGCTCCTTTGGGCCAACTCTCCTCTGTCTGCGGCCTATGTGGACCTTTGGCATACAAACATTACATTTGGCGCCGGAAACTTCTCTATATCTGAACCGCTTCATTTCTGGATAAATGACGGCCTGATGGCGGTTTTCTTTTTCGTGGTTGGGCTTGAAATAAAAAGAGAAGTAATGGCAGGCGAGCTTTCAACACCGCGTCAGGCGGCATTGCCTATTATAGCTGCGGCAGGAGGCATGATATTTCCGGCAATTATTTTCTCTCTGGCCAACTTTGGGAAACCCGGAATTTCGGGCTGGGGGATACCAACGGCAACCGATATTGCATTTGCCCTGGGTATCATGGCCCTTGTTGGCAAAAATGTATCGCTGGGATTAAAGGTCTTTCTGGCCGCTCTGGCAATTGCAGACGATATGGGAGCGGTCATTATTATTGCAATTTTCTATACAACAGAGCTTTCACTGATATGGCTAGGAATTGGAATCCTGTTTTTTGGGCTGCAGCTGCTTACCAATTACCTGGGAGTAAGAAAAATAATTATATATGCAATCCTGGGCCTGGGCCTCTGGTTCTCATTCTGGAAAGCGGGCATTCATCCCACCATTGCCGGTGTGCTTTCTGCAATTGTAATTCCTGCCAGGACGAAAATTGAAGAAAAAGAATTCATCAGCAGTACGAAAACCTACCTGTATGAGTTTGAAACCGCTCCCAAGACCCTTGATAATTCTTTAATTACGAAGGAGGAACAGGAAGCAATTCAGGCAATCAAGACCACGTGCGAAAAAGCAGAAACACCTCTGCAGAACCTGGAACACAGGCTTCATCTCTGGGTTACTTATTTTATTATGCCCCTGTTTGCACTTTCCAATGCCGGGGTAGTCCTGGGCTCCAATTTTTCAGAGGCATATTCGAGTCCTGTAACAATTGGCGTAATACTGGGACTCATTTTCGGCAAACCCATTGGTATAACACTCTTCTCATATATTGCCGTAAAATCACGCCTGGCACTCCTGCCTGAGGAGGCCAGCTGGAAGAAGATTCTGGGTACAGGAGCCGTTGCAGGGATTGGTTTTACGATGTCAATTTTTATAGCTAACCTTGCATTTGGAGAAGGATTATTGCTTAACTATGCAAAAATCGGCATACTCTCGGCTTCCATAGTTTCCGGTCTGGCAGGCTGGATGATATTAAGGAGCAGCAGGTAAGGTGTACTCGGCCTGCTGCCTGAAAAGCAATTATTCTCCGCAGCATTTTTTGTATTTTTTTCCGCTGCCGCAGGGGCAAGGATCATTCCGTCCCGTCTTTTCCTCTATCCTGACGAACGGTTTGGCTGAAACACCCTTACCATCCTCAAAATACCATTTTTCATCTTCTTTCTTAAAAGTAGAAAGCTCATGATGGTCCTTTTTTATTCCCTTCTGTGAAAAAGAAGCAATAAATTCAACTTCCCCTTCGCTGTCCTCTGCACCTCCCCTGGAGGTATTCACGATCTCAATCCCCAGCCATTCTGATTTTTCCGACCATTGCTTAGTAGCCTCCCTGTCAAAATCATCCCTGTGCCCTGGGTGGGTTGTTTCATATATATAATCAATTTCCTGTTTTACATAAGCAGAATAGCGTGATCTCATTAATTCTTCGGCCGTCTGTGCAGTCCTTTCTCCTTTAATCAATGCTCCACAGCATTTGGAATACGACTTACCTGAGCCACACGGGCATTTTTCCATATTTCTCCCTGATAGTTCTTTCTAGTTTTTGAATTTTCACTGTGCAAATATATAAAAAAATTATTTTCTACTTCTATAGAAATCATCATCCATTTTAATAACGGATCTTTTCAAAACCCTTCCCGAATACTCCCATTACAGTTGCAATGGAAATGAAGGCTTCTTCATCCAGCTCTTTTACCATCCTCAGAATCAGGCTGATCTCGTTCTTGCGCGCAATTACCATCAGGATGTCTCTTTCCTCGTTTGTATACCAGCCCTTCCCTTTCAGGAAGGTAATACCACGGCCCAGTTCATTGCCTATCCTTTCGGCTATCAGCTCGTTATTGTTAGAAAAAACAAAGACCTGTATGGATAGCTTTGACCCCTCCAGTATCATATCAATTGCATAGGAAGTCACAGCCATGGTCACATAACCATAGACTATCTTTTCCAGTGATCCGAAGACCAGATATGAGGAGGAAATAATGAATACGTCAACCATCATTATTATTCTGCCGGGACTTATATTCCGGTATTTCCTTATTATCATGGCAATAATGTCGGTACCGCCAGTACTTCCCCCCTGTGTAAATACAATGCCTACCCCAACTCCTCCCAGTATGCCGCCAATAATTGAGGCCATAAATGCGTCTTTTACAATAGGTCCCTTAATGGCCAGCTGAAGGAATGAGAAGAGGAAAGATAAAACCAGCACACCATATATGGTTTTTATCCCAAAACTTGCCCCAAGCATCTTAATTGCGAGCAGCAGGAGGAACACGTTAACAATCAGGAAGGTCATTCCTACAGGAAATCCCGTCATAAAGTATATTAATGTTCCGGCACCGCTTGCCCCGCCTCCAACTATTCCGGCCGGGATCAGAAATGCTGTTAGTCCCAGGGCAATCAGAAAGAGCCCGAAGGTTATGATAATATATGTTTTTAAAAATCCGAACTTATTGCTTTTCATATTCTTACGCCTGTATCTTCTGCAGTACAAAAAACATTTTGAAATATTAAATAAATAAGGTACGTTTTGATAATAAAATGAATACCAGAATTATGAAACAAAGATATAAAACATACAAATCGGCCAAATCCGATACAAACCAAAAACCCGCGACAGAAAGAAAAAGTGATACCGGGCGGAAATTTCCTCCGGAAGAAAGATTCCCCGGCAAGAAAAGACTTTCTGCGGATAAAAAATTTGATGCAGACAAAAAATTTCCCGCAGAAAAAAGATATTCTGCAGATAACAAATATTCTGCAGATGATAAATATTCTTCGGAAGAAAAAGTGCAGGCAGAAAGAAAACCATCATTTGCAGAAATCGTGCTTTCCAGGCTTCCGGCCGTGGTAAACGGACAAAACAGGACTCCGGATATCGAACCCCTGGCCAGGCTGGATTATGCCCAGGAGCTCAGGATCAAAAATGAAGCCCTGGCCACCTTCTGGAAACAGCACAGACTCGCACAAAAGCCTGAGGCTATTTTCCCCTCCCCTAAGAAGCGGCACTACCGTACTACAACCAAAAGAAGAGTGATCTTCCGTGATGGAAAGTTTTACCTGAAATTCAGTGAGAATATACACGCTTATTCACAGAATGACTACAGCTATTCTGAACTTGAGCCCGAGGAACACAATGCCGTTTATAAGTTTCTGCTGGAAAAGATAAATGAACCGGCATACAAGCTGGCAGGGATGAACCTTAACTTCATTATAATCAGGGGCAGCTATACCGAATTTTCAGTAATATTTAATGTGCATTCACTAAATGCTTCGCTGGTCAGAAAGTTTAAGCTGCTTTCGGAACACCTGCAGAAACTGGAAACAAGGATAATTTCTGCTTTCTTATATCTGGATCCTACCCGTTCCGATTATTACCTGGAGAACCTGCGTCCCAAAGATCAGCTGAATTTCAAGAAGCTTTACGGTCCCGATAAACTTTTTATCTCAGCAGATGGTAAAAAATATTCATTTTACCCCACCTCATTTTCACAAATTAATGAGTCGATGATCCCGGTTATGCTAAAGGCGGCTACGGATATGCTTTCATCGGGTCAGGACAGCAGATTTATCGATCTGTACTGCGGATATGGCCTTTTTACGCACTATCTGGCCTCCTTTTTCCAGGAATCCATAGGAATTGAAGCCGAAGGTTTATCTGTTAGATCCGCCCAGGAGAACATCCCGTATTTTCATCACAGGAATAAAGTCAGGTTTATAGCAGAAAAAATTGATGCCTCCACGATTACCTCCACCCTGCCCATGGTCAGTAAATCCGAGGTCTTTCTGCTGGACCCTCCCAGACAGGGAACCGCACAGGGGGTAATTAAATCAATTTCCCAGAGAGCGCCCGTTAAGGTGCTGCATATTTTCTGTGGTGTGGACCAGATTCCGCCGGAAGTTACACAATGGACGAAAAACGGCTATAAGGTTGAACGGATCGTTCCGCTGGATATGTTTCCCGGTACACCCAATCTTGAAGTAATGATTCTGCTCAAAAAGAAATAAAAAAAAACGGGATCTGGATTAAAAAAGCCATAATGGCCTCATCTTCAGGTCCCGCTTTTTAATAAATCTGCGGTATTAATCCTTGGCCAGTCCCATCAGTTCTTCTTTTTCACTTTGCATCAGCACCAGTTCCAGATCCAGCAATAACAGCAGGCGGTCTTCCAGTTTGGCAACGGCAGTAATGTATTTGGAATTCATTCCCGCTGCAGTAGGGGGTTCCTCAGTGATATTTGCCGGTATTCTCAGCACCTCGTTTACGCTGTCTACCTTAAAGCCGGTGGTCTTGCCGTCCAGTTCCACGACTATTATTCTTGCATCCTTGTCGGCTTCTCTCTTCTCCATGCCGAGCTTTGTCCTCAGATCAACGACCGGAATTACCCTTCCACGCAGGTTGATTACCCCCTCAACGTATTCGGGAGCATTCGGAAATTTTGTAATCGTGATCATGCGGTTAATTTCCTGCACCTTTAAAATATCAATTCCAAATTCCTCTCTGCCTATATTAAAGCTCACGAGCTGAAGCAGATCAGAGGTGTTTTCATTCTTTTCCATTGTTTCTCCAATTTAATTGAGCGGTATCTGAGATGTGTACCGCTGGTTTATGTGAAATATTTACTTACTTATTAATTTACCGTTTTGTCTTACCGCAAGATGCCTTTGAGCATGCATATTGCTATCCTGAGAACTGAGCCTGAACTTTGAAATGAGCTCCTGCAGGTTTACCGTCAGACGGTTCAGGTCCTCGGCAGCCCTGGCTATCTGCTCTGTTCCGGCGGCAGATTCCTGTGTTACGCTTGAAATACCCTCAACATTTTTCGAAATCTCTTCGGCTGCGGCCGACTGTTCCTCACTTGCTGCCGCTACCTGCATAACAACATCCGTCGTTTTCTTTGCTCCAAGCAGTATATCCTGCAGTACATCTGCAACCTCTCCGGTCAGTTTCATACCTTCTTCAACCGAAGACCTTGCCATATTCATTGATTGATCTGCCTCTTTGGCTTCCCTCTGTATTGCCTTGATCGTGTCAGCAATCTCCTTGGTAGCTTTTGTTGTGCGTTCTGCCAGCTTCCTGACCTCATCTGCCACAACTGCAAACCCGCGGCCCTGTTCACCGGCTCTGGCTGCCTCAATTGCAGCATTCAAAGCCAGCAGGTTTGTCTGGTCGGCAATGTCGTCAATTACCTGTGCAATTTCCCCGATCTGGTCAGTTTTACCCGAAAGCGAGCTTATGATCCTGGCAGTCGTTTGTGCTGAGGAAACGATTTTGTCCATCCCCTTTTGTGTATTCTGCACCTTGGTTGCTCCCAGTTCTGCCATTTCCCTGGAATTCTTTGCCATCTCGGCAGCTTCATTTGCATTCTTTGTGCTGTCCAGAATTGTCCTTGTCATCTGTTCTACGGCTCCAGCCACCTCGGTGGTCTGCTGGCTCTGTTCCTGGCTGCCTGCGGCCATCTGTTCACTTGAGCTGGATATCTCGTTTGCAGCACTGGCTGTGGCCTGTACGGCTTCAGTAACCATTGCAAGTGTATTATTCAGGTCACCAATCATTTTATTTACGTTTTTACCCAGCTGAAACAGGTCGCTTTTTTCATCCAGCTCCAGTGACGCCGTCAGGTCCCCGTTTGCCACCTGGTTTATTACTCCTGCAACCGGAGCAATCTGCTCATTCAGGTATTCCTTCTGTTTTGTCTCAAGCTCCCGCAGGTCAACAAAATTTGCAAAGCAGGCTACCATTTCGTTTTTGCTGTTAAAGATGGGACCCGATTGAATGAGTGCAGGAAATTTTACACCCGTGTGGTCCACTAGTGTGCGTTTTTCTCCTGACATAAAGTTACCGGCAAAAGCATTCCTGGTCACTGAATCCTGCAGGAATACATCCTTAACGTTCAGCTTCCCTATTACGTCCTCGGGTTTCTTGTTAAATTTCATCATGCTTAAGGAAGCTTTGTTAATTGAAAGAATATTTGTATCCTTATCGGCAATAAACATTGCCGCGGTCAATCCCTGCTGGAAGCTCTGGGCTATTGCTATTTCATCTTTTATTTTGCCAATCATCACGTTAAAGCCGTCTGAGAGATGGCCGATTTCGTCTTTGCTGGTATAATCCACATGAACCGAAAAATCTCCCCCCGCTACTTTGCCTGTAGCAGCACTCAGGTTTCCGATCGGCTTATTTACCTTTTTATTCACTATTATATAGGAAATTATCTGATTAATAATGAGCGTAATTACCAGCAACACCATCAGATAAAGATAAGAATTACTTTTTGCCGCATATCTGTCAACTATTCCCTGTGTACGGTTATCCAAAAGCTTAAAGAATTCATCAATGGGCTGCAGGATGATCTCTCTCTGGTGATGGTAATTTTCATCATGAACCAGTCTTCTTGCAAGCTCCAAATCGGGTGCTCCCTGAACGGTATATTTGCCGTTTGCATCCTGGAAAAGCCCCTTGACCGCATTCATTGCCCTCTCCTCAGTTGAAACCAGCTCATTGGACTTATCCTCGGATTCTTTTATCTTGTCAAATTCCGCCTGAGAAAAGTCGAGATCCTTCATCATTTGGGCAAATGAAATTGTCCTTCCGTCTTTCCTGGGCTTCTTGCCATTGGATATGTCCACCAGATCCCAGTATGATTTCTCATATTTATCATCACCGGTAACCACATAAGTCCTGGCCAGCCTGGTCAAATCCTCTGAATTCTGTCTTAACTCTATGGCAACCTGATACGATTTATACCTGATCTCCTGACTTTTAACAAGATCCTTCTGCGTCTGCATTAAAAGAAATGTTGAAACACCCAGGCCGGCTATTGCCAGTCCGGTTACAAAATAGATAATTATGAACATTTTCTTGATCGTCATTTTTACTCCAGTCTATTATTCAATATTTTCAGCAGTTTTTAATAAACCCATTCTGATTTTAAATATTATTAGAGTTATTATCGTTTCGATTTCAGGAAAATTAAATTGACATGCTGACAATACGTTATTTGTTATGGTCCCGGAAATACACATCCCCTTAAATGGATCACTAGAGGCACATACTACAAACCCTGACATTCATGTTTCCTAATGAATGTCAGGGCTTTTCTTCTGTCTTATTACTATACAGGTACGCTTATCATTGTCTTACAAGCCGGCCATTGCTCCTTACGGCAAAACGTTTCTGCTGCATACCAGGCTGCATCCCCTGCAGTTCATCACCGAGCCTGAACTTTGATATTATCTCCTGCAGATTTACAGTCAGGCGGTTCAGGTCCTCGGCGGCTCTGGCAATCTGTTCGGATCCTGCGGCACTTTGCTGTGTTACGCTGCTGATACCCTCAATATTTTTTGAGATCTGTTCGGCTGCACTGGACTGCTCTTCGCTGCCAGCTGCTACCTGGTTTACAAGGTCATTTACCTTGAAATTAACGTCATAGATTTCTCTGAGTACTTCCGCTACCTCTTCGGTAAGGCTCATGCCTATTTCGACGGATTTTTCGGCCTCATGCATCCTCAGGTTCGCTTCCTTTGCCTCATTCTGTATTTCCCTTATCGTGTCAGCAATCTCCTTGGTGGCTTTTGTTGTACGCTCTGCCAGCTTCCTGACCTCATCTGCCACAACTGCAAACCCACGCCCCTGTTCCCCGGCTCTGGCTGCCTCAATTGCAGCATTCAAAGCCAGCAGGTTTGTCTGGTCGGCAATGTCATCAATTACCTGTGCAATTTCACCGATCTGGTCAGTTTTACTGGCGAGAGATGAAATTTTCACGGCAGTACCCTTTGCAGCTTCAACTATATTACTTATTCCTGCTCTGGTTTCTTCAATTTTTTTCTTGCCTTTTTCAGCGCTTGCACTTGCGACCCTGGAGTGTTCAGAAGCAACAGAGGTATTCTTTGTGCTGTCAAGTATGGTTCTGGTCATCTGTTCAACCGCACTTGCTACTTCACTGGTCTGCTGGCTTTGTTCCTGGCTGCCTGCGGCCATCTCCTCTGAACTGCTGGATATCTCGTTTGCAGCACTGGCTGTAGCCTGAACCGCTTCATTTACCTGCATTACCAGCGAGTGCAGGGAACCAGCGAACTGGTTGGCATTTTCCTGGAGTTTCCTGTAATTACCCTGGTAATCACCCGTCATCCTGGCAGTCAGATCCCCAGAACCCACTTTCTCTATTACTGCCTCATAATCTCTCACATTTTTCATTATAGTATTTAGCGTATTGTTAAATCCCGCTATTATAAGCTTATACCCGCCCTGGAATTTGTCCGTATTACCGCGTTTTTCCAGGTTACCGCTTATTGCGGCATGGGCAAGCCCGTTAACTTCTTCGACCAAACCTTTTATCGTTGAACTCAGTTTATTCAGAACAGGAGCAATCTGATCGTCCTTATCAAACATGGGAGCCTCAAAGTCTGCATCACCTGCGGCAATTCTGTTTAATGCACCACAAATATTCTCCTCCACCTGTTTGGCAAATTGATCCAGCGCTTTACCCATTTCTCCCAGTTCATCCTTGCTGTCCAGATTTACTCTTGCCTTTACGTGTCCCTTATTCATCTCCTGTACCATAAACAATACTTTGTTTACGCTGTTCTTAACCAGCCTTGATATTACGTTTCCAAAGAAGACAGAAGCTGCTATGCCTATCAGGGTTATTACCAGCATTACTCTGGAAGCTGTACTTGCCTGTTCCATATTTGCTGCCGACCTGTCGCTGGCCTCTTTAAGGAATTCATCCACAAGTTTTTCAATTGCTGCCTGTTCATCCATTGCAGTGCTGGTCATTTCTCCCTGAAGCAGAGTTAATGCTTCCGCGTCTCTATTCTGATAGGCCAGTTCCGACAGTGTTTTAAGGTGTGCCCTGTAGGGTTTGCGCGATTCAACAAAATTATTAAAAAACATCCTCGATCTTTCAGAAGGAAGCACCTTTTCAATTGCTTCTACCTCGCTGCTGATTACACGGGAGTATTCCTGAATTTCCTCGGCATGCTTCTTAATTTCGACAGGATCATTAGCATCTACCATCTCTCTGGCACTGATCCTGACCCTGTGAAATCTCTGCTGAATATTGCCGAGTTTTGCAATTGGCACCGTCATGGTTGAATATACCTTAGAATAAGAACTGTCAATGCTATTCATGTTCAAAACGCCAACAAAACCTACCAGAAGTGTTACCAGGGAAACTAACACAAATCCTATAAGAAGTTTTGTACGGATTTTCTGATCTTTAAACCATTTCATATTTTTTCCTCAAATTGATAATTTTAATATTTTGTTCCGGACACAAATTAATTTACTATTGGCAGATTGTTCGAAATTACATTAATTAGTTCTTTGATTTTGAACGGTTTTGTAATATAATGGCAAGCGCCTGCTTCCATACCTGTTTTCACGTCCTCCAAATCGGTTTTTGCAGTTAAAATAATGAACGGTGTAGATTTCAAAAGAGATTGCTGCCTGACTTTCTTCAGCAGTTCCAGACCGTTCATCACGGGCATCATTATGTCTGAGATAATAATATCAGGAACCGTTTCCGAAATCTTCTGCATTGCCTCTTTTCCATTTGCCGCCTCAATGGTCTCATAACCAGCGATCTCAAGGAATGCTTTAATTCCCTGGCGCAGGTCATCTTCATCTTCCACTAACATTATCTTATACATAATTTTCCGGTTTTTCTGTTATATTCGGCTACAAAGAAGCACATATTAACGGATTGATTTATGTGATTGAATTTTGGTCTGAGCGAATTACTATTGCTCTGAGTGATTGATTTTGGATGGATCTGGAGCCGTAAATTTCAGTTTATGAAGTCTTAATGATAAAGGATCGTTCCTGAAAGGTAAAACATGGCTAAAGTTTTAGCTGCGACCTGATCTTTGAGGCGTATCTCTGACTTATTGTAAAAGCCTTTTCAATTCCTTTTATGTGAACCAGATAAGTACCGCTGGTCCATTTTGAGATTTTGTCAATAAAGTTCATATTAATTATTATTGCCCGGTGAATCCTTATAAAAACATTAGGATCGAGCGACTTTTCCCACATTTCGATGGATTTTCTGTAAGTAATACTCTTCCCTGACGCGAGGTAAATCTGACTGTAGTTCCCGGAAGCTTCAATGGCTTTTATATCCCCGATCCTGATTACCTTAGGAGAATTATCACTAAAATTTGCAAACAGTCTGTCGTCCTGTGACAATTTTTTATTTTCGACTCCCGTCTCCGGAAGATTAGTGTTCTGTGTTTTTTTCTTCAGGATTTCACAATGGCGCTTTAACCTGGTATCGATTACTTTAAGTAATGCAGGCAGGTCAAAGGGTTTAACCACATAATCGTCAGCACCCAGATCCATGCCTTCCCTGAAGCTTTTCATTTCTGCCTTTGCCGTCAGAAAAATAAAAGGCACAGCCGCAAGGTCCCTGTCCTCATTTAATATTTCCTTCATCCTGAAGCCGTCCAGCCTGGGCATCATAATGTCACAGATTATGAGGTCAGGCAGATCTTTTTTTGCATTTTTCAGGCCTTCAATTCCGTCCGATGCCAAAGAAACAGTATATCCGTTTATCTCCAGAAGATCTCTTAGTCCTTCCCTTAAGCTCGTGTCGTCCTCAATTAAAAGTATTTTTATCATATTAGCGATATTGGTATTGAAAAATGAAAAGTTGTCCCCTTATTTTCCTGGCTTTCAAAGGTGATCTTTCCCCCGTGCAGTTCAACAGATCTTTTGACAATTGTCAGTCCGAGTCCCGTTCCCTGAGTGCCACCTGTATTTTCTCCCCTGTGGAAATACTCAAACATGTGTTTCTGATCGTTCTCAGGAATTCCGATGCCGTTATCTTTTATTTTGAAAGTAACTTCCGCATTATTGAATAAAACCGACAATATTACCTTACTATCCGCAGGCGAATATTTCAGGGCATTTGAGAGCAGGTTCGTTAGGATTAATCTAAGAAGCTTTTTGTCTAAAAAAAAGTTAGAAAGTTCAGTCTCATAATTAAATTCTATTTTCCGGCCGTTGAAGTTCATCTCCAATTCGTTAAGTGCGTCCAGACAGAACTGGTAAAGATTCATATCCCCGGGGTTAAATTCGAGTCTGCCTGTATCAACCCTGCTGATTGTAAGAACGTCATCCACGAGCTCTGTCATATAATTCACTGTCTTTTGGATCTTTTCCAGGTAGCTTTTGTGCTTGGATTGATCCAGTACCTGATCGTAATTGTAGAGCAGGTCAGAGTATAGCTTAATTGAAGTAAGCGGTGTTCTGAACTCATGGGAAGCCATCGACACAAACCTTGAACGGAGTTCATTTAGTTCCTTTTCATGAATCAGGGCCTCTTCCACCTTCCTCTGCAGGTTTCTTTGATTGGTAATATCCGTCATAACCCCAACAATACCGCCGGCCGTACCATCATTTTTAAGCACTACGGCCTTGTGTATAAGCACGCTTCTTTTCCTGTTATGGCTGTCAAATATCTCCACTTCCTCTTTATGTTCGCCTAAACTCCGGAGGACCTCATTGTCACTATTGTCAATCCTGTGTGCGTAATCGGGCGATGTCACCTCAAAGACAGTACTCCCTACTGCCTCCTCATTTGTAAATCCATATAGTTCCAGGAGGGCTCTATTGCAGTACAGATACCTTTTCTCGGCAGATTTAATGTAAATAGGGTTTGGCACCGTCTCTATCAGTGTTTTTAAGAAAGTCAGCTGGTTCTGAGTTTCCTGCTTGGCCATTTCATGATTACGGACCTCTTTCTTCAGCTTATCGTTTAATTTTTTCAGCTTTTCGGTCCTGATGGTCACCAGGTTTTCCAGGTGGTTTTTATAACTGTTAAGTTCTTCTTCGGCCTCTTTCCTTTCGGTTATATCAACAGCAATAACCTGAACGGCGGGTTTTCCCTTATAGATAAACGGGACAGCCGAAACTTCAACATCCACCACGGAGCCATCCAGACGAACGTATCTATCCTCCAGCGTTTCTGCTGCTTTATTCTGAGCGATCAGAGTATTTATTCTTTCCATAACAACAGGCCGAGAATCCGGGTGTACAAGATCAAGGGCCCTTTTGCCGATGAGCTGACCCATATTTTTGGCCCGGAACAGTTTAAGTCCTGCCTGATTTATAAATACTATTTTGCCGCCACTCTGAATAAATACCGTATTGGTTGAAAGTTCAACCAGCCTGCGGTACTGCTCTTCGCTCTCCCTCAGTTTCTCTTCAATCTGTTTTCTTTCCGTTATATCCCTTACTATTCCCAGGAATCTGTTGTCTGAAAGCATCTTGGAACTGATCTCAACGTTGACCAGGGTGCCGTCTTTTCTTATTGCCCGGCGCTGTTTAACCACCTCCATGCCCTTTTTTAATGCATCGTAGGCAAGCGGGTCTTTTTCAATATCTTCTGCGTGAATAAGTGCAGCAACATTCAGCTTTTTCAGCTCTTCCTTTGTATACTGAAGCATCCGGCAGCCATTTTTGTTGGCATCCAGGAGCTTGCCCTGCAAATCAGTAATGAATATTCCTTCGGAAGCCTGTTCAAATAATATCCGGAATCTCTCGTTGCTGTGATATAATTCCATTTCACGCTCTTTTCGCCTGGAGATGTCCTTAATAAAGAACATCTTGTACTCAGGATTTCCGGCAGCATCTTTAATTACAGCCACCCCAACGCTTATCCATATTTTTTTCCCGTCTTTCCTGAAAAATTCTGTTTCCAGGCCGTTATGAATTGTTTCTCCCCTGAGTAATGCGTCAATAATTTCACTGTCCGCTCCTGAGGTTCCACGCCTGATAACCACATCAAAAGCCTCCCTTGACAAATCGTCCTGCGTGTAACCGGTGGTTGCACAAAAACTCTGGTTGATCATCTGCCACGTACCATCAATGCAGATGTAGGCTATTCCTACAGTTGCATTTTCAAGACCAATCCTGTGGCGTTTTTCACTTTCTTTAAGTGCATTTTTTAGAATGCCGCAATCGGACTCATATTTTTCCAGTTCGGCGATTCTTTTTTGCAGTACCCTAATGGTTTCTTCGAGCTGAGCATTAGTTTGTTTTTTCATTCAGGCATAATTTATTATTGACGAATTAATTATCGGTCCCGACACAAATATATTTAGCATAACCCTGAATTTTTGCATTAATATTCCCGGGTATTGCCGGACGGCCTCATTATAATACATCCATTTTCCCAAATAGTACTATTCCATACAGGATTATTTGTCAAAAGCTGTTGTCCTGATCATGCGGGCACATTTATCCTAATAACAATTAATGGGCTGAGCTTAATTAGCTGGTTCAGTTGAACAGAATGGAAGGAGGCATACTTATTATGCGCAAGGTATTATCTCATTCAGGGAATCAGGCCGGTCGTGAGTATCAGTGCATTTAACACCATAACCGGCCCTGATAACTGATCACTCCCACAGCAGAGCCAGACCGCCTTCGGAGGTTTCCTTATATATATGCGGCAGATCGTGTCCTGTCTGGTTCATGGTCTTTACTATCTTATCAAATGAAACAAAATGCCGCCCGTCGGAAAGCAGTGCAAATGTCGCGGTGTTAAATGCACGTTCTGCTGCAAATGCGTTGCGCTCGATGCACGGTATCTGAACGAGTCCGCATATAGGGTCGCAGGTCAGCCCCAGGTGGTGCTCAATACCCATCTCAGCGGCGTATTCTATCTGGTGCGGTGTTCCGCCCAATAGCTGCGTGGCTGCAGCTGAGGCCATTGCACAGGCGGTCCCTATTTCACCCTGGCAGCCGACCCTTGCTCCTGCAATTGAAGCATTGGTTTTAACGATATTGCCTACCAGACCCGCTGTAGCCAGTGCCCGCAGAATTTTCTGATCCGAGAAGTCGAAGCTTTCCTTTAACCTTTTTAATACGGCCGGCACAACACCGCATGAACCGCACGTTGGGGCGGTTACAATTTTCCCGCCCGCAGCATTTTCTTCTGCCGAGGCAAGGGCATACGAGAAAACTAGCGTTTTTTCCTTGAGCGATCCGGTATAGTTTTTGGCCTTAACGTAAAATGATGAGGCCTTTCTCCTCAGCTTCAGTTCGCCGGGCAGTACACCTTCGGATTCAATACCCCTTTTAATGGATTCGTTCATTACCTGCCAGACCTGAGCCAGGTGATCATATATTTCCGGCCCCTCGACTTCCTCAACATACTCCCACATCGAACTGCCGTTCTTCTTAGTCCAGTCCAGTATTTCATTCATAGTGCCCAGATTATATACTGAGGCCAATTCCTCATTATGGCTGTCATCAATAATCTTTCCGCCGCCAACGCTGTACACGGTCCATTCATTCATCAGATTTCCGTACTCATCCAGCGCTTCCAGCCTTAATGCATTGGGATGTTTAGGCAGGGATTCTTCTGGTTTCCAGATTATTTCCGTCGCCAGTGGCCTCAGGCTTTCAGTTATGGCTATGTCAGTAAGATGCCCCCTGCCCGTTGCAGCCAGACTGCCGTAGAGGGTTGCCCTGTAGCTTGCGGCACCGGGATTATTATTTTTAAATACTTCGGCTGCGGTCCTGGGACCCATGGTATGACTGCTCGAAGGTCCATAACCTATTCTAAATATTTCTTTTAATGATTCCATTGCTTCCTAACCTGTAACAGAGTAAAAATTCTTAAGCGGGCATTCCGATCCCACAAATATTCTTTCTGAAATTTCCTTTTAATTAAATCCATATTCCTCATCAGCGGGCTTGAACCTGGGAAACAGAGGCTGGCCGGTCTGAAAGAATTCCGGTTACAAAAATAAGAAAATCCGGCAGAACTTATGGGCAAAATTACATGCCCTGGAAAGAAAGTCCAACGTCTTTTGCCCGGCGTCTTTTGCTGGACGCCGGGCATAGGAAGATTAGGCTCTATTATTTCAGAAGTGTCAGCTTTTTCGATACCGAGTATGCGCCTGAGGTAAGCTTGTATAAATAGATCCCGCTGGCGAGATCCTTTCCGTCAAATTTCACCTGGTACCTGCCTGGTCCTTTTACCCCCTCGGCAAGTGTTGCCACCTCCATGCCTATCAGGTTGTAAACCTTTAAGCTCATATAGCCATATGCGGGTAATGTATAATTTATGGTTGCCCCCGGGTTGCAGGGATTTGGATAGTTCTGGCTGAGCGTGATTCCGCCGGGGATAAAGTCATGATCCGTATACTCAACAACGTCTGTTACATTGCTCGTCCAATTGACGTCATCAATTGTAACCTGCCCCGAAGTTGCATCTATCTGCTGGAAGCGGATGGTAAATGGACCGGTAACATTGACACTGATGGGGGCAAAGTCCTTTATAACATTAGCTTCACCCGTTGAGGTTGCAGTTGCAACCAGCTTATCATTTATATAAACACCGAGTTTTACGTTGGTGCTGAACGACTGCATATACTTAAAACTGAGCATGCCGCATCCGCCCTGAATTATACCCGAGGTAACGCTGGCAGCTGCATCTTTCTTTAACACGGGTGAGGGTGCCTTGATCTGCACGCCCGGGTTTCCCGAGCATAAATTGTACTTCCAGACAGAGCCATCCTGCCCTGAAAAACTTCCGTTTAAGTAGGATGTGCCGGTTTCCGGAAATTTTGCAAAGGTTTCAGTCCCGCCATTTGAAATAATGTCGTTATCCAGGACTTTAAGCGTAAATGTATTTTGCGCCCCAATTTGTACAGAAGTGCCGCCGGTTGCGTTTTTAAGGCTGAATGTCAGGTTCTGCGGCCCCTCTGTTGTTGTATTTTCAGGTATCTGCAGCGTAACGTATTGAGTCACAGAACTGCCAGCAGGAAATGTAACGGTCTGTTCATTAAAACCATTTACATATCTGCTGTCACCCGCAACAAGTACTACCTGCAATGTTGTTGGCGTTACCGGACTCGATCCTGAGATTGCAATTGGCAGATTAAAGCTCTGCCCCTCGTTTACCGTGGCAGTAGATGCTGAGAAATAAACTGTGGTTTGTGCCAGACCGCTCGTGCGGGTCTTTATTGCAGGTACCGTTCCGCTGGTTTTATAGTTAATTTCACTGCCGGAACCGTTATAGGCATAAACCGTAAAGTAATAATCAGAAGCGGTCTTAAGATTAGTAAACGTACAGGAGTCTGCTCCTGAATAAGGCACGTTTATTATTTCCCTGCCGTCTGAGAAATCCTTGTCGTCATTATACCGGGTTCCGTCAACGGGTATGAAATAATTATCTTTATTATATGCAAGGATCAGATAGCCAGAGGGAGCCTGTGCACCAGCAGCGGCATCGGTCCATTTCACCGTAATTGAATTGTCAGTCACACCGGCAGTAAGATTTGTTAACTGATTCGTGGGCTCAGTAACAAAGACAGGTGACAAAAGTGTAAGATCATTAAAATTAATGTAGTTTACGTATTCCGGATGATCAACAAATGGATTTCTGTTCTGCTGAATTGTTTGTATATAATTGTTCCTTTCTATTTCCCACTTATCCGGCGGATCCAGCCTGTTCCATTCCAGCAGCGTATTCAGGTCCTCCGGAGCCTCGCCAATAGCAGGAAGTCTTGTGTTATTCAGCCAGTTAAAATTCCACGTGCCATTGACCCCGTCATACTTTATGCACATGTATAACAAGGCCCTGGCAGCATCCCCCTTGTGGGAATCTCTCGGTTCATAAACCGTTTTGCCGTCGGCATTGGTACCGAACTTCCCTTCCTTAAAGACATAGGTTGCACTACTTACTACTCCAAGAGGATGATTGCTTCTGTATCCGTTTGCACTGTTCTGATTTGTAGGGAAAAGATGGTGCTGGTCTGAATACTCATCGCCATCTTTCGAATCATATGTCGGCATCCAGCTGTGGCACCAGGTATGTTCGCGGCTGAAGTAGCTCCACGCAAAAGGCGGGGTGTAAACATAATTTTCACCGCTGTATACGCAGGTTATAACCCTCCGGCCTTCTGTCGTATCCCGGGAAGCATATTTTGCCACCATCGTCTCATCATACTGATCGTAGCTGATTTTCGTATATGGGGCGCGAATGCGGGTTTTAAGCTGATTTATAAAATCGGGACTGGAGGTATTGATATTGTCGTAATATGTTCCGGCCTGGGGCAGTATTGTGCCGGAAAAAAGAATGAACAGACATAATAATTGAGCCCAAAATGTTTTTTTCAATTTTTAAATCCTTATAAATTCATTTATCAAAGATCTGGCCTGGAGGTTAGCAGTCGCACTGGAAAGTTTCCCGAGGACTCAATACCAGGAAAAACCGTGGAGCAACTTACAATATTAATCAGGCAGCGTCAAGTTCCTGCTCCGGAATTCTGGTTGGAGTCCAGGGGAAATTAATAGATTGAATTAGTGTCATATAAGAATAATTTAGACAATACCCGGGTAAGTAACGGTTAGAAATGTTTATATTTAATCAAGCGAGGTGAATATGGGACTGATGGATAATTTAAAAGACACGGCAGGCAGCCTGCTGGGCGGTCAGAATTCCGGTATTGTAAATGCCGTACTGCAGATGTTTACGCACAATGAACACGGAGGATTGGGAGGACTCATCCAGTCTTTTCAGAGCAAGGGAATGGGAGATATTGTTTCCTCATGGATAAGTAAAGGTGAGAACAAACCCATTTCAAAAGAGCAGTTAAAAGAGGGACTAGGTGAAAACCGCATACAGGATATAGCAACCAAATCAGGCCAGGCTCCCGATACGGTAGTCTCAAAACTAACTGAAGTATTGCCAGATGTAGTCAATAAACTGACTCCTGATGGAGATATCCCACAGGACAACGTGCTTCAGCAGGGCATTAGTTTCCTTAAAAGTAAACTTTAAATGCTGCCCCCCGGGTCTGAAATCCATGCGTGGACTACAGACACGGGGGCAGCCCGGTTTTATTGAAATATTTTTATTATTGATTCAAAAATATTTGACTGAACTGCCATATTATCATTTTTTTTCGTACTTTAACCCAGTAATTAAAATATTTTGAACAGGTTTTTGTTTCGCTTAATTTTTCTAAGATGAACTTTATCTGCCGGTATTTAAGTTGAATACGCTTACCTGATCTTTCCTCTCATTATTTTTTCGTTTTACGATTTATGAATTATTCTACAGAGCATAAATTTCACATCCCTGTACTGGGTGTGGGTTTTTCTATTGATACACCGGTTAAGGTGGCAAAATACGGAATTTCATCGGTTATTTCCCTGGTGGATGATACACTGATGGAGAAACTCAGAAAACATTATCTGGACAAACTCAACGAACCCTATATTCCTATTATGAGCAATGATGATGATTCAAGGGCCTGCAGGATTACCGCGTACCTGAATCTTATACACAGAATAGTACGTGAGCAGTTTGAATCATTGAAAGCTTCCGCCTTTACGGCAGGCAGTGAAATCAGTAAATACTTCGAGATGCTGCCCGACTTCTCGCAGCTGAAGATCCGCTATCATGAAATGCTGGCCTCAAAAGACGAAAAGCTCAGGAGCAAACTTGAGGCCTGGCTCAGACAGAACATCAGACGCGGGTCAATTGACGTCAATATAATGACTAAGGTGGACAACGCTAATTATGATAAAAACGGCAACAAAATGACGCCGGAATACAACGATGCCCATGCCTCCTTAAGGGGCTTTGCGCAAAGTGATCTGGAAGGTTCAATCATCTTTTCAGCCGGAATGAACCCCAAATTGTTCAGCTACCTGGAAAGCTTCGCGGATTTTTACCCCGCTAATTATAATAAACCTAAAAAGAAAATTGTAATTAAGGTGAGCGATTTCCGCTCTGCCGATATACAGGGCAGATACCTGGCTAAAAAGGGACTCTGGGTTTCGGAATACCGCATTGAATCTGGACTTAACTGCGGGGGGCATGCTTTTGCCTCAGACGGACAGCTCCTGGGACCCATACTCGAAGAATTCAGGCAAAAGAAGGACCAGCTCTTGGCCTCACTGCGCGAATTGTATCTTAAGGCCATCAATAATAAAAATATTTCTTTCGATCCTGAAAACCTGGAATTTCACGTGACCGTCCAGGGCGGCGTGGGTAAATCCACAGAACAGGAATTCCTGCTCCGCCATTACAACGTTAAATCGGTAGGCTGGGGAAGCCCTTTTCTTCTGGTGCCTGAAGTGATGAATGTGGATGATGATACACTGCAGAGACTTAGTGCTGCGGGTGAGGACGACCTTTATTTAAGCGGAGTTTCCCCTCTTGGAGTCGCCTTTAACAACCTGCGAGGAAATGAAAAGGACACTGAAAAAATGCTCCGGGTGGAAAATGATAAACCAGGCAGCCCATGCCCTAAAAAATTCCTGCAGTCAAGCACTGAATTTTCAGATAAACCTCTCTGCACAGCCTCAATTACCTTTATCAACAAAAAGGTTAAGCAGCTGAAAGAAAAATTCACCGAAACAGAAGACTTCCAAAAAGAATTTGACAGGACGGTTGAGAAGGTTTGTTTATGTGAAGGGCTTGCAGCCTCGGCTCTGATTGTAAATAACATTGAAACCCCCAGGCAAAGCCGGGCAGTCTCGGTATGCCCGGGTCCTAACCTGGCATACTTTTCAAAAATTACCGGGCTCAGAGAGATGGTAGATCATATCTACGGGAAGATTGACCTCATAACAGATCCTTCCAGACCCAATATGTTTATCAAGGAATTATCCCTTTACGTGGATTATTTCTTCAGGAAAGCAGATGAGAGCATGAAACCCTTGTCGGCTCAGGCCGAATCGGTTCTTGCATCATTTAAGGCCAATCTGCTTGAAGGCATTAACTATTACAAGAAAATAATTCCCGAGATAGCCGAAGAGACAGAAAAGGTTAAACAGAAGATGACCGAACAGCTAAATTTATTTGAAGCTAAATTAATGTCCTTCTCCGCAATAACTGTTAAGAGTTAGTAAGATTGCTGCCTATGTAACGCAATAATCCTGGAGAAGATAATATCTTCGTTAACTCAGCCATTACAATACTGCCAGAAAATTTAAGTGCCGGGATCAGCATCTCTGAACCCGGCACTTAAATAATCTTAAAATCACATTCGTCATTTCAAAAACATCATTCTGATGGATTTATCAAAAGTACTACGTTCTGTGTTTTGTCTGACTTTTTCACTATATTTTTACAAGATTAAAATTTTCATGGGGGTTACTATGAGACTTCCCTTTACAACAGAACAGTTCCTTTCAGTTTTTCAGCAGTATAACACGTCAGTATTTCCCATGCAGATCCTGTTCTATCTGATTGCCGGTGTCATTGCTTATCTGTTAATTAAAAGGCCTGGTAATTCCGATAAGATCATTAATGCCTCACTGGCTTTCTTTTGGCTCTGGATGGGCATTATGTACCACCTTGTATTTTTTACTGCCATCAATCAGGCAGCATATCTTTTCGGAATCCTGTTTATAATTCAGGGACTGCTTTTCATTTACTCAGGCCTCGTTACATCTCAGCTGCAGTATTCAAACCAGAACAATATTTATTCCTATGCCGGATGGATATTCATTATTTTTGCGCTCTTTATATATCCGCTGCTGGGAACGATGTTCGGTCATCCTTATCCTAAGATGCCGACTTTCGGCCTTCCATGCCCCACCACGATTTTTACTTTCGGAATATTTCTGTTTTCAGTCAAAAAATTGTCCATTTATGTGTATATCATTCCACTGTTGTGGAGTATAATTGGTTTCGGAGCGGCACTGAATCTTTCTATTATACAGGACTACGGATTGATTCTGGCAGGTTTACTCGGTTCAGGATTGATACTTAGCTATAATAAAAAGATGATATCCGGAATTACAGCCTGAGGGCATGGAAAAAATATTTGCATGATTCATGAAAAAGTCCGTAGCCAATACTTAATATTTGTATTGACTACGGACTATGGGCTTTATGGTTTAGCACCCTTATCGGATGCTTTATTTTTGTTTATTATCCTGCCAGAGTTTGTCACCCTCAGCTTCAGACTACTCTTCCGTATTTCCGGGATAGTCATATCGTCTTCAATAAATTCATTGTACAGTGACGTTACCCTCTCCTGCTTTCCCTGTGTAGTATAAATATAAACGAGATTATTGAAGGCCATGTCTATATTGAATTTCATAATTAATGATTTCTTATACGCCGCAGCCGCATCGTCATACTTTTTTAAGACGAGGTAACTAGCCCCCAGGCGGCTGTACAATTCCGGCATAAATTCCAGAGTGCCTGATTTTGCTGCTTTTTCAAAGTATACTATAGATGTATCAAACTTCCCCAACTCTGAATTTAAAGCACCAAGATAAAAGCAGGTCCTGGGATTCCCGGGCTCTATTAAATAAGAATATTCCAGCGCAGCCTTTGCCTCTTCAAAATAAACGAGCTTCTGGTTTGCATTCAGGGAATCATTAAGACCCGCATAATAGAAATAACAGTAGCCAAGTTTCTGAAATACACTGGACGTCAGGTCGCCGGTGTTTATTGCATTCTTGTAGTATGCGGCAGCATTCAGGTAGTTTTTCTTCCTGAAATAAATATCCGCCTTTAATTTATGCAGAAGAGAGTTATCAGGATAGAGTTGCAGGGATTCATCAATAAGTGCGTTTGCAAGCCGCGTGCTGTCGAGCTTTATATAATTTATTGCCAGCTGCTGTGCCGAAGTGATGTTGGATGGATTTAATGCATGCGCCTTTTCATAATAGCTGGCTGAGAGCCGGACCGAGTCGCTCTTCAGGGCACAGTAGCCCAGCTGGGCATAAATAAAACTGTTCATTGTATCGCGCTGAAGTATCTTGTTATACACCTCCGCCGCCTGATCGTATGCCTCCTCGCTCATGAATACTCCCGCCAGACTAAAGGCAATGCTTTTATTGGATGAATCCCTGCTGTAAGCTGTCATGTAATGATCCACCGCTTTTTTGTACATTCCCAAAGATTCCAAAGTCCGGCCCATTTCAGAATAATATACTGCCTTACTGCTATCCAGGCGTATTGCGCTTGAAAAAGCATCCGCTGCCTTTTCACTTCTGTATGCTCCCTGGTAAGCAAGACCAAGCCTGTAATACAGCCCGGCATTCAGCGAATCCTTCTTAATGCTTTCGTTCAGAATAGTTACAGCCTGGTCATACTCCCCCCTTGCCAGGAGAATATCAATCCTGTCATAATTACCGTTATCCTGCGCAAATAGCGGGACGGAAAATAAAAAGAGAAAGAAAAAACTTAACCGTATACTGTAATTAGCCGGCATATAATATTCCTCCTGGCTGTTAGAAAATTGTGGTACCGTTTTTAATTGCGCTAAATATGAATCCGTTTTTGTAATGCCCAATCCCTTAGAGTGCTGAAGATTATGGAATTAAAATGCAACAGAGGGAATTAAAGAACAAGTATAAAATGAATAATTTAGACGGGGAGGAGGATTTATGTGTACGTTAACAGAGTTGGAGGAATTTTTATAAAAATAATAAGGGCAGAGAAAAGCTGTCTTTTCTCTGCCCCATTTTTTATAGCAATTTATATTTCAGATTCAGTTTTTTTCTTTTCGAACCAGCTGTATATTGACGGTATCAGCAGCAGTGTAAGCAGTGTGGAAGTCACCAGGCCCCCCACCACAACAGTTGCCAGCGGCTTCTGAATCTCACTTCCTGCTCCTGTTGCATAAAGCATCGGGATCAGGCTGAATACCGCAATTGAGGCTGTCATTAGTACCGGCCTTAACCTGTCGGCACTACCCTTCAGTATCGCATCCATCAGTCCCATTCCCTCAGTACGCAGCTGGGAAATATGCGATACCAGAACAACACCGTTCAATACCGCAACACCAAACAGTACAATAAACCCAACCGAGGCCGGAACCGACAGGTACTGCCCCGAGATCCAGAGTGAAAACACTCCGCCAATAAGGGCAAAGGGCAGGTTGGAGATAACAAGCATAGTAAGTCTTATTGACCTGAAGGTTACAAAAAGCAGTAGCATGATGAGGGCTATTGCAATGGGACCTATTATCAGGAGTTTACTCATTGCACGCTGCTGGTTTTCAAACTGTCCTCCCCAGGTCAGGTAATAACCCGCAGGCAGTTTTACCTTTGACTTAATTTTCTCTTTGGCCTCTGCAACGAAGCTTCCGATATCCCTGCCCTGAATATTCATTTCAATACCGATCCTGCGCATACCGTCCTCACGGCTTACCTGAACGGGACCCTCGGTAAGTGAAATCATCGCAAGATCACGAAGTGGTATTTTGGCCCCGTCATGCGCCGGTATCAGAATATTACCGATTGTTTCAACCGAATTCCTGTCTTCCTCGGGCAGGCGGACTGTAATGTCAAAATTTCTGTTTTCCTCATAAAACCTGGATGCCGATTTTCCGGCTACTGCTATCTCGATCACATTCTGAATATCACTGATATTCAGTCCGTACCGGGCAATCTTACTTCTGTCAATCTCAATGGAAAGATATGGCTGGCCTGAGACTTTTTCGGCAATAAGATCCGTTCCGCCTTCTACTTTGGAAAGCACCTTTACTATCTCATCGGCTTTCTGCTTTAATACGTCAATATTTTCACCGAAAAGCTTCAGTATCAGCTGTGCCTTGGTTCCAGCCACCAGTTCATCAATCCTGCACTGTATGGGCTGGCTGAAGCTGAATGCTATTCCCGGAATTGAGGATAATGAATC
Organism: Ignavibacteriales bacterium; assembly: GCA_050258815.1. Classification (GTDB taxonomy): domain Bacteria; phylum Bacteroidota; class Ignavibacteria; order Ignavibacteriales; family SURF-24; genus JAAXKN01. Next base: position 46,839 of record JBLMZM010000176.1, read on the forward strand.
CCTCATCTGTGCGGTTAACTCTTCACGGCTCAGGTTGCTTTCCCAGCTGTCCTTCGGATACATTACTCCTACATAACCTGTCTTGTCTACTCCCCTGGTATCCAAAGCAACACCGGTCTGCCCGGTTCTTGAGACTACGGTTTTAAGCTCAGGGAACTTCTTTAGCTTTTCACCGATCATCCTGTTTGCATCCATCGCCCTGTCAAGCGATACACCCGGCAGGAGCGAAACATCCATGTCGAATGACCCCTCATCCATTATTGGTATGAACTCTGTTCCCAGGTATGGAATAATTAGAAAAGATATGATGAGAAAAACACCTGCTATGCTCAGGATCACCTTTCTTTTCTGCATACAGTATTTAAGAAGCGGGAGGTAAATCTTTTGAATATACTTCATTATTACGCTTTCTTTTTCAGGCTGGGATTTAAGAATTACTGAACACAGCACAGGGATCACAAAAATTGATAGAAACAGCGATGAAAGCAGTGCAATTGCCACCGTCTTAGCCAATGGCCCGAACATTTTACCTTCTATTCCCTCAAGCGAAAGTATCGGGATAAATGTGATGGCAATGATCAGTTCACCATAAATACTTGGCTTTCTTACCTCCAGGACGGCCTTTAATACGGTCATTATACCGGGCTTTTCGTGCGTGGTTTCACTTAAATGACGCTGGACATTTTCCACCTGAATTATCGTGGCATCGATGATCATTCCAACTGAAATTGCAAGTCCGCCCAAGGACATCAGGTTCGCACCGAGTCCGAATACTTTCATTACTATGAAAGTAGTAAGAAGCGACAGGGGCAGGGCTATCAGCACTACAGCCGCTCCCCGGAAACTCCTTAGAAGCAGATAAAGAACAATAAGCACCAGAATTGAGCCTTCAATCAGCGCCCTGGTTACTGTATTAACGCTTGCATTTACAATATCAGCACGGTCATAGTAAGGGACCATCTTAATTCCCTCGGGCAGGACATTGCTTTCGTTTATTTCATTCACCTTAGCAGCTACCCTTTTTACAACCTCTTTACCGTTTTCACCCCGGAGCATCATGACAATTCCGCCCACGGCCTCGTCCTTGCCATTTATCATTGAAGCGCCCTGGCGTACTGCTTCGCCAATTTTTACATCCGCTACATCTTTTAAGTAAACGGGCGTACCCTGGACGGATTTAAGAACAATGTTGTCAATATCCACCGTACTTTTTATCAGTCCGACACTCCTGATGATATACTGGTCAGAATATTTCTCGAGTATATTTCCACCTACGTTCTGATTATTATTCTCAATTGCAGAATAAACCTCATCTACTGTTACGTCATACTTAAGAAGTTTTTCAGGCTGCACCACTACCTGGTACTGTTTGAAATATCCACCAAAGGAATTAATTTCATTTACTCCGGGAACACTCTTCAGCATCGGATCAATAACCCATTCCTCCAGAGTCCTCAGGTTTGTCAGATATTCCTTCTTCTGAACAGGATCCTTTGGCATGTTGCCTTCAAGCGTATATTGGTAGATCTCCCCCATTGCCGTTGCAATGGGTCCCATTGAAACTTCCACGCCTCTGGGTACGCTTTCCTTTGCTTCAGCCAGGCGTTCAAAGACCAGCTGCCTGGCAAAATAAATATCCACGTCATCGTCAAAAATTACAGTTACAATTGAGAGACCGAACTTTGTAACAGAGCGCATCTGCTGAACTTTCGGCAGCCCGCGCATTGACATTTCAATCGGATATGTCACCGAACGTTCAATTTCAACGGCTGACAGGCCATTTGCATAGCTTACCACGTCTACCTGAATATTTGTCACATCAGGAAATGCATCAATCGGCAGCTTAACAAATGAGTAGATACCGAAGCCGACAATCAAAAGCACAAGGAATATTATCATTCCTTTCTGCTTTAGTGTCAGAGATATAATTTTTTCGAGCATGCTTTCTATTCCTCCTCCCCGAACTCTGACTTCATCATTTCAGACTTCAGGTAAAATGCGCCTTTTATGACTACGCTTTCGCCTGCAGTCAGGCCTTCTTTGATTTCAACCTGGTCGTTCTGCATGGAGCCGGTTTTAACGGCCCGCTTCTGGAACACTAATGGGCTTTTTTCAACAAAGACATAATCCTGATTATCAAATTTCACAATAGATTCTGCGGGAATGAGTATTGCTTTGGAGTTTTGCGATGCCGGGACCTTCAGTTCACCGAACATCTGTGACTTCAGAGAATTATTCCTGTTATTAAATTCGGCCCTCACGGTAATGGTTCTTGATTTTTCATCAATTACCTGGCCTATGTAGCTTAATCTGCCATGGAATTCTTCTTCGGGAAAGGATGCCGAGGCGAAGGCTACGCCCGACTTGTCGCTGATCTTGTTTGCATCTGTTTCCGATACCTGGCCGTCAATCCAGACTGAACTTGTATTTATTATTCTGAAAGCATTAGTTGTTCCATCAACAAGCTGACCAATGACAACATTGCGCTCTGCAACGACACCGCCAATCGGGGATTTAATGGGGAGCGTTCCCGAAGTATGCTCATCTGAATGACTGCCCTGTCCATTTGTAACTTCACTGTCGCTTAGTCCTATTGAATGTATTTTTTTATCGGCTGCATTGAATTCGGCCTGGGCTTTTTCATATTCTGCCTGGGCCTCCAGAAAAGCCTTCTGCGAACCTACTTTCTGTTCGATGAGCACCTTTTGCCTTTCGTAATTGGCTTTTTTGTATTCCAGGCTGGATTTTGCAGTTACAAAGGCCGCTTTTATTTCGCCGATTTCAAGGCCTTCGACGTACATCAGCAGCTGTCCGGCCTTTACATAATCCCCTACTTTTACGAATACCTTCTGAACTCTGCCCTGTACGAGCGAGCCCACCTGGGCTTCGTTATCCTGGTTTGTAATTACCTTTGCAGGCAGACTTAGAAAACCTGTAAATTGTTTGAAAGAAACCCTCTCGGTTTTAAGATCGATTTCCTTTACCTGCTTTTCACTTAATTTTACCTCTTCAACGCGTATTTCTTCTTTTTTACCCTCTTCTTTGGCAAGTTTTTCTTTGCCGCACCCGGCAAAAATGAGTACCGCTGCAAGTACCAGATAGATGCTGATTTTTTTAGTTTCTGACATTGTTTAATGTGTCCTTATTTTTCAGTGTATTTTATTTTAATCTTTTTCCGACCGCTTCTTCCAGTTCAATTAGTGCCGTATTATAGGAAAGAAGAGTATTTATATAATTGCTTTTTGAGCTGATTACCGTCTGCCTGGCCTGAAGAAATTCAATATAGGTTATTTCTCCTGCCTCATAGCTTTTTGAAGCTGCACGGTAGACCTCTTCAGACTGCGGCAGTATCTCACTCCTGTAAAGCCGCACCTGCTGGTCTGCTATCTGATACTCGGTAAATGCTTTGTTCACCTTCAGGTAAAATTCATTCCGGGCCCCTTTGAGCTCCGATTCAGCTATCGACCTGTTGGCCTCGGCTTCCTGGATTTTCCCCTTCTGATCGAACATAAACCATAATGGTACTGTCACACCGATAGCTGCCCCATAAAATCCATTAATACCGTCTCTCGACTGATTGAAGTACGACAGGCTGAATGAGGGTAAAAGCCCGGTCCAGGCAAGTGACTTTTCAACCGAAGAAGTATTGAGCTTCAGCTCATAAATCCTCAGTTGCGGATTGCCGGAAGCCTCGGCTTCCAGTAACTTATCAAGTGTAAAATTAACCGGCTCATAAGTCAGGCTGTCGGACAACCGGTAGCTTTCTTCCTTTTCATCTCTCCCGTATCCCATTGCAAAGCTGAGATCGGCAAGGACTGACTTCAGCTCATTTTGCCGGATGTTGAGACTGTTAACTGCCTCTGTGTATTGTACTTTTGCGGTCAGGCGTTCCAGGTGAGTGGCTTCGCCGGTATTATACCTGATTTCTGCCTTTTTATAGAAATCTTCAGCTATTGCCAGATTTTCTTTTGCAAGTTTTAATTCTTCCTGCTTGGAGAGAGTATTAAAGTATGCATGTTTGACCTCCGCCATTACTGACAACTGAGTCTGGCAGAACTCATTTTCAGCAATCTGGCGCTCATCACTAAATTTTGACCGCCTGAGCAGGTAATTTGTAGGGAACTCGATTGACTGGGTGATTCCGAACTCCCTTTCGCTATAGCTATTTAGAGGACGGCCCGAGGGAATGAACTCGTAATTTAAGGAAACCTCAGGCGCCGGAAGCGAAATTCCGCTCCAGAGTTTTCCGCTGGCTGCATTGATTTTTTCCTGTGAAGCCTTTATGCCGGGATTGTTATTAAGGGCAATTCCAATAGCCTCTTCAATTGACAGGGGTCTCCCCGGTTCTGCCTGCTGCGCATATCCTATAGTAAATGATAACAGGGATATGAGCATGAGAAATCGCATGATCATTATAATATCCTTTAATTATTAGTGTTTAGGTTTGGATAGTCTTATCCCATAGCATCAGGATAAAACATAAACGATGGATCAGTCGTAGTTTAAATCAGTAGTGTACGGTTAATTACGAAAAGGGGCGTACCCGTGGCTTTACTGTTTCCAGGCGAGATGTTTGCAATATTTTTTAGCTGCAAGCCAGAAGCAAGTATTGTCTCAGGGAGAATACAGGCCATAGCAGAAAAAGGCTGCGGATTATAATGTATAAATGAACCGGCAGAAACTGAAGCGTTAAACGCAGGAGCATTTGTAAGCTGGCAAAAATCATGAGCATAGTGGGTGGTGTCACCCTCAGGCGTCATAAAATCAAATTCTGAATGGGCAAAATTAAAGGCAAAACCCATCAGCAGAATAAATGCCACAATATATTTATACTTTTCTTTCATTTATTCATAAATATTTGTGCCAAAGTTAAGTGAAAATTACAGTAAAAACAACTCTATTATGACAGGGAAAGTTTTTGACAGGCCGGCGGTGTAAGGGGATATAAAAACAGAAGGGCGGGCATAATGTGCCCGCCCGGACTATCATTTACAAACTAATTATGCTGTCAGGCTTAGCAATTCCTGCTGCCAAGCCGGAATAGTGTCCTTAACCAACAGCATTTAATACTAATTCTTAAGAGTTCCCAAGGCCTCCTTACCCGAGGTCTCTTCAACTGTCTGCTTTGTGAATGTCAGTTTTGCAACGAACAATACCAGGGAAATGACTCCGGCTGCAAAAATGGTATCGCCTATAACCCTCATCCACCTGAGTGCGTTCATTACGCCTGACTGCAGGAATTCTGAGCTTCTTGCATACCAGTATCCATATTCAACTGAAGCCCAGGTCTGCATAAGGCCGACAGGAAGCAGACTTAGAGTAACCATTGTAAACAGCCCGATGTTGATTGACCAGAAGGCAAAGCGCAGAAGTTTTGTATCCCATTCAACTCCAGGCTTCAGGGCCCTGAGTGTAAAGAGCATGAGTCCCAACCCCAGCATGCCATATACGCCGAATAGTGCTGCATGACCGTGTACCGGTGTTGTATTTAAGCCCTGCATATAGTATAGAGCAACCGGAGGGTTGATCATGAAGCCGAAGAGTCCGGCACCCAGCAGGTTCCAGAATGCAACTGAGATAAAGAAATAAATTGGCCATTTATAGTTGCTTACCCAGGCTTTGGCTCTGGAGAGCTTATAGTTTTCCCATGCTTCAAAGCCGACAAAGACAAGGGGCACAACTTCCAGGGCACTGAAGACCGACCCGAACGCCAGTACAATTGTCGGGGTACCAGAAAAATACAGGTGATGCAGTGTTCCGATTATTCCGCCTGAAAGGAATATCGTTGCTGAAAGTAAGGATGCCTGTCCTGCTGCCTTTATGCTTAGTAATTTCAGCCTTGAGAACAGGAACGCTATTACTACCGTGGCAAATACTTCGAAGAAACCTTCAACCCAGAGGTGAACCACCCACCATCTCCAGTACTCTGCAATGGCAAGATTTGTGTGTTTGCCGTACATGAGTGCGGAGCTGTAGAAAAGTGCAATTGCAACTGCCGAAATAAGAAACAGTGTAAGTATAGGCTTCTGATCGTCACTCTTTTTAAGTGCCGGTCTGATTGCCCTTACCATCAAAAACAGCCAGAGGAAAAGACCAATGAGCAGCGCAATCTGGAAGAAACGTCCCAGGTCGATGTACTCATAACCACTGTGTCCGAAGTAAAACCAGAATTTATCAGGCATTACATTCATAATGCTCAGCCATTCACCTGCCATTGAACCAAGCACAACTACCACGAGCGCCACAAAAAGCACGTTAACCCCGAGTTTCTGACCCTTGGGTTCAACACCGCTTACGGCCGGACCTATAAAGAGTCCCGCGGCAAGCCATGCAGTTGCAATCCAGAAGATACCGAGCTGTGTATGCCAGGTTCTTACTACGCTGTAAGGCAGTATCTTTGAAATCTCAATTCCGTAGAATCCATTACCCTCGACTCCGTAGTGTGCCGAGATTACGCCCATCAGTATCTGCAATAAAAGCAATCCCGCAACTGTCCAGAAGTACTTTATCACTGCTTTCTGTGAAGGAGTGGCTTTAGAACCGAGCAGCGGATCATTAGCAGGAACTTCACCCTTTGGATGCTCTTTTTCCTTCGAGGCATGATACCATGCCATCCCGCCAATACCTGCAAGCAGCATTATTATGCTTACACCCGTCCAAACCACCGCATCCCCCGTAGGCTGGTTATCTACAAGTTTTTCGTGCGGCCAGTTGCTCGTATAGGTTATATTGTCATTGGGACGGTTGGTCGAGGCTGCCCATGAGCTCCAGAAGAAGAAAGCCGAAAGTTCACGCAGTTTCAGGGGATCTGTAACGGCATTTTTCTGAATTGCATACTCACTTTTACCCTCGGAAAACAGTTTGCTGTAATACTTAACGTTTTCTTCAATTGCCCTGGCTCTTACGGGACTGATAATAATCTCATCGCCCCCCTGATTATAAGTATTGTTTTTCATCATTTTGGCCAGTCTTGCCTGCAGCAAAGCCTGTTTTTCCTCCCCCAGCTTTGCATAATCCTCTTTGTAGTCCTCTTTAGCCCATTCATTCAGAATAAACGTAGCCTCACGGTGCAGCCAGTCTGCAGTCCAGTCCGGCGCCACATAGCTTCCGTGTCCCCAGACAGAACCGACTTCCATGCCGCCCATTGCCTGCCAGACGTTCTGCCCGTTTTTAATTTCTCCCGATTGAAATACTATGCTGCCCGTGCTGGTAACAACTCTGTCGGCAACTGGCGGTGCCTGGTGATATATCTTGGTTCCGATCCATCCGAGGATCGAGAAAGAGATAAGTATCACCAGTGTAAAACCGACCCAATACTTTTTCATGATTTTCTCCCGTAATTTGTTTTGACTTGGATAAACGCTAAAAGAATTTCTTTATAGGACAAAGTTATTGAAGGATTTGAAGGCGTTCCTTGACTTGAGTCAAATAACCGACAATTTTCGGATTTTTTAGTCGGAATTAGGATCGGGGGTAATATGGGTCCTCTGGCGCAAGAAATTATCTGTTTACATTGCCAGTTCTTTCAGGCGCGCGTAGTCTGTAACAAAGATCTTCCGCCCCTGGACGCGAATGATCTTTTCTTTTTCGAGTTTATTGAAGGTGCGCGAAAGGGTTTCGGTGATGGTACCGATGTAGGAAGCAACAGTTGATTTTGTCACAGAGAGCCTGACAAAGGGCTCCGGAAGATGAGCCTTTCCGCCCGATTCCACCTCATTTACCAGGTATTCAGCCAGGCGGTTAATAACCTCTTTTTCCGACATATCTTTTACCTTATGGGTCAGGTTCTTAAGCCTTTTTGCAAAACCGGCCAGCATCTTAAGGCTGATATTAATGTTCTTCTCCAGCAGTTCAATAAATTCGCACTTAGGGATGAAGAGCAGCTCGCAGTCTTCAAGCGCCTGGGCATTGACGGGGTAGTCGCCCCCTTCAAAAAGAGGCACATCAGCAAAACTGCCGTAAGGCTTTATCAGGTGCAGTATGATTTCCTTGCCCGATGGAGAGGTGCGGTAAACCTTCACCATGCCCTTAAGTACTACGAAAAACCCCCTGTACTTGTCGCCCTCCATAAATATCATGGCATTCTTGCCATAGCGGCAGGTAATACTTATAGCCATGACCTGCCTGAGCTGATCCTCGTCCAGCTCAGAAAAAAGTGGCTGACCGCGCAGCTTCTCTTTATATAAATCTTCCCTTACCGTGTTCATTGAAGTCTGTGACTCATGTACTGAAAAAATTATTGTTTATTCTGCCTGCTATGTCGATGATATTTTCAGAATATTTAGTCCGAATATAGACAATAATTTAATAAAAGTAAAACAGGAAGAGGTAAAAAGTCAGTCATTTTTCCTGGAAGTCTGCAGTTCCAGCAGGGATCTTATTTTTTCTTCATCGCGTTTCCTGGCGGTTATATCGGTCACTACGCTCAGCAGGCACTTTTTCCCCTTTATATTTATCTGCCTTGCTGAAATAAGACCAATGGCATCCTCACCTGACCGCTTGCGGAATTTAATTTCCATATCCTGCACCACTCCCTGCTCTTTTACCCTGCTTACAAGAGTCATGTACTGGTCCTTTTTCTCGAAGAAATCCAGGTCATAAATCGTACGGGCAATAGCATCCTCGCGGCTGTAGCCTGTAGTAGTCTCAAAAGCCTTATTGACGTCCACATACAAACCCTCACTTAAAGTAGTAATTGCAATGAGTGAAGGGATTTCCTGAAATATAGCCGACAGGATCTGTTCAGATTCCCTGAGGGCATCTCCGGCCTGTTTTCTTTCAATTGCATATTTAAGTGCGCGTACTAACAGATTGGAATCGAACTCCCCCTTGATCAGATAATCCTGTGCTCCTGACTGCAATGCCTTGGAGGTCAGATCCTCGTCATCAAGACTCGTCATAACTACAATCGGTACGTTTTCGGCCTCGGCCTGGACTTTTTTCAAGGTATCTATCCCCGAACTGTCGGGTAGTGTCAGATCCAGCAGTATTACATCGTAGACCTCCTTCTTCAGATACTCCAGTCCGGTCGATACCCGGAATGAATGGTCCAGACTGATTTCAATTCCCCTGGCCTCTTCAATTAGTTCGAGTACCAGCTGGGCATAAGGGCGGCTGTCCTCAATCATTAATACTTTGATGTAATTTTCTTTCATGGTTACCTCGGATTTCGGCTTGTGTAACACTAATATATAAAATCTCCGGTAAAAATCACCCTTTTACAAAATTTTTTAGTTAATAAAGAATTACTGAATCCATTAGCTGATTTTCACATCACACCGGTGTATAAAAAGGATTATTATGGAAAATATTGTAGCTTCGGTCCAGAGGATAATGAAGATTGTCATTGGCCTTGCCATGCTTTCTTACTTTTTTATTGGTGAGGGTGACGGCAGATATATGGCTTTGATCGGTCTGGCCCCGCTGATCTCAGGAATAACAAATTCCTGCGGCGGCAGTACCGCCTGCAGAACTGATTTCAGGACTAAGGAATAAACTAAGGGCGGAACCATGGTTCCGCCCTTAATAGAAATGAATTTATATAAACAGCGGTGCAAGCACCAGAGTAAGCGTACTTAGCAGTTTAATCAGCACGTGCAGTGAGGGACCGGCTGTATCCTTGAACGGGTCGCCTACTGTATCACCTACTACTGAAGCCTTGTGGGATTCGGTGTGCCTGCCACCGTAGGCTCCGGTCTCAATATACTTTTTGGCATTATCCCATGCCCCGCCCCCGTTATTAAGGAAGAGGGCGAAAAGGATACCGGTAATGGTGCCTACCATTAGATAGCCCCCGATAACCTCGGCACCCGTGACATCACCGCCAAGCTGGTATATATATTTGAAAATAAGTCCCACGCCTACCGTCATTACCACAACCAGTACTCCCGGCACAACCATTTTCTGAAGGGCCGCTTTGGTAGCAATATCCACGCACTGGCCGTAGTCGGGTTTGGAAGTTCCGGCCATTATGCCAGGGTTATTTTTGAACTGCTCCCTGACGTTGCGTATAATTGAATAGGCTGCCTTGCCAACGGCCTTGATTGCCAGGGAGGAGAAGATATAGACCAGCATTGCACCCAGAATGGCGCCTACAAATACCTGGGGTTTATTCAGGTTGATCACCCCGGTAAAACCGGGCATGTAATTCTTAACTTCATCTATATAAGCACCAAATAACAGGAAGGCGGCCAGTGCAGCAGAGCCGACGGCGTATCCCTTGGTAAGAGCCTTTGTTGTATTGCCTACTGAATCGAGCCTGTCCGTCTTGCGCCTGACGGATTCTTCCTGCTGGCTCATTTCCACTATACCGCCAGCGTTATCTGTAATTGGGCCAAACGTATCCATGGCCAGAATATAGGCTGCCGTACCCAGCATACCCATTGTCGCTACTGCCGTACCGAACAGCCCGGCTCCGTTCAGGCCTGAATTCTGCCCGAGGAAATATGTGCTTACTATACCGGCACCTATAATGAGCGCAGGGAAACCTGTAGATTCCATGCCTACTGCGAGTCCTGCAATTATATTAGTAGCCGATCCGGTCTGCGATGCCTCGGCAATGTACTTAACCGGGCGGTATTTGTACTCCGTATAGTACTGGGTAATATAAACAAAGCAAAGGGAGATCAGGACTCCAATAGCCCCGCAGAAGAAGAAATTCAGGTAATGACTGCCCAGAAGCCACCTTGAAGCAATGTAAAAGCCGATGGTTGCCAGAGTGGCGGTTACATAAAAGCCCCTGTTAAGCGCCTTCATCGGATCTTCTTCCTCATTTGTCTTTACAATCATAATGCCCACCATTGAGGCAAGTATACCGAAGGCACGGGCAACAAGCGGGAATAGCAATACGGAAATCATTGAAAGTCCCTGCGATTCAAACGTAGTAGTATTGGCACGATAGAGTGCTGCTGCCAGGATCATGGCTCCTATATTTTCAGCTGCAGTAGATTCAAAAAGATCGGCTCCACGCCCGGCGCAATCACCGACATTATCTCCCACCAGGTCGGCAATCACTGCAGGATTTCTGGGATCGTCCTCCGGAATCCCGGCCTCCACTTTCCCTACCAGATCGGCGCCAACGTCAGCTGCCTTTGTATAGATGCCGCCGCCCAATTGCGCAAACAATGCGACAAAGCTCGCACCAAAGCCATAGCCTACGATCAGCAGCGGAATTTTTCCCGGATCATTTGTTACATGCATTGATTCGACGATGAGGAACAGACCGGCTACGCCGAGCAGACTCATGGCCACGACAAAAAAACCTGCAACCGCCCCGCCGCGCAATGCAATCTGCAGCGCGCCGTTCATACTTTTTACGGCTGCTGAAGCTGTCCTTATATTAGACCTGATAGCGACCCACATCCCCATATAACCGGCTGCAACAGAGCATGCTGCTCCCAGGATGAAAGAGATTGTAGTCCACAAGGCAAGCTGTCCCTGGCTTGCCGGATCATTAGCGTTAGGGTTCCTGATGAATGCATACATGATGTAAATAAATGCGGCAAGAGCAATTGCCAGGTATATTATAGTTCTGTTCTGACGGCGCAGGAAGGCTTCGGCCCCGACCTTAATAGCGTTCGAAATCTCCTGCATCTTTGCACTTCCGGTATCCTGTTTTAATATATAACTGATCAGGTATGCGGCAAATAACAGTCCCAAAATGCTAATGGCCAAAATCAGATTGGCTTCCATCTACTTCTCCTGTTTTTGTTGTACAATATTCCATTTATCAGTCAAGGGATAAGTCGCTTGATGCCCGCAGATCAATATCAAAGGCAGGTTAGCATATACACAAATATGGGTTAAGCAGGATAGTAAGAATAAAAAGGATTTGTACGGGCAGTGGAAATTGAATGACGTATGAGTTTATTTGATCATGTATCAATCCACCGCGGCAAATCCATACAGCTATTTATCCGCGCTCTAGTGCTAATAAACATCTATGCTTTTATGCCTCCGTACATCCCCATGCAGTCCTAAGCTCATAATTTCATACCGATCATTAAAATATTTAATAGAACAGATATTCCCTCCCTTTGTATGAAGATAAGATTTATTTTGCATAAAAACATACATTTTAAGAAATTAATTTAAAAGAAATTGCTAAACGGATCCGTTATAATTGCAAATTAAGGATGAAAACACGATTTTCGTAGAACGATTACAATTAACAGTTTCTACAAGTAATTTTCAAAAGGGGATATAATGAAGCAGTTGTTCGCTAAGAAACCTTTGGATTTGCTGTTGGAAGAAATGAAGGGTGAAAACCGGCTGCGCAGGATACTGGGTCCGGTTGCCCTTACTTCTCTGGGAGTTGGGGCAATTATTGGTACCGGAATTTTTGTGCTCACCGGTGTTGCGGCCCATGATAAAGCCGGTCCGGCAATAATTCTTTCTTTCGTAGTTTCAGGCCTGGCATGCGTATTTGCCGCTCTCTGCTATGCAGAATTTGCATCCATGGTGCCCGTTGCGGGTTCAGCATATACCTATGCTTATGCCACTCTGGGTGAGATGTTCGCGTGGATCATAGGCTGGGATCTCATACTTGAATATGCCGTGGCATCTGCAACCGTGGCGCACGGCTGGAGCCACTATTTCCAGGATTTCATCAGTATTATAGGTCTGAAACTGCCTCACTGGGCGACGCGGGCGCCGTTTGATTTTAATCCCGGTACGGGACTCCTGGCCTCGACTAATACGGTGCTGGACCTGCCCGCAATAATAATTGCCGGAATAATTACAGTAATTCTTGTAAAAGGCATCCGCGAAAGTGCAACGTTTAATTCAACAATGGTGATAATAAAACTGGCCATTGTGCTGTTCGTAATTGTAGTTGGCGCGATGTATATTACTCCTTCAAACTGGACTAATAACTTTGCCCCCTTCGGCTATTCGGGTGTAAGCTTCTTTGGAAGAACAATATTTGGACAAACGGGTATGGGAGGTGCTCCCGTGGGTATGCTGGCTGCTGCTGCAACCATATTTTTTGCTTACATCGGCTTTGATTCCATCTCTACGCACGCCGAAGAAGCCAAGAACCCCAGGCGTGACGTACCAATAGGAATCATTACCTCACTGCTTTTGTGTACCGTTCTTTATATTGCAGTTTCGGCAATCATCACCGGCATGGTTCCTTACGATAAAATCGACATTGACGCCCCGGTTTCCAATGCCTTTAAGCAGGCTGGCCTCCCATGGGCACAGTTTATTATTTCTTTCGGTGCCATTGCCGGCATTACCTCCGTACTGCTTGTAATGATGTTAAGCCAGCCCAGAATCTTTCTGGCAATGGCGCGTGACGGCCTGCTGCCAAAGGAGGTCTTCGGTTCGGTCCACGAAAAATACCGCACCCCCTGGAAATCTACAATTCTGACCGGAATATTCGTTGCAATCCTGGCCGGGTTCCTTCCGCTCAGGATTCTGGCCGAGCTGGTTAACATAGGCACTCTGTTTGCTTTTGTAATTGTCTGCGCTGCCGTACTGATCATGCGCAGGACACACCCGGAAGCAGAACGGCCATTCAGGGCCCCCTGGGTACCGTTTGTACCAATCATGGGAATCCTTACCTGCCTGATGCTTATGTTCTCACTTCCTGAGGAAAACTGGCTCAGACTCTTTGTCTGGCTGGCAATTGGATTTTTGATTTACTTCGGTTACGGACGCAAACACAGCGTAATGCACGAGATCATGAACAGGAATAAATAAATTTTCTGTATGGCTGCATGGATCACCTCCATGCAGCCGGTCATTTCACAATTCTGACTTTTGCCGCTCTGCCTGCCAAATTCATTATTCTTTTTTAATTTTTAATTTATAATTTTTAATTGTATAATTCTGTGGAATTCTAAAATCAGTTTATATTTTCCGGAGGAATACCCATATGTTGCGAATTATTTCTGTTCTTTTTTCAATCCTTATTCTCCTGCCAGAGATTTCATCCGGCCAGGAATACACACGCAAATCCATAGCCGTTACCGTTTATAACCAGAACCTTGGCGTTATAAAGGATGTACGTTCAATAGATGTTAAGTCAGGCACCTCAGAGATCGAGGTCAGGGATGTTGCCCAGCTGATCGATCCCACCAGCGTACATATAAAGCTTGACGGTGAAGTGCTGGAACAAAACTACCAGTATGACCTGGTCAGCCTGGATAAGATACTGCAGAAGTACCTGGATAAAGACGTTCAGCTGCTCGGCGAAAAAGGGGAATTCATCGAAGGCAGGCTGCTTTCTGAGGCAAACGGACAAATTGTGCTGCAGAAAAAGGAAGGCGGACTCGTAATGCTGCCCAATGCCGCAAACTACAGGATTTCCGTGGGTTCACTGCCGGAAGGACTAATAACAAAGCCTACACTCATCTGGACCGTAAACTCCAGATCTGCAAAAAAGCAGGACGTTGAAATATCCTACCAGACTATGGGAATGAACTGGCACGCTGAATACGTGGCCGTGCTGAACGAAAGTGATACGAAGCTGGGCCTTAATTCCTGGGTAAGTATTGACAATCAGTCGGGTACCACGTACAAAGACGCCACACTGAAACTCGTTGCCGGTAATGTAAATCTCGTCAGCCAGCAGCCTCCCGCACCCATGAGGAAAGTACAGTTTGAAACCATGGACCTGGCTGGCCAGCAGTTTCAGGAAAAGGAATTTTTTGAATATCATATATATGACCTGCAGAGGCCTGCAACTATTAACAACAACGAGACAAAACAGATTTCTTTGTTTGAAGCCGACAACATTAATGTGACAAAAAAATATGTTTACAAGAGCGGAGGCAGTTATTACTACCGCGGAGCTGACAACAAACCCAGGGTAGCCGTAACGGTTGAATTCGAGAATAAAGAAAACAACAACCTGGGTATGCCGATGCCGAAAGGAAAGGTACGCATGTACAAATCAGACGGCAAATCAATTGAGTTTATTGGCGAAGATATGATAGACCATACTCCGAGGGAGGAAAAGGTCAAACTGAAGATAGGTGAGGCCTTTGACGTGGTTGCTGAGGAGATACAGACCGAAAATGTTCGCGTATCAGACCGTGTGAATGAGCAGTCATTTGAAATAAAACTAAGAAACAGGAAAAAAGAAGATATCACAGTTGAAGTGGAAAAATTTCTGGGACTCAACTGGGAAGTATTAAGTTCCTCGATTGGCTATCAGAAAAAAGACGCACAGAATATTATTTTTAAGGTGCCCGTAAAACCCAATGATGAATCTGTTCTGAAATTCAAAATCAGATATACATACTAGGAGGTCCGAAGTGACAAAAAACCAGGTCCAGCTATTAACCATTGTGCTTACTTACCTTAGCGTAAAGGTTGTATTTGCATTCACGGGATTCAGCTATTCAATTTTTGTGGAAAGCTTTAGTTTCTCTAAGTTTCTTATTGACCTCGGGGTCTGGACCCTGTTTTACATATTTTATTTAAATGTACTGAATAAGCTTTTTCTTAGAAGCAGGAGCATAAAACAGCAATGAAATTTTCGGGTGCCTTAGTATTCCTTGCCCTTATTCTGGCTGCAGCAGGCTTTCAGGATCTGAGAGCACAGGAGGTTAAAATCCGGAAGATTCTTGACGCCAATCTTTTCGAAACTGAGTCAGGTGAGCTCATAAAACTTGCAGGCGTTGATATCCCGGGCCTGAACCACCCGAACCCGTATCTAAGACGGGAAGCCGGGGAAGCGGTTACTTATGAAAGAAGTGTATTTCTTAATAAAAGAATCGCCTTGGTGCGGGTAAAAAAGGACAGTCTTTATAATTACGTGATAATAAAAAAAATCTACCCTCTGGGTGAAACAGATTACAACGAGCAGTTCCTGGAAAATGGAATGGGCAGGTTTACCGGAGAAGCAGACATCATACATTATGACACGTATAAAGCCGCAGAGGCAAAGGCCAGAGACAATAACCGCGGTATATGGATGATTTTGCCAGCAGATCATTCAGGCAATCTGGATAGAAAATACAGCAAGGATGAATACATGAAGGTGGATTCCATCTATACGGCTCAGTACCGGAAAAATAAGGCTAATGAGCTGCTCCACCCTGCTGCCATTATGGCATACGAGGCGTTAGCAGGTCCTGCCATGGGAATCGCGGGCGGATTTATTTCCGGATTGGCAATAGCCTCAGCAAATTCAAACCATGGTTTTGAAACAATTGGCAGTTTCATTCTGGGTGCCGGATTTGGGTACATTACCGGCACGGCTTTAGGCGTTTATTTGGTTGCTTTAAGAAATAATGAAGACGTATCGTTCTGGGGTACACTGGGCTTTAGTTTCCTCGGTACTGCAGCAGGAATAGGATTGGCCGCAATCCCCAAAGACCACGAGCATCCGGGATATGCAGTGGCCGGACTTTTCATGCCGCTGGCAGGCTCCATGATATATACAAACCTTATAGACAATACACCCAGTTATAATCTTCCCGAGGCAGATATGCAGGATCTTTCATTTAATAGGTCTTACAGTCATAAGGACCTCTACAACAGCAGCATGCTATACAGCGTCAGTATTTTAAGAATAAACTTCTAAAAAAAATGCAGGATATCAGAAATGATATCCTGCATAGTTATATTCCCGCACAAGTTATTTATTACTACTAGTTATTTTCCACTTTATCGGCCGGCATTACCCTGCCATTTTGTAAAAGCGTGAGGCTTTTGGCAATTCCCTTTTCATCCACACTGAACTTGATTTTTGCGGGCACCACCTTCAGGTAGAAATCCGTTTCCGAATCAGGGAATATTTCAAACCTCTGCTGTCCTGTAGCCTGACAGAATATGTGTTCCCCTTCTGTAGTAATTGTCAGATAAAATTCGGGAGCCAGTTTGTATTTCCCCGTATACTTTGAAAGTATTTCGGGTTTAACCTTGATTTCAGTTTTTGCTTCATCTTTCTTTGGCAGGGCAACCTCAACTCCCATCTCCTTCAGCATAGTAACGCCTGCAATGTTTTCAGGGTTGAGCTCAACAGATTTTTTATAATACTTTATGGCCTCTTCCTTTTTCCCCATATTGTAGCAAAGCTCACCCATGCTGTCATATACGTTAAATGAGGCCGGATGATCCTGGATATTCTTTTCGAATACTTTTGACGCATCTGCAAATCTCTTTTCCGCCATAAGTGCATACCCAAGAGCATTAAATTCGGCTTCTGTATTCTTGTTTGCAGGATCCTTTTTCAACTCATCATACAAGGCAAGGGCCTTATCTGTACCGTCTTTTACCATTGAGGCATAGATTTTCTCAGCCAATGTATTCTCTGGCTCCTTGTAATCTTGTTTGTTGTAGAGAATATTTACTATCCCGTCTGCTAAATCATCCAGGCCTGCCGTGGGAGCATTGGTAAGCAAAACCACAAGGTGCTTTTCAGATGGCACCCTGATTTTTGCCGCCCTGAATCCGTTTATTCCGCCTCCATGATGTACAATTGTAATTGAATCCTTGCTTCCCTTAAAGCCTTTTTTGGTGATAAACCATCCATAACCGTAGTGCTCCAGGTTAGGCGTAAAGATCATCTGTTTATATTTTTCGGATAACAGCTTATCCGCATAAAGTGCCATCTCCCACTTGTACAGATCCCTTACCGTTGAATACATTGAGCCGGCTGCGTAGGGCTGCGACATATCCAGGTATTCGGCATTGCTGAAGCCCGAAAGCGTCTT
This sequence comes from Ignavibacteriales bacterium, assembly GCA_050258815.1. Lineage (GTDB taxonomy): Bacteria > Bacteroidota > Ignavibacteria > Ignavibacteriales > SURF-24 > JAAXKN01. The sequence continues at coordinate 64,508 of JBLMZM010000176.1, forward strand.
TGTGTAGCCTGAAGCCCTGTTTTTAATTATTGGCGCCGACAAGTCATAACCTGTATTTGTCATTCCAAGGGGTTCCAGTATATTCTGTTTTAGTGCCTCCTCATAGCTCTTGCCCGTAAGCTTCTCAATAATGGCTCCAAGTATAAAGTAACCCGAATTATTGTACTTAAACTGTGTCCCCGGTGTAAATTCCAGGTCTCCGCTGCAGAACTGCTGCACGAATTCATCCGGCTTATAGGGCATTTTGTTCGTCTTGCCAAATGTCGGTAAGCTGGTATATGATGGAATTCCGGAGGTATGTGTCAGCAGGTGATGTATGGTTACCTTATCCCCTGTTTCCTTCCTGTAATAAGGCAGATAGTCAGTTATCCTGCCATCCAGTTTTATCTTCCCCTGCTCAACCAGCTGCATAATCAGCATTGAAGTAAACTGTTTTGTAATTGACCCTATTCTGAACTTGGTGTCCGGGGTATTGAAAATATCCCATTCAATGTTAGCATAACCAAAACCCTTCTCATAAATCACCCTGCCGTTCTCTGCCACCAGAGCGCTGCCATTGAATTTTCCTGCCATGTTGTACTTACTAAGGATCTCATCTATTCTGGCAGCCTTATCCTGGGCCATCAGAATATTTGTAAAGACGAGGAGGAATACCATGAACACAGGAATTATCTTCACACTTATGGTTCCTGCAATTTTAGTTTTCATATGATCCCCTTTTGTTAAAAATAAACATACATTTTTAGACGCAGCATTCCTGAAATGGTTACACTTTTCTGTTCATGCATCCATGCTTTACAATTCAGAAAAGAAAGATTAAATTGAATGCAGCTAAAAGTTTATTTTAATCGCACGGGGGGATCATGGAATTAAGGTCAAAATGCGCCGTTGTAACCGGCGGAGCCATGGGAATAGGTCTTGCTACAGCCAGGCGCCTCGTAAAGGAGGGCTGCACTGTTACTTTATGGGATATTAACACTGAAGCTCTTGATAAGGCCAAAGTGGAGCTGGAGGCCTCAGGAGGGAAAGTATACACCCACAGATGTGACGTTACAGATAAAAACCGTGTCTATGAACTGGCCCGGATTGCAGAAAAAGAAATGGAAAGAGTCGACATCCTTATAAATAATGCCGGGTTCGTCTCCGGAGGCGACATTCTGGACAGGCCCGATGAGGATTGGGAGAAAACCATCAGCATTAACCTGACCGCACTCATCTATACCATCCGCGCTTTTCTGCCCGGAATGTATGAACGCAATTCCGGCCACATAGTTAATATTTCCTCTGCTGCCGGTACGCTTGGGGTCCCGGGACTTGCAGTCTACTCTGCAACCAAATGGGCCGTATGGGGACTCACTGAATCTCTGAGGCTGGAGGCATTCAACAACAAAAAGCCTGGTGTAAAATATTCCAGCATACATCCGAGCTATATTGCCCACGGCATGTTCCAGGGAGCAAAGCTGGGATTTCCCGGAAATCTTATAGTTCCATTGGTAAAGGATCACGACGTCATTGCCAGGGCAATTGTTGAATCAGCGCTCCGTAAGGAAAGATATTCACCTAAACGCCCCAGATCGGTAAACCTTAATATCAGACTCAGGGGACTGCTGCCGGATTCCTGGTTCCAGAGGCTGATGATAATCATGGGGGTAACAGGCAGCATGCAGGCATGGAAAGGAAGAGCCAGGAGTTAAAATTATAAAGGAGAAATCCAATGGAAACTAACGTGCATCACCCAAGTGAAGAAGCTGTTTCTGAAAAGGTATTAATTTCTGTAAGCCCTTCCACAGGAGAGGTGCTTGGCTATACAGAAGAAGACAGCGTCGAGGACCTTAAGAGTGCGGTCGTTGCTGCAAAGCAGGCACAGAAGGAATGGGGGAAAAAATCTTTCAGTGAGAGGGCGGAATACCTGTTCCGCATCAGGGATTTTATTGCAGAAAATACGGATGAGATTGCAGATATAATCTCAAAGGATACGGGAAAGACCAGGATCGATGCCCTCAGCACAGAGGTGCTTCCCGTTACAATGGCAATTACCTATTATGCCAGGCACGCCGGAAAGATACTGAAAAGGACTAAGTTAAAACCCGGGAATATACTTACCATTAACAAGCGCTCCTATATCGACCGCGTACCCTACGGAGTAGTTGGAATAATAAGCCCCTGGAATTACCCTTTTTCCATCCCCTTCCATGAAATTGCCATGGCACTCATCAGCGGAAATGCAGTAGTATTAAAGGTTGCAAGCAGTACCCTTGAAGTAGGCAAGATAATAAAAAAAGCAGTTGATGCGGCAGAACTTCCTCAATCCATCTTTACACTGAAAAATATTCCGGGCAGTCTTGCCGGTGATGCATTCATAAATTCAGGCATTGATAAATTGTTCTTCACAGGCTCGGTTGCCGTCGGTAAAAAGCTCATGGCAAAGGCTTCTGAGAGACTTCTGCCCCTTTCACTTGAGCTGGGAGGTAATGACGCAATGATAGTCTGCAAAGATGCTGACCCTGTAAGAGCAGCCGGAGGAGCACTTTGGGCGGGACTCTCAAACAGCGGGCAATCCTGCGCCGGAGTGGAAAGAATATACGTGGAAAAAGGTATCTACGATGAGTTCATGCGTCTGCTTAAAGATAAGCTTAACACTTTAAGACAAGGGCCCGATACCGGCTTCAACGTTGAGATCGGCTCTCTTACCACTAAAGAACAGCTGAAAACCGTTAAAGAACACCTGAAAGATGCCGTAGAAAAAGGCGCATCGGTGTTTATAGGCCCGGGCGTATCCGGGGAAAATACGGGAATGTTTCATCCGCCGGTCATACTTGAAAACGTCAATAATTCCATGCTCACCATGCAGGAGGAAACATTCGGCCCCATTCTGGCCGTAAAAAAAGTAAATGACATTCAGGAGGCAATAAATGAGGCTAATGATTCCAACCTGGGTCTCTCGGCCTCAGTATGGACCAAAGATAAGGCCAAAGCACACCAGATTGCCTCCTGCCTTGAAGCCGGTGCAGTAATGATCAATGACCACCTGATGAGCCATGGCCTGGCTGAAACCCCATGGGGCGGATTTAAGCAGTCGGGACTGGAAAGAACACACGGACACCTGGGACTAGAAGGCATGACACAGCCCCGCGTTGTAATTGACGATATCCTGCCCGGAGTCAAAAAGAACATGTGGTGGTACCCTCACAGCGAAAAGGTTTATGCGGGCTTAAAAGGCGGCATTGAATTTCTGTACCTGAAGGATTTCCCTAAAAGAGTTGACGGGATGATCAGACTAATGAAAGTCTTTATGAGAACTTTCAGAAACTGACATACGTCTTAATTCAGTAAAGATACACTCATCATGAGCTTGTTAATGAAAAAAGAAATTCAGCCAAGGAGGAATAGTGCATACCGGGACGGCAACTGAAAGCAATGATACCCTTGATATGAAGGATCGATCCTTCTTCAGGAAAAACTTATTTCTTATTTTAATTTCCTCGCTGTGCTTTATTATTCTATACATAGTGGATAGTTTTTCCTCCTATGGTTACTTCAGAGACGAGCTGTATTATATTGCCTGCTCGAAGCACCTGGCTGCGGGTTACGTGGACCATCCCCCGTTTTCAATTTTTGTTTTAAGCATCAGCAGATTCCTATTCGGGGACTCAATTGCCGCATTAAGGCTTATACCCTCGTTGTCTGCAGCTGCATCTGTCTTTTTCACGGGACTAATGGTACGCAGACTCGGAGGAAGATTATTTTCCCAGGGACTTGCGGCACTTTGCTTAATGATTGCCCCTGTTTTCCTTATGATAAGCAGCTTCTATTCGATGAATTCATTCGAAATACTGCTGGGCTGTATAATTGCTTACCTTCTGATAGTACTGCTGCAGACGGACAACAGGCGGTATCTGCTCTACATTGGAATTGCTGCCGGTATCGGGCTGCTTAATAAACATACAATGATACTTTTCTTACTGGGTATAGTTGCGGCTTTTGCTGTTACACCATCCAGGAAATATTTCCGCAGCCCGTTTCTTTATCTGGGTGCACTGGCTGCGGCCTTAATACTGCTGCCCAACATTGTCTGGCAGTTTCTTAACGGATGGCCGTCGCTGGAGTTTTACAGGAATGCTGATTTTTACAAGAATGTACCCACGCCCCCATTAAACTTTATAGTCATGCAGGTTTTAAGCATGCATCCGCTGACCCTCCCGGTCTGGCTGGGGGGTCTGTATTTCCTGATCCTGGATAAGAAAGCCGGGCAGTACCGTGCAGCAGGGTGGACTTTTATAATAATGTTCCTGCTGCTTATGGCATCCCGCACAAGCCGTCCCGACCGTTTGGCAGCCGCATATCCAATGCTCATTGCCTCGGGGTCTTTCTTCCTTGAAAGAAGTATCCTGCGCTCTGGCCACAAGTGGCTGCGCCCTGTAATAGCTGCCTTGTTACTTGTAGCGGGACTCTTCCTTATTCCTGTTTCGCTGCCGGTGCTACATCCTGCGGCTCTTACCCGGTACACTTCTTCTTTAGGCCTTACTTTCGAAATTGAAAAGGGAAAGAAGACGCAGATTCCCCAGCTCCTGGCTGACAGACTGGGCTGGGAAGAACTGGCAATAACAGTTTCAAAAGTATACAATGGCCTTTCACCCGAAGAGAAGAAGCATGCAGTAATTGCAACCGGGAACTATGGTGAGGCAGGTGCCCTGGAGTTCTATGCAAAGAAGTACAATCTGCCCAGGGTCCTGTGCGGGCATAACAATTATTTTTTATGGGGAATGGAACAGGATTGCGACTGCAGGCTGGTCATTGCCATCGGCTCTGATAAAGAACAGCTGCAGGAGATATTTGGCGAGGTAAAGGAAGCGGCAATACACACCGCTCCTTATGTAATGGATTACGAAAACAATTTACCAATTTACATTGCACGCTATCCGCGTAAAACCTTCCGGGAGATATGGCCCGGGTCCAAAAAATTCGTCTAGGTTTTATTTAAATATTTCCTGAAAAAATGTTTTCATTGCTTCCCAGCTGCGCTTATCGGCATTTGCATTGTAGGCCATTCCTTTCGAAGGATCATTGCCAGCTGCCGGATTAGTAAAGGCGTGCACTGCTCCGCCATAAAGATTCATCTGCCAGTCAACACCTCCTTGTTCCATCTCCTTCTGGAAAGCCTGCCTCTGATCCGGGGGAACAGCCTTGTCGTCTGCCCCAATCATTACGAGTATCTTTCCCTTAATTTTTTTTGCATCAGCCGGCGTGGGTGTATCAAGAGCCGTGTGAAAACCGGCCACACCCTTTATATCAGCCCCGCTTCTGGCCAGTTCAAGCGCCACCATTCCGCCGAAACAGTATCCAATGGCGGCAATTTTGCCCTGATCCACGTGCGGGTTTTTACGCAGTATATCAAGTGCCACAGTAATTCTCTTTCTCGTCAGTGAACGGTCGTTTCTAAAGGGAGCGGCCAGTTTACCGGCTTCATCCGGCGTCTTGGCAGTAACACCCTTACCGTACATGTCTGCCGCGAAGGCAACATAGCCCAGTTTTGCCAGCTGCTCGGCACGCATTTTGGGATAGTCATTCAGGCCCCACCATTCATGTACAATCAGTATCCCCGGGCGCTTATCCTTTACCGCATCATCATATACCAGATATCCCTGAAGTGCAACGCCGTCGGACTTATAGTCTACTGTTTCCTTGTGAATCTTAGCGTTCGTTTCTATCATAAGCAGCAATCCTATAAATAATGAAGTTAATACTATTTTCATTGCAGTATCTCCTGCCTTTCTGTTAGTCTTTTAATCCTTTGCCCTTAATCAGTAAATTCAATTTTAACTACGGGCTTTGCTCTCACATTTTATTTATAATTCATCACTGCAATCATGCATCCGGGCCTTGAATAACGCTGAAGCCTTAATTTGCCGCAATCACCCGCATTGTGTAAGATGAATTATTAATAATAGTATAACTGTAAGTTGAAGGAATCAATACCATTGTAATTGGATTATGGCGGGTGAATACAGGATATTTTTTGCCCTGAGATCTTTTTCACTCCCGGGGGTGGTGTGAAACAGGACTTCCGATATCCGGCTGCTGAAAAGGAAATAAATCAGAATTTCAGAAGCAGCCTGATCATATAATAGAATAAAGGAATAATTATAGAAGGCAGCATATTACCGACCCTGATCTTTTTTATGTCCAGTAAATTGATGCCGATGGCTGCAATTAGCAATCCGCCGACTGCCGACATTTCAGCAGTTACCGAAGGGGTGAGCAGTTCTTTAATAAATGAGGAACTGATGGTAATAAAACCCTGGTACAGGAGAACGGAAACCGAGGAGAACAATACACCTATACCAAGCGAGGATGCGAATACGACTGAGGATACCCCGTCGATCACGGATTTGGCAAGCAGCGTCTGGTGGTTTCCGGTAAGACCGCTTTCCAGTGAACCGATTATGGCCATAGATCCTACACAGTAGATCAGGCTTGCCGTTACGAATCCTTCGGAGATTCCTCCGCCCTGGCTTTTCATTTTAACTTCCAGCCATTTGCCGAGTTTTTCCAGCCTGTCCTCAATTCTAAGAAACTCTCCCAGTACGCTTCCGATGGCCAGGCTGAAAATAAGCAGCAGAATATTATCTGTTTTTAGCGCACTCTTAAGGCCTATAAGGACTACTGCAAGTCCCATGGCATGCATAACTGTAGCATTATATTTACGCGGTATACCCCCCTTAAAGGATACACCAAGCAGGCTGCCAAGGGCAATGGCAAGAGCATTTACGATAGTACCAAACAATATGAACCCCATTATTAAATAAAATTCCGGGTTCAATATCGCTCATCCGGATCACTTCTTCAAGCCTAATCGGGAGTTAAAAGTTTTCAGCAGGTAAAGAAATAATTGCATTTTGTGCCGGGTATTTATTAATTTCTTGTATATACAATCACAGCGTCCTTCCATTAAGATTTGCACTGTAAATGTTCACAGCACTGCCTGTCGCTCAGAAGCACATTAAGGAACTAGACTAAATATTTCAAATAAAAGCGGGAAGCCATGAAAAAGACAAAGTTACTATTAATATCATTATTATCTATTTTTTCTGCCGTTCAGGCACAGGAAAAAACCTCTCCCAAATTCAGCGGAGTAGCCTTCGGCGACTATTTTTACAACATTGAACAGAGGGATTCAACTAAAAATGACCTGAACGGGTTTCAGTTCAGGAGGGTATATTTCACGGCAGATTTCGTAATCTCCGAAAAATTCGATTCAAGGTTCCGTCTTGAGGCTGACCAGGGCCCCGCATCGCTCACCTCCGGAGGGAGAATAGGCGTAATGGTAAAAGATGCATACCTCAGGTGGAAGAACCTCTTCAATGGGTCCGATCTTATTTTCGGTCTCTCACCTACTCCGGCTTTCGATGTTACAGAAGCAGCATGGGGCTACCGTGCCATTGAGAAGACAACAATGGATTTCTTCGGACTGGTTGCAACACGCGACCTGGGAATTGACCTGAAGGGAAATCTCAACGGACAGGGATCAATCAGATACTGGCTAAAGATAGGGAATAATTCCATTAATGGTCCTGAGCTAAATAAATACAAGCGTTTCTATGGCCTGCTTCATTTCATTCCGCTTAATAACTTTCAGTTTACCCTTTATGGAGATTACGCCTCAGCCCCGAAAAAGCTGGATGCTTCAGACAAGACATTTAAGACAAACGCAGCATTTACCGGATCCGTGATGCTGAACTATTTTGAAAAGGACAGGTATTCGGTTGGCCTTGAGAGTTTCTTTAAGAGCCAGCAGAACAATTTTTCTCCGCGTCCCGCCTCTACATTGGAGGCTCAGAATGGCTACGGAATTTCCGTATTCGGCTGGGCTGCAGTAAATGATCTTCTGCGCATTGTTGCCAGGTTTGACACCTTTGAGCCAAACAAGGATAAGGACAATGACCAGTCCAGTCTTCTGATAGGGGCCCTGGATTTCAGGGTTGATAAGAATGTCAGCATTATGCCCAACATCGAAATGGTCAAATACCAGGGAATCAGCCCAAAGGATCTTGTAGGAAGAGTGACATTCTATTTCCAGTTCTGATTTTCAGTCACAACAAAGCCTTAAGTCCTCAGTCATTTTGTCTTCATGCTGACCTGAGGCTTAAGGACTTCTATATGCATTTGCCTTTTACTTCACGCAGGCATCCATATTGAATTCAATCTTAAATTCAGTGCAGCCTTTTACGGGTGTATCGAGTGAAAAGTTAAAGTTATGGTTCAGCAAGACCTCTTTTGTCAGGGTGAGTCCTATCCCCTGGCCGTCTGGCCTGGTACTGAAGAATGGGGTAAACATCAGAGGTTTATTCTCCCTGGAAATACCCTTGCCGTTATCTCTGATGATAAGTCTGGGAGGATTACTGTTGTGTGTCTCAATGGTTATTGTGCCATTTTTTCCAATGGCCTCAATAGCATTCCTGATGATATTATAGATTAACTGTTCCATCTGCAAAATATCCATACAGACTTTCATAGTGGCTGAATCCAGGCTCCACTGCCAGGTTATTTTACGGCTTTCACATTCACACATAAACAGCCTTTCGGCATTTTTAAGCAGCGCGTGCAGATCAACACTTTCCTTTCTCGGTTCCGGAATCTTGACTACATTGGCAAGGTTAGCCATGAAACTGTTAAGGCGGGTATTCCTTTCAATTGCTATGTTCAGGGAATCTTCAAAATCTTCCTGATCCCCGCTTTTCAGCTGGCTCTTATAGTTTATGAATGACTGCAGGAATGAATTAACAGCACCTATTGAATTATTTATTTCATGTGACATCATGCGCACTACTTTTTCGTATGCCTTTCTTTCGGTCTTCAGCACCTCTTTTGTCATTTCTTCCAGTATGTAAAAGTGCCTCTGCAGACCCTTATCCAGGAAAAATGACCTGTAGCCCCGGTATATCTGGCTGCCGTTAAGATTAATGATCCTGGCTTTCCCTTCTTCCAGTACGGCCAGCTCATCAGCCAAAGTGCTTTGTATTTCATTTAATCTGATACCCAGTATTGATTCCTCTTTCTTGCCCAGCATATTCAGTGCTGCAGGATTCGCCGAGGCAACTTTATTATCCTGATCCATTAACATGATCCCTGAAGGGGATGCCTGAATGAGTTTTTCCAGGAAATAATTTTGCTCAACCTGTTTTATTCTTTCCTCGCGCAGCTCATCGTTCATCCTGTTATATACTTCAACTAAAGAATCGATTTCAGACTGCCCGGTTGCAGAAAGCCTGGTATTAAAATCCCTTTCTTTGAGTATATCAATTCCGGAGGAGATGAGGTTGATGGGCCTGATAAGCACTTTGTAGAGGCGCAGCGATATTAACACCGAAACGAGGATCAATATCTCACCCAGGAAAAAATATAACCTGTTCCTGCTCCATAGCTCATATGAGAGCAAAACAAAGACCAGGTGGATGAATATTACATAAAGGATGTATTTTGTGCGCAGTTTCATGCGGATAATCCGTATTTTTCAAGCCGCCTGTACAATGCTGCCCGGCTTAGTCCCAGTGATTTTGCGACCTTGCTCAGGTTCCCGTCGTGAAATTCCAGGGCTTTTCTGATCATTCCCTCTTCTATTTCATCAAGCGTCATAACACCGATCTCGGGCAGGCTTTCCTTTGCCCCCTTACTCGGCATATACCTGAACTGTGCCTGGAAGTCCTCCACCTCAATCACATCCTTTTTCGTCACAAGCACGGTTCTTTCAACGAGGTTCTTCAGCTCGCGTATGTTGCCCGGCCAGGCAAGGCCTTTCAGCCACTGGATCGCCTTTTTATCTACGGCAAGGTATTCCCTCCTGTAGATCGTCTTAAGGTTGTCTATAAAATGATTGACCAGAACCGGAATATCCCCTGGTCTTTCCCTCAAAGCAGGAAGTCTGATTGTTATCAGGTTAATCCTGTAATAAAGATCTTCCCTGAACTCACTATTGGACACCATCTCCTCCAGTTGCTTATTGGTCGCAGAAACAACCCGCACGTTTACGGTTTTAGTCCTGCTGGAGCCCAGAATTTCGAAGCTTTTATCCTGCAATACCCTGAGCAACTTTACCTGGCTGCCCAGATCCAGATCCCCGATTTCGTCCAGGAATATTGTGCCTTTATCTGCAAGTTCGAAGCGCCCGATACGGTCAAACTTTGCGTCTGTAAATGATCCTTTCTTATGGCCAAAAAGTTCACTCTCAATCAGGGAGGCCGGAATACCGCCCAGGTTAACCTTTACGAACTGGTTATTCCTCCTTGCACTGTTCTGATGGATTGCCTCAGCAATAAGCTCCTTGCCCGTTCCGCTTTCCCCGAGTATCAGTACCGATGCATCCGAGGCGCTTACCCTTCCAATGGTCTCCAGCACCGACAGGAGTATGGGATCCTCACCAATGATTTTTTCAAAATTATACGTGCTGTCGAGATGCTTTCGCCCCTGCCTTTTTTCAGTTTTCGAAGATTCACTCAGACTCAGCTGCGTGCGGACGGCCTGCAGGATATTCTCATTGTTCCAGGGCTTGGTAATAAAATCGGCAGCTCCCGATTTTATGCCTTCCACGGCGAGTGATATTGATCCCCATGCTGTAATAAGAATTACCGGAATTCCGGGAAGCAGCATCTTCAGTTGCTTCAGGAACTCCAGTCCCTCACTTCCTGAGGTATCCAGTGAATAATTCATGTCCAGCAGTATTAATTGCGGAGGCCTCTTTTCAATTATCTGAAGTGCCTCAAGAGGACTCGCGGCACAACCTGCTTCATAATGCGCCTGCTTCAGCAGCAGCGTCAGTGAAGCCCTTACCGCTTTATCGTCATCAATTATAAGTATCATTATTCCCCAGGAAAAGAGTTATTATTTTTATCAGGTTTATGACAGATTCACGAAAGTTTGACTTCAACATCCAGGTCACAACCTAATAATTTTTATAAAATTATACAATCATTCATTGCGCAGTGCCTCTGCGGGTTCAATACCTGCAGCAAGATAACTTGGGTAAACCGCGCAGATGCCAATTACAAAATAGATTACTATGCACGAAACGAGCAGTGACAAATTATAAATATTCATCTTCAGGTTAAATATATTTACAAAAGAAAACTGCAGCGCGAATGCTATTGCAATTGCAACACTCAGCGCCGAAAGAAGCAGCACTTCGCCCGTAATCTGAATGTAGATTTTCCTTTTATTAGCGCCCACTGCCCTCCTGATACCGATCTCCTGCCTGCGGCGGCTTACATTGTGCCACAGTATGCCAAAAAGGCCGAGAGCCACGTTGATCATAAGAAAGGTCCCGATGGTAATAAACACAATGAGCTGACGCATCTTGGGCGTGATACACGTTTCGCGCAGGCTTTCCATATTTTTAACCTGGCTGCGCATGTTTGGATAGAGTGAACTGATAAACCTCGTTAACTTTTCCTCAAATTTTCCCGCCGTGCCCTCTTTAACCCTGATGAAGAATGATGCGGAGCTGGCATTTGTTTCTTTAACGCTCCTTCTTGCAATGCATACATCGGAGGGTTCGCTGAACTCACCGTCTTTCCTGTAATCATCTATGATCCCTGTTATCTTAAACCCTTCCTTAGAACCGGAAAATGGCGCAAATATAATTTCCCCAATTCCACTTTTTGCGCCGAAGAGTTTTGCATTTAATCTTTTATTAATAATTACAGGAACATACTGCAGGGCCTCATCCTGCTCACTGAACCATTTTCCCTCAGAAAGCCTTACGTCAAATACTCTTGCAAAATTGTCATCAGCTTCGTTAAGGTTTACATTCTTAATATTTTGTGACCTGTACTTCACATTTCCCGTAAAGGAAAACTGCATATAGGGTCCCCCGTAATTGGCGGAACTTATCATTTCGACCTCAGGCATTGCTTTAATTTCCTTTTTAAGCAGCTGCGCATTAAGGCTGTCCCTGCCATAGAGTTCCATAGTAACAATATTTTTGTAGCTGAATCCGAGCGGAGAAAAATAGTTATGAAGTGAGGCTGTAATCAGTCCCGTAACAATAAACAGTATCAGAAATGAGATAATGATCTCTGCAGTTATGAGGATATTACTATATCTCCTGTTATACAGCATTTTAAGCATTTGCCTAATCATTGACGCCTCCTCTTAATGCCTCTACAGGATGCAGTCTGGACATTTTGTATGCGGGAAGGATCCCTGAAAGGATGCCCAGAATAATACACATTGCCATACCTGAAAGCATTACCCTGTAATTGATTGATAAGTTAAATTCGAAGAACGGGCTGCGATTCAGCAGGTAAATTGAGACTCCGGCAAGTATGAATCCTATCAGTCCGCCCAGTATTGTAAGTATGATATTTTCAAAAACAAACTGTCCTACCAGTGATATTGATGGTGCACCGAAGGCTTTCCTGATGCCGATCTCACCCGAGCGCTCAATGATGCGTGTAGTATTAATATTAATAAGGTTTAATACCGGCAGCAGCAGGAAAAATGACATAAAGATGACTATTGTATTCTCGAAGTCAAACCACTGCTCCTTATCCGTCTTAATATCCGTATCATAAATACTTACGCCCAATACCTTTCCCCCTTCAAGGGTTTCGCTGTAGCTTTTTACAGGACAGATAATTTTTTTGTAGCCTTTACGTGGCACGTCTGCCGATTTCAGGCGGTAGTAGAATTCACTTTTAATTCCCTGGAAATCCTTTGCACTTCCGGCCAGTATAACAGCATTACAGCTATATGCATTCTGGCTTGTAAGATTGGTTCTTCCCGTTGTAACCGGGACCCACACGTCGGCATAAGGGATCCTGTTTTTCAGCACGTCTTTTACTACGCCTGTAACCCTGTACTGTTTGTCACCGATACTGAACTGCTTTCCCAGTGCACTGGCTGAGCCGAAAAACTCCCGCTTTATTTTTTCACTTATTACAGCTACATAGCTTGCCTTATTCACCTCAGAGGGTGTAAATGCTTTTCCCTCTGTAAAATCAAACCTCATTATATCCCAGAACTGGCCGTCAGTTTCCTTGACAAAGAATTCAATTTTCCGGCCGCCTGCTGAGTTCGTAAATTTCCAGTTTCCGGCTGAATATATTGAAACATTTTCGGCAAGTTTTAGCGTCCTGGCATATTTATTCAGGAAATAGTAGGATACGGGTCCACTGGAGCTCAGGCCGTCATTGCTGTCAAATGTTATTCTTTGTATGTAGAGGCATCTGTTAAGATTCACTTCAGGACTAATGGGTGCAATAATTGAATCTGCTTCAGCCGTAACAATAACCAGTATCATTATTGTAAAGCTTATGCCGAAAAGACTTATAAATGTGAAGAACTTTCTTCTCAGAAGTATTTTCCAGGCCAGTTTCATATAGTTTTTTAGCATCGTTATTACTCCTTAGTTTACCTGGCGGCCGTCAAAAAAGCGAATCACCCTTCCGGCTTTCTCCGCCATACAATTATCATGAGTAACCATTACGACCGTAGTCTTTTCATCTTTGTTTAGTCCTATGAGTATGTTCATTATTTCATTTCCCATTACACTGTCGAGGTTTCCCGTAGGTTCATCTGCCAATACGATTTCGGGCTTTCCTACAATGGCCCTAGCAATAGCCACTCTTTGCGACTGCCCGCCCGACAGCTGATTAGGGAAGTGTTTTATCCTGGAGCTCAGGCCTACTCTTTCAAGCGCCTCAAGGGCAAGTTTACGTCTTTGCGAACCGGAGATCTTCCTGTACAGCAGCGGTATTTCCACGTTATCCAGTACGTTCAGGTCTTTTATCAGGTGATAGCTCTGAAAGATAAACCCGATCTTCTGATTGCGCACTTTGGCCAGCTGCCTGTCGTTATAGTTCATGACCGGGAGATTATCGATAGTAACGTTTCCCGAGGTCGGGGCATCAAGCAATCCCATAATGTTCAATAGTGTGCTTTTCCCCGAGCCGGAGGGGCCCATTACTGCAACGAACTCTCCTTCCCTGATCTGAATATTGATGCTGCTGAGAGCAATTGTTTCAATCTCTTTTGTCCTGTAGACTTTAGCTACTCCACGAAGCTGGATCATTGTAGTTCCCTTTATTGTGATTTGTTAATTCATTTTCCTATCCAACGTCCAGCTGAAGATGCCGGTTTTGCTGACATTGGAGTTTCCGCCGCTTTTTATGCTGCGGTTTTTATTTGAGCTTTATCTCCTCCATATTATCATAATCCCTCATATCCGAGACAATGACCGTTTCACCGGGACTGATCCCTTGTTTTATTTCAACAAAGTCAAAATTACTTTCGCCTGTTTCAACTTTTCTTCTTACTGCTTTATCCTTATTTATAACGAATACATTCTGATCCACCGACCCGTTATAGAATGGCCCGTTTTTAACCCTTACCACGTTTTTCTTCAGGGAGGTTATTACAAATACCTCAACCCTGAGATTAGGCCTTAAGAGCGGATGAGCGTTATCATCCAGTGCGACCATGAAGGTGATAATTCCTTCAGTAACAGCGGGATTAATTGCTGTTATACTCCCATTAAGAAAAGTATCATTAAGTTTTATCCTTACCGGTGCAGCAATGAAAAGCTTAGCGGCATGGATATCAGATATGGAGGCCTGAATCTGGAAGCTGGACAGGTCGGCAATGCTCACCACCTTTTCACCAGGCCTTACCGAGGCACCCGCATTTTCATTAATCCACGTAATAATGCCATCCTGTTCTGCCTTTATATCGGCCATCTCCAGCTGTCTTTCTATTTCCCTGAGCTTATTTTCCTGAATGCGGATCTCAAGTTCCAGCTCTGTGAGCTGCGCCTTGTAAAGCCTGCCTTCATTGCCTATCTGGGCTTTTAATCTTTCCATATCCCGCCTGGATATCTCAAGGCTGAGCCGTGCCTCCTCCAGGCTGCCCTTTGTAGTTCCCCCGATTTTAAACAGATGCTCTTCACGCTTATATTTTTCTTCATTATGTCTTACACTCAGTTCGCTGATTTCGAAGTTTGCTTCACTCTGAAGCCGTGCATTATTTAAGCTTATTTCCTGCTGCAGCTTTTTACTCTTCTTTAGCCCCAGCTCGTCCTTGAGTTTTTCATAATTGAGCTGAAGGAATTCCTTATTAAGCTTTACTATCTGGTCTCCCCTGCGAATCTTTTCACCTGCCTTGTGATAAACAGAAATAATATTTGTTTCAATGGGAGAAGAGATTGCCTGTTCATATTTCGGAACAACAAGGCCAGAGGCTGAAACTGTAGCTTCAAGCGGACCCGTTTCGGCAACTGAAGTAATAATCCTGCTTTTTTCTATCCGCGGTGTTAAGAGCGACCTGAAACCAATGAAAGTCAGGAATATTCCCAGCACTGCTATTACGGCTGTGGTTAGCCGTCTGTACTTCCGTCTTCTTATAAATTCTTCAGGCAGTTCCCTGTCCATAAGTCTCCCCTTTTCTCACTGAGATGCAAGAAGCAGGCCAAAGGTAAGCTCTTATTTTTTTAATACTTAGCGGATTCGTGGCGGGATATTTATGTCCGGTTCCGGACAATCTGTCCAGAACCGTAATGATCAGTCAGTTTTTATGCCTGAAGAGGGGTACTCTCAACCTGAGGGGGCTTTAGTAAGAATTATATTAAAGAATTCCCCGGCTTCAGGATATCTGCCGGGGAAGGTTCTCACTTAATCAGCATGAGTTTTCTGGATGCAGAAAACTTACCTGCTTCTATTCTGTACAGGTACATGCCGCTTGGAAGGAAGGGAGCATTAAACTGAACGCTGTGGATGCCTGCCTGTTTGTATTCATTTACCAGTATGGTGATCTCCTTTCCCAACAGGTCATGAACACTGATCCGGACAAATTGATTTTCAGGCAGATGGTAGGAAATTTCCGTGGACGGATTAAATGGGTTCGGATAATTCTGCAATAATTCAAAGTCTTTTATGTTAGAACTCTCCTTCTGCACATGGGTTTTGCTTCCCGCATTGCTGCCAAGCCTGTATACATTTCCCCAGGAACCTGCAACCCAGCCGGTCGTTGTATCCAGCATCGAGACTGAATTAAAATGTGCATCCTTAGGATATTCTGAAGGGATCCAGCTGATTCCGCCATCAGTTGTCCTGGTCACATTATATTCTGCAGAGAACTCTCCCACGCAGTAACCCGTTCTGGAATTTAGCATTTGAATCTCCTTCAGATTACCACAGTATTTTGGTGCAACAGACTGCCAGGTCTTACCACCATCCGTAGTCCTTTGCAGCAGTCCTTCACCCGCGCCTCCAACGACCCAGCCGCATTCAGCTGAAGTAAATTGCACATCCCAGACCCGGTTGGGTTTTGAAGGATCAGTAAGTGAATCCTGGTATGCCCAGCTGTCACCTCCGTCTTCAGTATGGTACAATACTCCCCTGTATGATACGGCCCATCCCAAAAGGGGAGTTGCAAATGAAATACCCACAATCTCATCCAGATGGATCATGAGTTCACTCTTCTGGAATCTGGCAACCGTCCTCCAGGTAAGTCCTTTGTCTGTTGTTTTTTTGATGATAGGATGGTCTGCAGAATCTCCTGCTGCGAATCCCAGAGAAGGATTCGGAAATATAATATCATAATAGTATGTGCCAATTGAGCTATCCACTAAAACCCAGGTTCTGCCGCCGTCAGTTGTTCTCCTGATGCCGAAGGTCCCTTCTCTACCCGGTACAGTTACGCCTTCTGCAAAGAACACAGTATTCGGGTCAACGGCACAAAGTGCCATGGCAGTTTGCTTTAGTTCATATTGGGATACCCACGTAGCTCCGCAGTCTGTCGTACAGTATAGATGCTTTTGTGCTAATATCCACCCGGTTTTTTCATTTACAAATCTGATGCGCAGCAATTCCTCTGTTGTAGGGAAGGATTGCCTGGTCCATTGTGCCATTGGTGAAGTTGTAAGCAGAATGAGTAAGGTGAGACACACAGATACTTTTCCCATTTCCCAGTCTTCCTTAATTGTTAGTAATGAAGGTTCCAGTGAATTTCTCTTTTCAAAAAGAGGGCCAGAAATTTTCCCCGATTTCCACTGTAAATTAGTATAATTTTCAGCAATTTATTATCAGATTTCTGATACCCTATTAATTTTCTGACATCCGTGGATCCGGTAAACAAAGGGCCCCGGCATAATCTCTGGGACCCTCTGCTGCGAAATGTGGTGGCCTTGCGCCACCAGGCCCTCTGATTGGAAGGAGAACGTTTCCTTTCATTTCAGCAATAACATTCTAATAGTCCTCACAACACTGCCTGCCCTGAGCCTGCAGATATATACTCCTGAACTCAGGCTTTTGCCCTCAAACTTCACTCTGTGATGCCCGGCATTCTGCTGCTTGTCTACAAGAGTCTCAACCTCACGCCCAAGCATGTCATATACTTTCAGATCAACGTATGCCTGTTGAGGAAGGTCATAACTTATCATGGTTGAGGGATTAAAAGGATTGGGATAATTTGAGTGAAGCACCGGATATTCAGGCAGCCTTGTATCATCAATTCCGTGGTTATTACCGGGAGTAATCCAGTCACCCACAGCAAAGGCAGGCTCAAGGAGCCATTCAGTTGTACTGCCATCAGTATTCAGCAGCATAATTTTCAGGTCAATTCCTGTTGAATCCTCGCCCGTAAGTTCATCAAGCATATAAATATATTCGGGTCCCGTAATTTTATTCCCACTCCTCCACTCAGGCGCAATCTCTTTCCATTTGTCCGACGAGCTCTTCTTCAGACAAACCCTTGTTGATTCAGGAAGAAGATTTGTACTATTTACAGAAAACCTCAGCTTCACGCTTTTGCCCTTCCCGATACTGCTGATGGCAGCTCCCGTGGAATCAATTATACTTAAGCTGTTAAACGAAGGGGGTCCGGCGATGGATTTATCCACTTCAAAAACAGAAGTAAGAGTTGCCCTTCCCCATGTTCCTGCGACCAGATAATTATTGTTGCTCATTACTAATTTGCATCTTCCGGCAGAAGCGCTGAACGGGCGGAAGTCAGACAGCCTGCCTGCAGTTATAATATCATCCCTGCTGTCATAAACAGCATAACTGGCTTTATATCTGTCATACTCCCGTTGTTCATGCATCTGGCCGAAGAATGAAGCAGTTAAAGAAACAGTATAATCTTCTTTCCTGCTGAAGAGGAACCTAAGGGATGGATAGACGGCACCATCACCAAAGTTCATTGTACCGTTATTGGGAGAGTAACAAATCCCCGGAGGCTCCTCGAACAGATAGCAACCGATACTGTCCTCCCTGGTCCTGAACAGGTAAGACTCAAACCATGTTTCCGAACCCGCAAAAGCGCATATTGAGGTAGTGAATCCATATGACTTATCACTTTCCGGCGTGATAAAGAGCTCTCCCTTCCATTTTCTGTCAGTGATATAATCATCCCGGGCTAAAGAGCTGAGTATGGAGTTCTGTGTCCTGATGCAATGATAAACCATCGCACGTACACCGTCCATACGGGGTGGGAGTGTAATCCCGATATTCTGCCTGAGGAAGTCCCTGGGAGAGTTTCTTAACCGTACCCCTTCGTTCATTCCCGTCATTACAGGATACTGAACAACCCAGATCTTCTTTTCTTCATTAGGGCTTTGCCGGAACTGTCCTGCACACACTGTAACTGCAGCGGGAACAGATGATGTTCTGATTACATCCTGGTTCTTAAAGCTGTATATGTGTGCATCATCGCCTGCATTATCAGGCAAGACAAAGATGAGGCTGTTGAGGGTATTATTAAAATCAGAAAGCTTCCTGCCCCTGTCGTCCACGCCCTCAAACAGCATCTGCTTTGTGGCCTCATCGAAGTTTATCTGCATGGTCCTGCTGCCTTGAATCTCCACCTGATCCATGAAGATGAATGAATATTCATTTTTCCCATCTGCAGGCGTCACATTAGTAAAATACATAAGGAATTTTCCCTTTGGCATCAATAATTCCATTCTGCGATAGTCTCCCGATATCCAGGCATTTTGGGGATAGAATGACTTGTCCCTGCCCTTAATTGTAAAGAAGGAAAAAGGTTTATCAAATTCGATTGATAGAATGGGTGACTTTACAAAGGCCCAGGGCAGCCTGAGCCTTTCCTGTGGGGAATATAAGGTAACGAATCCTCCGTATGAAACAGTATTATTCGATTCGGGTATTATATTATTATCAACACTCAGTGTAAAAACAACCCGCTGTGATTCACCCGGCTGAAGGATGAATGTTTCGGGATAAGCCAGGAGTTTAATTCCGTTGAAGATTCCGCTTACAGACACAGTATATTTCCTGCTTTGCCTGCTTTTGTTCGAGATAAGGACCGTATCATTTTTTCTCCAGTCATGCTCACGGTCATCATCAACACCGAAGCTTATCTGTGAGGGTTCTGAAAAAGTAGTTGCTGAGGCTGCCTTCAGAGCGTCAATTCTACCAGAGCCCTGCAACATTACGTTAAGAGCAATATCTTTTGCAGAGCTCACTATGGCAGATTTAATCCGGGCGGGTGACCAGTCCTTATGCATATGCTTTAGCAGCGCACATACGCCAGCAACGTGAGGGCACGCCATTGAGGTACCGCTTGACTTTGTATAACCTCCTCCGGCTGAAGTTGAGGTTACATCCACTCCCGGGGCCAGGACGTCCGGCTTGATGAAGTATTCTCTTTTAACCGGACCTCCGGATGAAAAGCCGGCCAGCCCGTCTTGCTTATCTGAAGCTCCGGCAGTAATTGCGAGCCCGGCACAGGCCGGAGTGCCAATCGAATAATAACCAGAGTTATTTCCGGCTGATACACATACAACTACTCCGAGTCTTACTGCATTATTAACCGCTTCAGCCATGGGGCCATCCGGGCCTCCGCCAGGAGAGCCTAAGCTCATATTTACTACATCCACCCTGTCACCGAAATCATTGTCACTATTTGGATCAACTGCTCTTTCAATGCCTGCAATAATATCGCTCTCCTGTCCTGCACCATAGGAATTTAGGACCTTAAAGACCATAATTAGTGATTTCGGGGCTACTCCCTTTAGCGTCCGCCCATTAGCAGAAATAATGCCGGCTACTATGGTACCATGCCCGTTGTTGTCGCCCAGGTCATCTGAATTATTTACAAAATCATATCCGCCAATTACCTTATAACCCTTTCCAATCCCTCCACCAAGATCCGGGTGCATATAGTCAACACCCGTATCCAGAATGCCGACAACGATGCTGTCTCCCTGATCACCATACTTATACCATACAGAGTCGGCCTTTATGAGTCTGACAGTCTGATCCAGGTCAATTTTAACCTTCTCTTCCAGGCGTATTTTTTTTACGTACGGCAGGGCAGATATTGAATAAAACAGCGCCCTGGGTATCTTGTACCCTGCCCCGTTAAAAAGCTTATAGAATTCCCTTTTCTTTTGAGGAGCCTCAGGAGTAAGGCCATAGGCCTTGCATGCATTCAAATGCAAGGCCAGGATATCGGCCGAAAGCTGCCTCTGCGCTGCATTATAAGAGGCGGGAGCTGTTTTATAAAGGCCCGGCTTATACATTACCGCACAGAGAGGGGCATCTTTGAGTTCAATAATCACGTCAATCATTTCAGCCAT